>JACRQA010000124.1 GCA_016222915.1 Nitrospirota bacterium | reverse complement strand
TCTAAGGTAAATTATAAACTCGATATCTCGACCGCTGAGGACATTGAGATATTTGCCGACAGTCTGCTGCTTGAACAGGTCTTCATAAATATAATAAGCAATGCCATCGACTCCATGCGAGGTGAAGGCTCCCTGAATATTACCATCGCTAAAAAAGACGGCTTGGTAAGTATCGACGTTTCGGACACCGGCGCAGGGATACCACCCGATGTCATATCAAGGATATTCGACCCGTTTTTTACGACAAAAGAAAAAGGCACGGGGTTGGGACTCGCAATAGTTTATAGTATAATTAAAAAGCATAACGGGGATATCACCGTTCAGAGCGCCCCTGATAAAGGGACGACATTTACAATAACGTTACCCCGGCAGAAAGAATTTGCGTAAATAAATAATGATTATAAAGATACTGATTGCCGAAGACGAGGAAATAACTTCAAGACATCTGAGCTACGCCCTGAAAAACTCCGGTTATACTGTCACCTGCGTAGACAACGGCCTTGACGCATGGGAGTGGATACAGAAAGAAACTATCGATATCCTTATCGCAGACATAAAGATGCCGAAGATGGACGGCATAACCCTGCTTTCCAAAGTAAAAGAGGCTTACCCGGATATTGACGTGATTATCATAACAGGTTTCGGCAGTATTGAATCCGCGGTCAATGCGATGAAGCAGGGGGCGACTGACTACATAACAAAACCTTTCAACATCGACGAACTGAACGTAAAGATCGAAAAGATTCTGGAAAAAAAAAGACTTGAAAAAGAGAACCTGGCCCTCAGGATCTCACTGAATTCCTCGTCGTTATACTCTGAAAAGACCGAAACGGTCGGCGGTCTCCCTTTTGTCGCCCGAAGCCGGTCGATGAAGAGGGTCGTTGAAATCATAAACAGCATAGCGAATTCGGACTGTAATGTGCTGATTACCGGTGAAAGCGGTGTCGGCAAAGGGCTGGTGGCAAAGCTCATCCATAACACAGGCCTTAGAAAAGAGAAATCCTTTATGGGGCTGAACTGCGCCACATTTACGGAAGAGCTTCTTGCGAGCGAACTGTTCGGTCATGAAAGGGGCTCCTTCACAGGGGCGGTTGCTGCAAAGAAGGGCTTGATGGAAATCGCGGACAGCGGCACGCTGTTTATGGATGAAATAGCGGAAATGTCCCCTAACCTTCAGGCCAAATTACTCAAGGCAATTGAGGACAGGGAATTCTTCCGGGTCGGGGGCACAAAGCCCGTCAGGGTCGACGTCAGGATCATCGCGGCCACTAACCAGAACATAAACACCCTTGTATCAGACGGTAAATTCAGGGAGGACCTTTATTACAGGTTGAATGTCATGGACATCCATATCCCCCCGCTGCGTGAAAGGAGGGAAGACCTCGGCGCGCTGGTCAAGTTCTTTTTATTTCATTACGCAAAAAAAGAAAACAGAAAAGTCACCGGTTTTACAAAAGAAGCTATGGCCCTGCTCATGTCATACATGTTTCCGGGTAATGTAAGAGAACTTGAAAATATCATTGAACGGGCCGTGATACTTGAGAAGACAGACCGCATCCAGCCTGAAAATCTCCCTCAGAGCATCAAGCTTTTTCATGTCGAAGCCATTGACCCTAACCGTATAAAGACCATAAACGAGATCAACAAGGATTACGCGGAGAAGGTCCTGGAAGTAGCCGGTGGAAATAAATCCAGGGCAGCGGAGCTTTTGGGTATCTCCCGCACAAGCCTATGGCGGGTGCTGAAGGGGGAATAAACTATTTCACCGTCTCGCATTCCCAGAAGACGGTGTGAGGGCATTTTTCTTTACAATATTTATAATCTATCCTGTTGAAAAGCAGCGTGATCGCCTCTGATTTTGAAGCAACGGCCTTGTTCAGCTCCAGCAGGTCCATGAAATCCGATGACTGAAGCACCTCATTGACAGGGGTCTTTACATTAGCAAGCGCCAGGGCCACCCCTTCTTTATTCATATCTTCAACAAGATTTTTCAATTCATCAACACCGGTCGTATCTATCTTGTTCACCATCTCCATGTCCATAAGCACATATTTCAAGCAGTCCTTCTTTTCTCTCACCTTCTGCATTATCTGTTCTCTCACGAATTCGGCGTTCGCAAAGTAGATGGAGAAGTCCGGGAGTATATAGAGTATCTGCGGGCAGACGGGTTTTTTTGTCGTCTCTGCATTGACAAATATCTCGGACCGCTGGTCTCTCGTCAGCACAACGATGCGCGGGGTCATCGATTCCCAGAGGAAAAGAAGGAGCGCAAGCGCAATGCCGATAAAGAGGGCGTAATCAGGTTTGGTGATCAGGGCGAAAACAAAAGTCGTGGAAGCGACGATGGCGTCATTCCTGCTGGTGTTGAAAAGGGCAATGAACTGCTTCGGATGCACAAGCCCCGCAACAGCGGACATAACTATCACCGCGAGCGTCGCCTTGGGCAGGAAATAAAAAGCCTTTGTGAAGAAAAGCAGTGTCGCCATCACGAGCAGACCTGAGAAGATATTTGTAAGCCCTGTCCTGCCGCCTGTCTCCAGGTTGACCGCTGTCCTTGAAAAAGAACCGCTGACCGGATATGACATAAAGAACGAACCCGCGAGGTTGGCAGCGCCCTGCCCTATCAGGTCCTGATTGACGTCTGTCTGCTCTTTGGTCTTTTCTACAACCGCTTTGGAAACTGCGAACGCCTCCATAAAACCGATCACCGAGATTATGACGGCGGGACCAATGAGGCGCAGGACATTCTCGATATTCGTCAGAGTGATCATCATGACAGGCAGACCTGACGCGCTCGTTGATTGTGAGACATCAAACAATTCTTTAAACGGCAATGAAAATCGCGGAAGCCCCTCGGGCATATCTCCGATGATCTTCACACCCATTTTATTCAGATCCATAAAATAACAAAGGAGGATGGTGACGGTTGTGGCCACCATCGCGCCGGGAAAATACTTGTGTATCCTTTTTCCCAGCGCTATTATCAAAAACGCGGCTGCCCCGATACCAAGTGAATATGGATTGACCTTTGTAATCTTCTCAGCAGTCTCAATAATGATGGGAAGAATAAACTCACTGTCTTTAAGCTCTATGCCGAGGAGGTGCTTCAACTGCGTCAGGCCGATTATGATCGCCGCCGCATTGGTAAAGCCTATTATCACGGGATGAGATACGAACCTCATGATAAAGCCGAGCCTGAATACGCCCATCAGCAATTGACAGACACCGACAAGGAAGGCAAGCATAATGGCCATACCTATGAATTCGTGTGTCCCAGGTTTCACAAACGGCAGGATGGCCGAATACGTCAAAAGGCTCACCATCGCCACAGGGCCGGTTGCAAGAAGGGACGTCCGTCCCCATAAAGCCGCGATGATCGGCGGTATGGCCCCGGCGTAAAGCCCGTATATCGGACTTATGCCCGCAATCATGGCATATGACATCGATTGCGGTATCAGGACCACGGCAACGGTAATGCCTGCAAGCAGATCAGGCAGGAGGTTTTCTTTCTTATAATTTTTTGTCCACTGAACAAACGGAAAAATCGCTGCCATATTCTTCATTCACAAACTCCCTGTCCTTGTGTTTGCGGGGTAATTAATAATATTTCAAATTAAGTGATATTATACTGAAGGCCATTCAGAAAAGAACAACTGCAGAACACTTCTGATTGTTTGTTGCTGCAAGATTGGAAGACAGATATCGCTCAGGATTGTCAGTCCTGCGGTATTTTAGTTTATCGACAAAATACCGCGGTCAACCTTAAAGACGGGATTGAGCAATAGAAATATTTCCTTCTTATTACCCGGCCGTTTGACCATTACCCTTGCATCATTCATTACAAAGGTGAGATAGAATCCGAAATTGACCTTACTGATCTCCTGAAAATCTCTCAGAATCGCGCCTCTCTCATCCTGGAATAAAAAGCGGACCTTCCGGGAATTAAAATCAAGAGTCACCTCGCTTGCAAACCGTTTTCTGAATGCCAGGACCACGCCATAGACCGGTAATACCAAAACAAGAGCGTTAAAGACAGCATCCGCGGTTGCTACCTTTGTGATAAAAACCTCCAGCGCTCCAAACAGCAGCAGAAATGCAAATACAATCCCGTGGAGATACTTAAAGAAGATACGCTCTTCACCCGGCATGTAAAACGTATAATTATTTTTTCCGACTGAGTCTGTCATAACCTGTGATCCCTTTCTGTACGCATATGTTTAGGGGAGACGGTACATTATACATTTAAAAAATAATCAGCCCAGCTTTACATGGTCCCTGATAAAGTCCTCGATGAACATGTCCGTGATCGCGTCATTGTACATGACCATGTCGAGCTGTTTGGTATAGGCCGTCAGCTTGCCCATCACCATTAACCTTTTTTCTAAATCGGCAATATTGTACTTGGTGAGAATCGCGTTTATTACGTCGCCTGTAACCTTTACCCTGAAATCGATTTCTTTGATGATCTCGGTTATCAGCCTGACCCTTCTCAATCTCCTGTCAGAGGCAGCGCCTCCTCCCTTGAAGAAGAACTTAATGTAATTGTCGTTCAGATTGTCTCCGGCATAAGCTTCGACCAGGGAAAAGTGATACCCGAGCCTTATGCTGAAATTCATATAGTTCTGCGATATGATCGCGTAACTCCGGCCCCCCATCTTGAGCAGCTCTTCCTCCTGCGTGGCTGCCGTATTTGCCACCATTCCGAAAAACCCTTTGGCGTCCACCGGCCTCGGCTCCGGCCATTTCATGTTCATCATCCCCTTGAGAAAGGCTGAAAAGGGCACGGAGGTTATGTCTTCCGGCGTCGCCTTTTTCAGGTCATGCTTCCTGACGCCGCCATCGATATTCAATAGGCGGGCGTCCATCGGAATTCCGGCCTTCAGAATGATTGTCTGTTCTCCAATCCTCTTTGCATTGTCCGACTCCGCAAAGGCGACAAAAGACAAAAGGTCTTCAAGGCTTTCAATGTGCTCTCCTTCCCTTGTCCTGAATATTTCGGCCATCGCCATTTCATGGGTGAATCTTGTGATATCGTGAAGCGTCCCGCAGAATTCGGGTTTGAAGTTTGGCTTGTCAGGGTCGATCAGATTCAGAGGGACGATCAGCTTAAGGACCTTTTCCAGTGTTTGCAATAAATGGGTGTCCTTAAAAGTTGAGCGGTGGACGTTCAAGTCTAAACTTACCAGCTCTTCGACCCTGCCTTCATAAACATTGCAATTAAAAGCGTCAACCGTCAGCTCCTGCCCTTCTTTAATAATGCGTGTTGCTTTCTCCGTGTCGAGGATCGTCGGCACCTGGTATTCTCTCGAAAGCGAAGCCATGTGCCCTGTTGCGCTGCCTACATCGGTAATGATCGCGGCCGCCTTGTTCATTACGGTCACAAATTTCGGGGAGGTATGCCTTGCCACGAGCACAGCGCCTTCAGGGAAATGCTCAAGGTCATCGTGGTCTTTAAGGACAAAGGCCTTTCCGCAGCCTATTCCCTTACATGCGATAACGCCTTTGTCGAGTATTATATTGTATTTCTCAAGCCGCCTCGGAACTGTCACTGTTGGAGTTTCAACCTTCAGCATTCTTAACGGCCTGCTCTGCAGGATAAAAATCCGGTTGTAGTGGTCAATGGCCCATTCAATGTCCTGCGGACTTCCGTAATGCCTTTCCAGAGCAATGGCATAATTAAAGAGCATCGTTATTTGATCATCCGTCAGACACGGTCTGTTTTTAAGCTCATCAGGGACTATGACGTCTTGAATGTCTCCTTCATGAGTACATACCGCCATATTCTGCTGCTCGGGGATTTGTCTCTCTGCAATAGCTCCGGTTTCTCGCGCGACGGAATAGAAATTCGGCATCTCCGTCCCATCAACTACAGACGTTCCAAGTCCCCATACGGCATTGATGAGTACAACACCGCTTTCCGGATTGTTAGGGTCTTTCGTATATATAACTCCGCCGGACTTTGCGTCTATCATATTCAGTACCCCAACGGACATCACCATGTCTTCCTCGCAAAAGCCCTTTGTCTTGTAGTAAAAGATCGCACGCGGGGTAAAGAGGCTTGCAACCACTTCCTTATATTTCTGAATGATTAAATCTTCCGGCACATTTAAAAATGTGGAATACTGGCCCGCGAAGCTGAATTCCCCGTCTTCACGAATTGCGCTGCTGCGGACGGAGACGCGGAATGCTGGAAGTACACCCTCCCCTTCATCCCCTCCCCTCAAGGGAGGGGAAATAACTGGTCCCCTCTCCCCTGGCGGGAGAGGGTTAGGGAGAGGGGGATTCTCAACCTTCAACCTTAACCTTTCAACTTCCTTATCAATGGCATCACGCAAATCCTCCGGCAGCTCCGCCTCTATCACTATCTGCTGTATCTGTCGACTGATCTCATTGAGCGCTTCCATGTTTTCTATGTTCGCGTCTGAGAGATACGAATTTATTTTCTCTGCCAGCCTGTTATGTTCAATAAACCTTTTATAGGCATACGCACTGATCGAGAAACCATCCGGCGCTGGAAGGCTGAGCCGGTTTTTTATCTCACCAAGGTGCGACATCTTGCCGCCGCTTACATTCGTCATTTCCTTGTTGAGCTTATCAAGAGGTATCGCGAGATCACTGACCTGGATCACCGGTTTGTGTGACAGGAGCTTTTGGACCCTTTCGTTAATGTCTTCATGACATTTATATAATGTCTGATATTTATTTTCGGAAAGCTCGTTGATGGATTTAATGATTTTTAATACTCCGTCGGAGACTGCTTTTACATTTGTATTGATATACTGCCTGTCAAACAGGTACTCACCGGAAAGCTTCTCCTCCATGTCCGCCATGAGCTCCAGGACATTGTTGTTTTCCCTGAGGAGATTCTGGAAGGTATCGTATTTGCGCTTGAGGGCTTCCTGGAGGCTGCCCTGCTGAATTTCATTTTTCTTTGATCTTCGGAACACACGGAAGATATTTTTCATGCTTAATTATACCCGAACTATCTTAATTTCATAAAAACAACTGAATGCGGACTATTTCATTATTAAGTTAACTATCCCTTGCACCCTCTTTTCCTGTGAGGGGGCAAAATCAGTTCCCAAAAGCTTCTTAATAACTTTATTAAAAAAAACTTCTTGACAAGATATTTCAATGTATATAACATTATAATCAATTATTAAATTCATTATGATGTTATGACTAATTAAGATGCCAAAACCTATCGACAGAGAAAAATCTCAAAAGCTTTATGTCCAACTCTTTGAATTATTAAAAGAAAAAATTGAGAAGGGCGAATGGGCTGTCGGCACTCAGATACCGACAGAGGAAGAACTCTGCAAGAAATATGAGGTCAGCAAGGCGACTGTCAGGATTGCCATACTCGATCTAGTAAGGCAGGGGTACTTAACAAGGCAGCAGGGAAAAGGGACCTTCGTATGCAAGAGGATCATCCCGGAAGGGCTGGCAATGTCAACAGGTTTCAAGGAACTCATGCTCGAAGCCGGTGTGAATTTTACTACTGCAGTGCTCGCTCAAACTGTATTGATGCCTACCGATGACCTCGACGTGAAGCTCGGCATTGCTGAAAACGTACATGTTATTTATATCAAAAGGCTGCGTTCGATGGACAATGAACCGGTCTTGCTGCAGGAATCCTATATACCGAGACATTTGTGCACATTGCTCCTCAAGGAGGACGTAGAAAACAATTCCCTCTTCGATCTTCTTGAATACAAATTCAAGATCAAAATTACCAGGGTCACTGATTACATCGAGATAGCCTACCTTACCAAAGATGAGGGCAGACTGCTCGGACTGAAGGAGGGTTCTCCTGCACTGCTTCTTGAACAGCACTTTTATGCGGGTGAGTCCCAGATCATGTACATGCGTTCGATCAAGAGACCGGAGAGGTTCAGATTTTTTATAGAGCTTGAAAGGAAAACTTAAGAGTTCAAAGAGTTCAAAGGTTGAGAGTTCAAAGAGTTGGAAGAGTTATAGAGTTTTAAGAGTTAACTCCATAAACTCTTAAAACTCTACAAACCCTTTAACTAAAAAAGGAGGTTTATATGGCAGATGGAAAAACAGCAAAGGATGTTATGATCGATGTTTTTGATTTCCCCCATATCCCCTACTGGTTTACGATCAAACAGACAGTTGGGATAATCAAGAAATCAGTGCTGGGGCGGGAGAAGTGCGTCCAGCCGCTGGCGATTCTGGTGTTTGACGAGAAGTACAACCTTGTCGGCACCGTCAGCCTGAAAGACATACTTAAAGGACTGGAGCCGAGGTTCCTGCGTCAGAGTACAAAGGCCCAGG
Organism: Nitrospirota bacterium; assembly: GCA_016222915.1. GTDB lineage: Bacteria > Nitrospirota > Thermodesulfovibrionia > UBA6902 > UBA6902 > UBA6902. Next base: position 11,164 of record JACRQA010000124.1, on the reverse strand, counting down.
GCCACTCAGAAGATGAAACAGGGCTGTCGGTCCTTTGGGACACGCTTTTTGACAAAGAGGCAAAAGAGGTTTGTGAACATCAGATAAGCGAGATAATGACGCCATCAAAATATTTTCTGGAGCCCGGCGATCCTATCACTAAGGCGGCTTATCTCATGCTCCGTTACGACCTGACGCTTTTACCTGTTCTTGAGGACAAAAAGAAATTTGTCGGCCTATTAAGGATGAATGAGATATTTGATGAACTTTCTAACGCAATTTTAAAGTGAACAGTGAATAGTCTGACTTCCTTTTCTATTCACTAAATAATTAATGGAGGAATAATCATGGCAGAAGAATTGAAAAAGAAAGCTGAGGGCCTCCCGGAACCGCCTCCGCAGATAGTGGTTGCGGAGCCGAAAGTCCCCTTTGACTGGAAGCGTGTGTTTTTCATTTTATTAGGTTTAGGACTTTTCCTTTTCGTTTTTTTTATGCCTCAATGGAATGATGCAATCGACCCTACAGGTAAGGCGTTCCCTTTACCGAAGGAGGGTAAAGGCGCTTTGGCCCTTTTCATGCTGGCAAGCATCTGGTGGATATTTGAGGTTGTTCCTATCGGCGTGACCGCAATAGCGATCGGCGTGTTTCAGGCATTATTTGCCATCCGTCCTGCAAAAGAGGCCTTCAAGGATTTCATGGATCCGTCGGTCATGTTTATCTTCGCATCGGTTGTTGTCGGCCTTGCATTTACAAAATCAGGACTTACCAAACGTCTTGCCTACAAGATGCTGAATGTCGTTGGCGAAAAGACAAGCATGATCTTATTAGGAGCATTGGTAGTAACAGCAGGGCTTGCCCATGTCATGGCGCATACCGCTGCTGCCGCCACGGTATTTCCTATACTTCTCGCAGTCAATGCCCTCTATGGTGAGGGAGACAAACAGACAAAATTCGGCAAATCTTTATTTATCGGTATGGCTTACGCAGCTGGTGCAGGAAGTGTTATAACCTTCTTAGGCTCCGCACGCGCTGCTGCAGGCGCAGGCATGTTTGCCGAATTCACAGGCAGGACCATCGGGTTCTTTGAACTTACCAAATACTCTTTCATTATCGGCTGGGGCATGGTCTTTCTGATCTGGATTTACCTGATGGTATTCCTGAAGCCTGAAAAGAAAGTAATCCCCGGACTTAAAGAAAAGGTCGGCAAGCTCTCAAAAGAACTTGGCCCCATGACCAGGGATGAGAAGTTTGTTATCATCACTGTGCTTGGCGCTATAGCCGTAATGTCCATGCAGGCCTTTGTGCCGGCCTTAAAGCCGTTGGACAGGGCCGCTATCATGCTCGTATCAACTCTTTTGTTTTTCATATTCAAGGTGCTGACAGTCAAGGAGCTTGAAGACATCCCCTGGAATATCATCCTCCTCTTCAGCGGCGCCATGAGCATCGGCTTCTGCCTCTGGCAGACAGGCGCGGCCCAGTGGCTGGCAGTGAATTGGCTTGTCATGTTCCAAAATGCGCATTGGCTTGTCTTTGTTCTTAGCATAGCGACCTTCGTGCTCATCATGACAAACTTCATCATGAACGTGGCCGCAATAGCCATCTCTCTACCGGTATCGCTTGTCATCGCTCCTTATCTTGGTGTTGCGCCTGATGTAATTTTCTATTCATCACTGTTGACTGCAGGCATGCCTTTTGTGCTTTTGATCGGCGCAGCGCCGAATGCTATTGCCTATGAGTCAAAACAGTTCACCCCCGGTGAATTTTTCAGGCACGGGCTGCTGTTGAGTGTCGGATTGATAGCGATTATCGGCGTAGCAATACTTACTATGTGGCCGATGTTGGGAATGCCGATATTGATGAAATAAATTCCATAATCTTTGTAGGGGCAGGTCTTGTGCCTGCCCTGCAAAGGGCAACCACGAGGATTGCCCCTACAAAATGGAGACAAAATGGATTCCGGGAACATACTGAAAAGATACTTCGACCGTACATACACAGAGATAGAGTTCGTCAAAAAGACTTATGCTGCCCTTAAGGAGCTCGGGTTCAACGACGAAAATTCAATCGCCGCAACCTGTATCTGCAGGGACGAGATATCCCAGACGCTAAGAAGCATAATCAAGCATATGTGGGGTGAGGCGTTTAACCTCTCAAGCCTTGCCGGGATGTTCTTTGCAGGAAAGACAGGACTGGCGGCTGCCATGCATCATGCCCCGATCGAGAATGGAAAAGAGCGGTATGTATTTTACGCCCTTCCTCATATAGCGATCGACGCTGAAGGTCATATCGGCATTTGCAGACGCACAGGAAGGGAAGGAGCATCCGTTGCTTGCGGGGCGCTGAATGCCTTTCAGAAAGAAATGGCAAGCGGCAAGGTAAACATCACGATGGACAACGAAGACGTTGAGCAGAGCCTAATCAGGATGCGGCTTCTGAGAGAAATCCCTTACGGTCATGTCCCCGACCTCCTTGAGCTGACAAGAATAACGCAAACAGCCATTCAGGCTGACCTTGAGAACACGATAAAAAAAGTTGTGAATATCGAAAAGAATGATTACGCTGTCATAACAGGAATACAGATCCACGAAGCAGACAGGAATTATGTCTGGCCTGCGGCGTGCTATGCGATTATAGATGGAGAAAGGACAGAGTTGAGGGTTTAAAGGGTCCAAAGAGTTTATAGAGTTATGGAGTTCAAAACAAACCCTACAAACTCTTCAAACTCCTTTAACTCTACAAACCCTACAAACTCTTCAAACTATAAAAATATGTCAAAAGAAATAGTCGTAGAAAACATAATGGTCAGTATTTCAAAATATCCTCATGTGCCGTACTGGCTCTCAATAAGCAAGACGGTTGAGATAGCCAGATTGTCTCTTTCTGAAAAAAAGAGGCATCCGGGCCATATGGCTGCGCTTGTGTTTGATGAAAGATATGATCTGATGGGCACGATATCTTTAAAAGACTTATTGAAATGGTTAATAGAATCTAAAGCATCTGCAGACCGCCCGGTGAGTGAGATAATGAAGCCTGCGAAATTATATGTTGGGCCGTCAGACAGCATCAGCAAGGCAGCGGATTTAATGCTCCAAAACGATCTTGAGATACTTCCTGTAATTGAAGACAGCGTACAATTGATCGGTCTTGTGAGAATGGTCGAGGTGTTTGATAATTTGTCCAATGGATAGTGAAGAGAGAATAATTTCAGCACGTCATTCCTGCGAATGCAGGAATCCTAACTCCCCTCCTAAAATAGGAGGGGAGCACAATTATTAATAACAGGAGCAATTATGAAAACTAATTATTTATTGAAACAACAAGGAGGACTAATCTCATGATGACCATGGTAGCAGTTGTATTCGTTCTCGCCTACACAATGATCGCGCTCGAGCACCCGATCAAGATCAACAAGTCTGCAACGGCCCTGATCGCCGCAGGTTTGATGTGGACCTTTTATTCCTTTGCAAGTCCCGTCGGGGTAGAAGGCGTAATCCACCAGCTCACGGAAAAGCTGGCCGAGACCGCGGCCATCGTCTTCTTCCTGATCTGCGCAATGACCATCGTCGAGGTGACCGATGCGCACGGCGGCTTTGAGGTCATTACCGAACGTATCAAGGCGACGAAGCTGACGAGCCTGCTCTGGGTCATCGGCTTCATCACCTTCTATCTATCTTCCATTCTCGACAATATGACCACCACCATTGTGATGGTCGCCCTGATGAAGCGCCTGCTTAAGGAGCATAAACAACGCCTCTTCTTTGCCGGCATCATTGTAATAGCCGCAAATGCAGGCGGCGCATGGTCGCCTATCGGCGATGTGACCACCACTATGCTCTGGATCGGCGGACAGGTCACAACAGTCAATATTATGAAGACAACCTGGATTGCTTCCATGGTCAATCTGCTGGTTCCGCTTTTTATAGCCTCCTTCATCCTTAAGGGACCTGTTGTGCCCCCGGACAAGCTCGAAAACGGCGCCACAACCACCTCACAATTCGAAAAGAACCTGATGTTCTTCATGGGAATGGGGTCCCTGATCTTCGTCCCGATATTTAAGGCAGTAACACATTTGCCTCCATACCTCGGTATATTGCTGGCCCTCGGCGTCCTCTGGTTTGTAGGCAATATCTTGCATCGCAACAAGCCGGATGAAGAGAAGGACCACCTCAGACTGGCCAAGGCCCTCAAGCGCATTGACATGGCGTCAGTCGTGTTCTTCATCGGTATTCTTTTAGCGGTAGCCACACTTTCCGCCAACGGCATGCTTCCGGCCCTGGCCGGTTGGCTCGATGCAAAGCTCGGCAACCAGTCCATGATAGTCATTATCATCGGACTTGTTTCCGCAATAGTGGATAATATTCCCCTTGTGGCTGCTTCCATGGGGATGTATCCGCTGGCCCAGTTCCCGCCGGATTCTTTCATATGGGAGTTTATGGCCTACTGTGCAGGCACAGGCGGTTCGATCCTGATTATCGGCTCGGCTGCGGGCGTGGCTGCAATGGGCCTGGAGAAGATCGAGTTCTTCTGGTATGCCCGCAAAATCGGGCCGCTTGCCGCTGCCGGGTATTTCGCCGGTGTGGCGGCGTACATCGTACAGTACAATTTGGTGCATTAGACATATAGGGGCATGGCGCGCCATGCCCCTACCCGAATGATATTATTAACGTTCAGCCTTGCTGAACAACCCCCGGGGTCACCGGGTCTATCTTAGGTGGAGACTGTCAGAGAGGAGAAAATGTTTGCGGTAGAGGAACATAATTTTTGTCCCCTTCAAATGCTTAAAGGGATATTGAGGACACGTGAATGAAATACGTTGGCCCCAATAAATCCTGTAAGCCTTGCCCATCATTTTCAGATATTGATACCCTTCAGCATTGTCATGGGTATCATTTCAATCTTCGTTTATATTTCACCTTTCTGTTGAAGTCTCTTCCTGGAAAAAATGCTTATTAGCCGAGCCATATAAAACAGCAGACTCATAACTTGAACAGAGAGGAGGAATAAACAAGGAATAACCATTTTATCCGTATTGTCCTGATCTTAGAATAATTTCATTTTCCGTTCAGCCTTGCTGAACAAACCCCGGTTTTACCGGGTCTATCTTAGGTGGAGACTGTCAGAGAGGAATTATGAAAACAATATGTTTAATTAAACAACAAGGGGGACTAAATCAATGATGACCATGATGGCAGTAGTATTCGTATTGGCCTATTCAATGATCGCGCTCGAACACCCGATTAAAATCAACAAGTCAGCCACGGCGCTGTTGGCCGCAGGGCTGATGTGGACGCTGTACTCTTTCGCAAGCCCCCTGGGTGTCGAAGAAGTCACCCATCAACTCACTGAAAAACTGGCCGAGACCGCGGCCATCGTGTTCTTCCTGATCTGTGCTATGACCATTGTCGAGGTGACAGACTCTCACGGCGGGTTCGAGGTCATCACATCGCGCATCAAGGCCACCAAGCTGACGAGCCTGCTCTGGATCATCGGCTTCATCGCCTTTTACCTGTCTTCCATTCTTGACAACATGACCACCACCATCGTGATGGTCGCACTTATGAAGCGCCTGCTAAAGGACCATAAACAACGCCTCTTTTTCGCAGGTATTATCGTAATCGCCGCCAATGCCGGAGGCGCCTGGACACCTATCGGCGATGTGACCACCACCATGCTCTGGATCGGCGGACAGATCACAACAGGCAATATCATGAAGAGCCTCTGGATTGCTTCAATGCTCAATCTGCTGGTCCCGCTTGTCATAGCCTCCTTCATGCTCAAAGGCGACATCGTGCCTCCGGACGCAGTCGAAAACGGAGCTACCAACACCTCGCAGTTTGAAAAGAACCTGATGTTCTTCATGGGCATGGGGTCCCTGATCTTCGTCCCGGTGTTCAAGGCAGTTACACATCTTCCCCCGTACCTCGGTATATTACTGGCGCTCGGAGTGCTCTGGTTCGTTGGTAACATCTTACATCGTAACAAGCCCGATGAAGAGAAGGACCACCTTAGGCTGGCCAAGGCCCTCAAGCGCATTGATATGGCGTCAGTGGTGTTCTTCATCGGTATCCTGCTTGCCGTGGCAAGCCTGTCCGCCAATGGGATGCTCCCCTCGTTGGCCGGGTGGCTCGACGCCAAGCTCGGCAATCAGACCCTGATCGTCATTATCATCGGCCTCTGTTCAGCTGTCATAGATAATATCCCCCTTGTGGCCGCTTCCATGGGCATGTACCCGATGACACAGTTTCCGACAGACTCCTTTATCTGGGAGTTCATGGCCTACTGCGCAGGCACAGGCGGTTCGATCCTTATCATCGGCTCGGCTGCGGGCGTGGCTGCAATGGGTCTGGAAAAGATCGAGTTCTTCTGGTATGCCCGCAAAATCGGGCCGCTTGCCTTTGCCGGGTATTTCGCCGGGATAGTGGCATACATTGTCCAATACAATCTGCTGCACTGAAATACATGGGCGTGTAATTACAATAACCCAACACAAACCCCGGTCAATTGACCGGGGTTTTTCTTTTTTTGTTCTTTCGAGAGGAAAAAACGAGGCCAAAGTATCACTAACTTCAATCCGGCAGTAGCTTGATACCCGCATATCGGAAAATGTATTATAAACCAATGGGCAATTATCTAATCTGGTTATTAGTAGCGATTCTATACTATCCTTTATTTTCCTATCTCTACAATATGCGATGGGACTCGGTTGATTATAGTCATGCCTATTTCATACTTCCTCTCTCTTTATGGTTGACGTGGCGCAAGCGCAGCGAGATAAAAAATATATACCAGGATACAACAACTGATACAAAGAATCTTCTAAGTTTGTTCATCCTCTTGACGGGGATATTAATGTTCATTTTTAGCTGGCATCAGAATTATATCTTTATTCAAACGTTTTCATTAATACCGGTCATGTTCGGACTTACAGGATTTCTATATGGAGCGAAAATGGCAAGAACGTTGTGCTTTCCTATTCTTTACCTCTTGCTGCTGGTACCCCCGCCATTGGGGATTTTAGATAGTATCACTTTACCCATGCGGCATGGCATTTCTGTTCTGGCTGAGAACATATTATTTCTCTTAAACTATCCTATTTCAAGAGAAGGGCTTCTATTAAAAATAGGATACAATGATATATTTATGGGAGCTCCATGCAGCGGCTTTCGCTCTCTCATAACTATGTTTTCATTGGTCCTGGTCTACGTTTATATAAGCAAAGGCAATCTGGCCAAAAAGCTTATCTTAACATCTTTTATTATTCCAATGGCATTATTCGGGAACCTTGTCCGGGTCATTACTTTATGTCTTATAACCTTTTATTTCGGGGAAGAGGTTGGGCAGGGATTTTTTCATAATTTCAGCGGAATCGTGATATTCATTATTACGTTATTAGGATTGATGGGCGCAGAATCGGTTTTAGACAGAATGAGAATTGGCAGGGTCTGATAGTTGTCAATAATATTTAATCGTCTCAGAGACAATAAAATAACAGTTATTCAGGCGTTCGACTTATTTAGCTAAATATTCAGGCACCGGATTTATTTCAGAATTAAATATCCCCAAAGAAATATCCGGATGGTCGGGCAGAGACGTCACAAAAGAAGTCGGATTGAATCTCAATGAAGACAAATATGACTTTGTGAGCGGGGCGCTCGCTTATCAATACGTCAACAGGGAAGGAAAAAGCCTTTTATTTATTATTCTGGATGCAGGGAACTTTCACCATCCCAAGGTCTGCTTTACCGGAGCGGGGTTCAAAATAAAAGAGCTGCCTGATACGGAATTCCGTCTTCCGAACAATACTCTAAAAACACATACTCTTTTTACGGAGAGGGGCCGAGATAATAATCTCAGTTTCTACTGGATAGTTATTGATAAAAATGTGGCCCATGAATGGATAGAGCAGAAAGCAAAGCAGTTGTTTTTCTCTCTCTTTGGCAAGAAAAGGGTCGGACTTATGGTGCGGGTCGATATCCCAGCCAAGGAAGGCGACATCGATAATGCGACGATCATGGCTGAACAGTTTCTATCTGATATTGGCCGCTCTCTCGATCCGGAACAGGCAACCTATATTTTTGGAATAAAGTAAATCTCAATTAATATTATAGCGTTGTTATACAATTCACTTTTTTCTGAAGGCATTTAGATCCGCAGCTATTACATTGCAACCTGCGCTATTCGAGACGGTAATAGCACCTGACACAATTACAGGAGAATAAGGGTGAGGATTCTTATTATCGAAGACGAAGAGAAGATTGCTGCTTTTATCAAGCGAGGCTTGAAGGAGGAAGGGTATTCAGTAGATTCAGCCGATAATGGGGAAGAAGGATATGCCATGGCCGCAACCCGGGACCACGATCTGATCATCCTGGATATTATGGTCCCGAAGATGGACGGAATAAGTCTATGCCGCCGGCTGAGAAATGAAAATATCACAATGCCCATCCTCATGCTGACTGCCAAGTATACGGTTAAAGATAAAGTCGCAGGGCTGGATGCCGGCGCTAATGACTATTTGACAAAACCTTTTGCATTTGAGGAATTATTGGCAAGAATACGCGCTCTTTCAAGGAAGCCCGGGGCATATGCAATAACCAATCTCCAGGCAGGAGATCTCCTGCTTGATCTTTTGACCCATAAGGTGACCCGCGCCGGCAAGGAAATCGATTTAACTTCCAAAGAATATGCATTATTGTAATATCTTGTGCGAAATAAAGGGACCGTCATCACTCGGACCATGATTTCAGAAAACGTATGGGATGAACACTTTGATAGTCTCACAAACATTATAGAGGTGTATATCAATTATCTGCGCAACAAAATTGACAGGGGGCATGAGAATAAATTAATCCACACTTTAAGGGGAAGAGGATACGTCCTGAAGGAATAAGTTACATATGTTCTTAAAATCCATAAGGATCAAGATCATCCTCTATTACATGCTTATACTGGCCCTTACTCTTGCCGGATTCAGTACTTTACTGTATCAGAATTTCAGCCAAATTATGATTCAGTATAAAGACAATCTTATTCAATCGAGGATGATCGGAATTGTCATTGCCATGGACGCATATTGGGAGGCGGAGCGATTGAACACAGAAGCTTCAGAGAAAACTATCGATGATACCCTGGCAAATTACAACTTTACTAAAATTGCCCAGAAACTGGTCGAGGAAAAATCAGATGATGTCGATCTGATTAATATGGTAGTACAGATATTCGATATGAATGGCACATTGATTGCGTCTTCACGACATTTCCCGACTATACGGGTTTTATCGGATGAGGCTATTGCTTCCAACTTGCTTAAAGAAAGACGTTTCTCGACAGTCCGGATAGAAATTTCCCCCGGTGCGCCAATTTCAGCAAGAGTGCTTACTATGCCTATCATGAAGAATAATAGAGTCGCTTATGTAGCACAAATTGCCAGCCCTATCATTACTATTCGCGCCGCCTTATCAAATCTCCGGTTGCTCCTGTTTTTACTTCTGCCTTTGACCGTTATATTAACGGGTATCATCGGTGTATTCCTTGCTAAAGTAGCATTGAGACCGGTAGATAAAATGATTGATACTATACATCAGATCACAGCCGAAAACCTGAAATTGAAAATCAATATTCCTGACACTAACGACGAAATCAAAAGACTTGCTGAGACGTTCAACGCAATGCTTGAGAGACTGGAACTGACCTTTTCATCACAGAGGCAATTTATTGAAGACTTTGCTCATGAACTCAAGACCCCTCTTTCGGTTTTGAAAGGCGAACTTGAGGTGACATTGAAAAGGATCCGTTCAACAGAAGAATATGAGTCCATCCTGCATAGTAATCTTGAAGAGGTGAACAGAATCAGCAAAATTGTAGAGGATTTATTAATACTTGCGCAATTTGAGAACAAAGAAATTATTCTCGAAAAATATCCTCTGGATATTTGCTACATGATAAAAGAGATTGTTAAAGATATGCGGACCCTTGCACTTCAAAGAGGTGTCACTATTAATGTTTCAGCATCGGGTTCCCTGTCTGTATATGGCGATGAAAGCAGGCTTAGGCGTCTTTTTATTAATTTAATCGAGAATGCCATAAAATATTCATCAGTCAAGAGCAAAGTAAATATTAACGTTGAAGATGCAAATGAATATGTGAGAATTTCGGTCAGTGATACCGGCATAGGGATTCCGGAGAACGAAATACACAATATTTTCAATAGGTTTTATCGTATAGACAAGTCCCGTCATCAGCCAGGGTTCGGTCTGGGATTAAGTATCTCCAAGTCAATTGTCGAGGCACACAAAGGCACTATAGAAGTTAAGAGCAAACCGAATCATGGTACGACATTTACAGTTCTTCTTCCTTCAACTCACCATCAGAGTATAATTTAATCTTTTATCCGAAAGTATTTCCCATATGGTTCTGATATGCCGGTGAAATATTAGATTTTTCTAATTTCCCATTAATGTTGGGTTAAGTTTATCTTTGTTACTATAGATAATACTAATCCCATGAAATCATTTTCATCTGCTGTCCAAAATGCTGTATTGCTATATTTCATTCCTGTCTTGTCCCTACTATTTTCACCCGCACTCACTTCTCATGTACAGGCCGTTGACGTAAGGTTCGGTGTTTTCACGGATACGCATACTTACTATAGCCCTGTCAAATTTCCCGATAAATATGAAAATGCTGAATACAAACTGGTGCCTATCCTGAATAAGTTCAAAGAAGTAAATCAAAGCGTCGGACTTCCATTTGTAATTCATCTTGGCGATTTATATGAAGATCATGTAGGCGTCGGCACAGCTCAAGCCAATATTCCATACACGGAAGGATATTTTGATAGATACAGTTGCAGGCTGCTTTCTTCTGACTGTTTTGATATATATCTGGCAATTGGAAACCATGACAGTAATATGTCTAGCAGTGGAGTCGACAGATCGTATGTCGGAACCAACCTCTCTAGTTAGTATCGGTCTGATGACCCTACATTTACCAGATATGATTACGACTGGGTATATAATGGCTATCTGTTCGTAATCGTCGACAGCAGCCAAGGCGGAGCCATCGCCGGGGGAGCAATTTCAACGGACACATTGACGTGGCTTGCAAATACACTTGCAGATGCCAGGGAGTCCGGGCAGCCTGTTTTAATTTTTCTGCACCATCGTATTGATGACTCAGACAATAA
>JACRQA010000131.1 GCA_016222915.1 Nitrospirota bacterium | reverse complement strand
ATGGAGCCGTGCTGAAGAAATCCGTCTTGGTAACGTTTTTGCGCGCTGCCGATGACTTTTTTGCCCTCGACTGTTATTTCCCCGTACGATAACGTCCTGAAACATGAAGGACCTTTATGGCTGCCGCTTCTTTTCCTGTTAAATGATGCCTCCGCCTCAATACCTTTCAGGCTAAGCGCCAGCACTAGCGCGCGGCTGATGACGGCATAATTCTCACGAAGACTGCCGTTAAACATAGGCGTAACTGTTGATGCTGAGAAACTGTACGTGAGCTCCGAGTCATGAAGAACGGCCCTGCCGCCTGTCTGTCTCCTGACCACAGGGTATCCCTTTTTATCGCAGTAGCGGGCATCGATATCTGAAACTTTCTGGAAACAGCCTATACTAAGTGACGGGCGGTCCCAGTGATAAAGCCTTAGTGTCGGGGGGGAAAATTTTTGTCTGACGCCTTCTGATATGGCCTCATCAAGGGCCATGTTGAAATAGGCGGAAGCGGGTCCCTGGTTTATCAGACGTATGAAATTCATGGAACGGTTGTCAGTTGTCAGGGACCTGTATAGAAAGAGGACCGGTCCCTGGTCCCCGGTCCATGGTCCCGGTCATTTAATCTTTTTTCAGAATGATCCTGTGTTTGATGAGGGATATTTCTTTTATCACGCCCTCGAAGAACTTTTGCTCGCCGAAGAGATTTCTCATGTAGATTTTACCGTCTTCGGGTTTCAGGATATCTACATTTTCCAGATAGAGCTCTTCCTTGCCGTCTTTTTCAATATATGCATTGGCTTCGCACATTTTAGGTAATCTCCTTTAAACCGTACAGATTCAAGACGCAGAAATTATTACGTCCTTAATTTTATCGAGTAACTGTTCTACCAGGTGAGGCAGGGGTTCTTTTGCAACGCCTATTATATCCACCTGCTCCTGATTGAGAGGTATCAACAACTTACTGGCGGGACTTGATGCCACGGCCTCAGCCATCTTTGAGGTAAGTTCCCCGAGCATGGCATTAGGGAGCATTATGCTGACAGGCCCCGTTATAATATCCATTCTGGCGGCGTTCCAGATTATGGCATTTTCCCCGCTTGCCCCCTTGTCCGCCCCCGCCTTCATCATGTAAGTGGTGGCCACGGCATTTGTTCCCAGGGCAGTTATTTCTATAGAATCTTTAAACTCTTCCCGAAGTCTCTTAACAATAAGACTGCCTATCCCGCCTCCCTGTCCGTCCACGACTGCTATTTTTAACATATAGGAAAAGTATAAAGAATCATGACTGATGCAGTCAATTGACAGCTACGGTCCCGACTATAAGGGGGCGCTTGCTGTAACGTCAGGATCATAAGACTCTTCAGAGAATGATAATGTCCGTCAAGACCCGGCGCCAAGCTCTGATGTGCAATGAGGGCAACGGGTGGCTTTAACCGGGATTGCCGTATAACAGAAAGAACAATCTTTCGTCGCAGGCGCGGCAGGTGGGGCTTCTTTCTTTTTCAGGCTGTTCACCCCCTTTACCACCATAAAGACGGCAAAGGCGACTATTGCGAAGGAGACGACTTTATTTACGAACATGCCATAGTTGATTGTGACGGCCCCCGCCTTTTGCGCGTCGGCAAGGGTTGAGAATGGCCCGGCAGTTGCTCCCTCTTTGATCGTCAAAAACAGGTTTGAGAAATCTACTCCTCCCAGCAGAAGACCTATTGGAGGCATGAGTATGTCTGAAACAAGTGATGCGATGATTGTGCCGAAGGATGCGCCTATAATAATTCCCACAGCCATATCAAGCACATTACCACGCATTGCAAATTCCTTGAATTCCCTGATCATTCCGGACTCCTTTCCGAAGGGTACCCTTCAATAAAAATTTTGTGCGTCTTTAGATGCCTTATGACGGGATTATATCAGACAGTCGATTAGATATATACCACCTGTGTTTCAGATTACAGCCCCCTCACTCTTTTTTCACGTACCATAACAATACGAGTGTGAAGAATGTTTTCTACAATTAACAATGCCGGACAGTTAAGAGTATTGGGCCACGTCAATTTCGATATCGATAAACGGAAGGGGACATGATATGGTGCAAAAGTTCCTGAGAAATCTTGGCAGCGCCTATGGAAGATTGAATATATTTAAACAAGTGATGGATGCTGCCAGAAAAGCAACGAATGAAGGACCTGATTATGCAAAGTTACTGCTGCAGGGAAGGGCTTTTGACAATCTGAATATGTTTAAGGAGGCGATTAAGACCTATAAGCGGGCCGTGAAAATAGACCCTTATAATGCAGAAGCATACCGCAGTCTCGGCAATGCCTACATCAGGCTGGAGATGCACAAAGAATCTGTCGAAGCCTATAAAATGGCGGCACGGATAAAGCCCGAAGACCCACTGCTATATTACAACCTGGGCTGCGCCTACAGCAGGCTGGGCAATTATCAAGCTGCAGTAGCTACGACAAAAAGAGCGATACAAATCCGGCCCTCCATGACCGCGGCACATAAGAACCTGGGGATATTTTATTGTAAGTTAGGCTTACATGACGAAGCGATGGCATGCCTGAACCATGCGATCAAACTGGAACCCGGCAATGCGAACGCCCGTTACAGTTTAGCTCTTGTCTGCCTGGAGATGCAGGACAGAAGTTCTGCATTAAGCGAATACAATGTTCTTAAGACCCTTTCTCCGGCAATGGCTGACAAGCTGTCTAAAAAACTTTAAATCAGTCGGGCCTTTTTTAGTAGTGACATAATTACAGTAGTCATTCTGTTGGGCCGGTCTGTTTTTCATGAGCGTATTGAAAGACATTCGGGCTGCTTTGCCATAGCGTTTTGTAAAAGAAAACGTTCATCCCTATTTTTGTTATAATGACCATAATGGCCTTGGAATTTTTCAAAAAGAAAACAGATAACAACTTGCCGGGCAAGGTATTTACGGGCAAGGAAGAGCTTTTTTGTTACGGGTTTGATGCTTCCTCTGCGGAGGGTGCTCCGTCCGCTGTTGTGAGGCCCGTAAATACACAAGAAGTGTCGGATGTTGCGGCATATGCCTTTAAAAATGATGTCCCCCTTGTTCCCCGCGGTGCAGGCACCGGGATGACGGGAGGCTCCGTTCCCATGAAGGATGCTGTTGTCCTTTCTCTTGAGGGGATGAACAGGATCATAGAGATCGATGAGAAAAATATGGTGGCAATTGTTGAGCCCGGGGTCATTAATTTCCACTTACAGGAAAGACTGGAGGACGCCGGTCTTTTTTATCCGCCTGACCCCGCAAGTATGAAGTTCTGCACCCTGGGAGGAAACGTTGCCGAGAACGCCGGCGGACCAAGGGCCGTAAAATACGGCGTGACAAAAGACTATGTCCTCGGACTGGAAACAGTGCTTCCCGACGGCAGGGTCTTAATGACCGGGGGAAGAACGTATAAAGGTGTAGTAGGCTATGACCTGACCAGGCTGCTCGTGGGCTCTGAAGGAACGCTGGGCATTATAACAAAGATTTTTCTGAAGGTGCTGCCTTTGCCGGAAGAAACTATAACCATGATTTGCACATATGAGTCGCTGGACGCGGCGGCCCGGTCTGTAAGCAGAATTACTTCTTCGTCTGTGATACCCCGTGCGCTTGAATTTATGGACAATGAGTCGATTCGGGCCGTGGAGAATTACGGATCTTTCGGGCTCCCCGTGGATGCGGAAGCCCTTCTGCTGATAGAGGTTGACGGGACCCGCGCAGCGGTAATTGAAGAGGCGGAAAAGATCGCAGCTGTTTGTACGTCCTCAGGCGGAAATGTCAGCATTGCGGAAGATATATTTTCAAAGCAGCGCATCTGGGACGCAAGGAGGGCCATATCTCCGGCCCTGTACCGTATCAGACCGACCAAGATAAACGAAGACATTGTTGTTCCCAGGGGGAGAATTCCTGAAATGCTCGGCGCGTTAAGAGAGATTGCAGAGAAAAACAATCTGATAATCGCAAACTTCGGTCATGCCGGCGACGGTAATATTCATGTTAATATCATGACGGACAAAAACAATGAAGAGGAATACCGAAGGGCCGGTGAATCGGTAAGGGACATTTTTGAGGCCGCGCTTGAACTGGGAGGGACCATATCCGGGGAGCACGGAATAGGGCTTACCAAAAAGCAATTTGTGGGAATGGAGCTTTCAGACGTTAGTATCGAGATCATGAAAATGATCAAAAACGTTTTTGACCCCAAGGGCATACTAAACCCAGGGAAGATGTTTCCTCCTGATAAATAAAAAACCTTTGTTGCCGCATGGTTCCGGTATTAATTTGTCCGATGAATAATTAAACTTTAATTTTTAGTTTTCATTGAGCTACAATATCAGCTTAATTTGGTTCTGGAAATCAAAATAAAATATAGAGGAGTGTGGGATTATGAAAGTTATCTTGAAGGAAGATGTAAAAGATCTTGGTGAGATGGGAAGCATCGTAGACGTGAAGATTGGCTTTGGAAGAAATTATCTTTTGCCGAGAAACCTTGCAGTTGAAGCGAACCCGAAGAATTTGAAGCAGTTCGAACACGAGAAAAAAAATATCCTTGTGAAGGCCAAGAAGGTAAAGCAATCGATGCAGGATGTGGCGGACCAGATATCCAAAATGACTCTCGTCTTAGAGGCCCAGGCCGGTGAAGAAGATAAACTGTTCGGTTCCGTGACCGCCAAGGACATAGCCGAGGCCATTGCCCAGCAGGGTGTTGAGATAGACAAACGCAAAGTGGTGCTTGAAGAACCTATAAAACGCCTGGGTTCTTATGAAGTTACTGTAAAAGTACATAAAGATGTGACTGCAACTGTTAAAGTGGAAGTCAAAAAATCAGGCACTGAAGAAGTATAAGGAGCAAGTTCAATGCTTGAACCCCTCCGTAATAAGACCGGGTTTGAAGGCGGGTCAACAAAACCGCTGACCGGCTATGACCGTTTGCCGCCCCAGAATATTGAAGCGGAGCAGTCTGTCCTGGGGGCAGTGCTGCTTGAAAACGAAGCCATTGCCGTAGTGATAGAGCAGCTACAGCCTGGTGATTTTTATAAAGACTCCCATAAAAAGATATTTGTCGTAATGCTTGAGCTTTATGAAAAGAACGAGCCGATCGATTTAATCACCGTTACGGAAATCCTTAGCAGGAAAGAGCAGCTTGAAGAAATCGGCGGCGCCTCTTACCTGAGTTCCATCGTAAACCTGGTGCCGACCTCCGCCAATGCCAGGTACCATGCCAAAATAGTCAAAGAGAAGGCAGTCCTGAGAAACCTTATAGTTACCGCGACAGAGATAATAACCGAGAGCTATGACACTGAACAGGACGTGCATGAACTGCTGGACAAGGCGGAGTCCAAGATATTTAATATTTCGGAAAAGGCCATCCGGCAGACGTATGTCCATATAAAGAGCGTAGTGAAAGACACTATCGAGCTTGTCGACAAGCTCTTTGACAAGAAAGAGCGCATAACGGGCCTGGCCACCGGATTTACGGACCTTGATGAGGCCACTACAGGCTTTCATCCTGGCGATTTGATAGTAATAGGCGCGCGGCCCGGTATGGGGAAGACCGCTTTCTGTCTGAATATAGTTACTCAAGCGGCAATCGAGGGAAATGTCCCGATAGCCGTATTCAGCCTTGAAATGACCAAGGAGCAGATTGTCTTAAGGATGCTGTGCTCCGAGGCTGAAGTGGATTCAAAGGCCGTTCGCTCCGGTTACCACAGCAAAGAGGATTACAGGAAGCTGGTGAATGCCGCGGGCAGGCTTTCCGAATCGCCCATATATATTGACGATTCATTTAATTCGATACTTGATATAAGGGCCAAGTCGAGAAGGCTGAGGGCCGAACATGGGCTGTGTCTTATTGTCGTTGACTATCTGCAGCTTATGAGCGGGTCCGGTGCACATCTTGCGAGGGAGCAGGTCATTTCCGATATCTCGCGTTCACTGAAAGCGCTGGCAAAAGACCTGTCTGTTCCCGTTATTGTCATCAGCCAGCTTAACCGGAGTTGTGAAACGAGAGGCGATAGTAAAAGGCCGCTTGTAGCTGACTTAAGAGAATCGGGCGCAATAGAACAGGATGCCGATACAATATTGTTTCTTTACAGGGATGAGTATTATAAAAAGCAGGATTCCCTGAAGAAAGGGATTGCCGAACTCGACATAGCAAAGCAGAGGAACGGGCCGACAAAGGTCATTGAACTGGCATTCCTGGAGAAATATACTAAGTTCAAGAATCTTGCTGATCATGAATATAGCGAGTACTGATTATTTGTATCTCAAGGTTAGATAACATGTAGGGGCATGGCGTGCCATGCCCTGCATCTCTTGGAAGACTTTATGATACGAAAACCTGCTGTAGCCGGACAATTCTACGAATCTTCTCCATCAAAACTCACCGGCCAGGTGAATAAATACCTCGAAACAGACGCCGTAAAAGACAGTGCAATAAGCATAGTCTCACCGCATGCCGGACTTATGTATTCGGGCAGGGTCGCCGGCGCGGTATATTCAAGGATAAAAATACCACGGACATTCATATTGATAGGGCCGAACCACACGGGGCTTGGATCGCCGGTCTCTTTGATGTCATCAGGCGTCTGGCATATGCCGACCGGTGAATTAAAGATTGATGAGGACCTGGCCGGGGCGTTAAAGAAAGCTTCAGACATCATCTCCGAGGACAGTCTTGCCCACAGGATGGAACATTCTCTTGAAGTACAGCTTCCAT
>JACRQA010000144.1 GCA_016222915.1 Nitrospirota bacterium | reverse complement strand
TATGTCCCATATCCTGTCCTGAGTAGCTGATATTTCAGCAGCCTCCTCCTTCCCGGAAATAAAACTCTTCAGCGTCGGACAATTATCACACGGAGAAATCAGGTTGCAGCACGAACCATAGCAATACTGGCCGGGTAGTTCAGGCCCCTTCCTGTTAATTAAAGCGGCCGCGGCTTTGTTGGCCCGCATTATTATCAAATCGGGCGACAGGAGGACCAAACTGTCGGGAATGCCATTGAGAAGGGCGTCAAATTCCTGTGACAGGTTTCTGAACTTGCCCTCACTTTTTTGCAGGGCCTCAACTGCTGTCTTGCGCTCCGCTATTTCATCTTTTAACTGCTCATTAATAGTTAGCAGCTTGGAAGTGCGCTCTTCTACCCTTAACTCAAGCTCGTCTTTGACTTTTCGTATCGCGTCTTCCGCCCTTTTGCGCTCGGACACGTCCCTGGCAATATGAATTAATCCGACCAACTGATTGTTTCTGTCCAGCCGGGGCATGGACCTGATCTCAATGTACATGTTTAAATGAGGTTCATATATCTCAAAGTTTGCAGGGATCCCTGTCTTAAGACAACTGCAGCTCGGACATCCGTGAGGCGGGCATTCCGTCCCGTGATAAAACTTAAAACACTTATGGCCGGTGGTATTGTCTAAAGGCGGCAGCAACAGCGTGTCCTGCGCCGCCTTGTTTGCATAAATTATATTAAAATCCTTGTCATGGACAGTAATCATGTCCGTGATGGTGTGAAAAGTTTCTTCCCAATCCTGCTTAGATTGAAAAAACAACGCTTCCATCTTCTTGCGTTTACTTATCACATACAAGGCAAACTGAACGGCAGACTTATTTCTGTAAGTGAAACAATTTGCTGTTATCTCAACATCCAGGGCTGAACCGTCCAGCCGCTTGATTTTTATTTCAAGAGGAGATAATCCGGTTTTACCCTGTAGTGTCTGCTGAAAGTATTGTTTGACAATCGCTTTATAATCAGACTGCAGAAAATCAAAGACCGTCTTGCCGATAAGCCGTTCCGGATCCGGATCGCCGAAAAGTCTTGCCCCGGCGTTATTTAACAATACCATTCTATCGCGACATTCAGCGCCGATAGCTATTGGCGAATCATCTATTAGTTGCCGGTATAGTTCGTAGCTTTCTTGTATTGGATCTTTTAATTCAGGTTTGTGGGCCATATTATAAATGATAGATATCAGGAGCTTATCTGCGAATGATTTTATTTTACCCTAAACGAGGTTTTATAAACAATATGATTTTATGGTCTCTAAGCTTAATCCCCGGTTAGTTGACCACGAGGAAAACAAATTACTCCTCTCCCCTTTTCATTATTATTCCATTGGTAACTAGGCCCGTATCAACAAGATAGCAGTCGGACGATTATGCTTTTTGCTTTGAGTATTTTTCTGTTGCCTGAACAACTTGTTTTTGATATCATGTTTTTATCTCAATTATTAAATATTCATTGTATCTGAATAAATAATGGCCGGATAAGGAATTAATAAGGAAAATCATGTAAAATATTTTTTTCATAGAAATCAGCAGGATCGTCAATATTTATACTTAGGAGGAAACATGGGAGACGTATTAGCAAAGCTCAAAGATTGCATCAGTATCAGTGGCGGCAAGGTGCGGGTCAATAATGGGAGCAAGGTCAGGGAATTAATGGATGGCCTCATTTATGAAGCAGTTTTTAACTCTGATGAGGGGAAAAGGAAAGGGCTCCAGAGACTCGTTATTGAAATAGCTAAACAAATGGGGGCGGTCCCTGCCTCTATCCAGTCCCTTTATGAGGAGATGGGAAAGAGCTACCCCGGCTTTTCCGTACCTGCAATAAATATCAGGGGGTTAACTTACGATACCGCTAAGGTCATATTCAAAAAGGCCATAGAGAAAAACATCGGGGCGATGATATTTGAAATAGCCCGCTCCGAGATCGGCTATACAAAACAACGGCCGATCGAGTATTCCGCCGCCGTACTTGCGGCTGCAGTAAAGGAAGGATTCACAGGCCCTGTTTTTATTCAGGGCGACCACTTCCAGCTTATAAGAAAAAATTACCTCGCAGACCCAAAGCCTGAAACAGACTATGTGATGGGCCTGATAAAGGAGGCCATAGAATCTGAATTTTATAACATAGACCTCGATACATCCACTCTCTGTGATCTTGATAAGAAAGATTTAAAAGAAGAGCAGAGGCCGAACTTTGAAGCCGCAGCAAAGCTTGCAACATTTATCAGAGAAATAGAGCCGAAGGGAATAACCGTTTCAATAGGAGGAGAAATAGGCGAGATAGGCGGCAAGAACAGCACCACCGAAGAGATGAGGGCATACCTTGACGGCTTTAAAGAAACGATGAAATCAGGCAAGGGGGTAAGCAAGCTGAGCGTTCAGACAGGGACCTCCCATGGGGGGGTTGTGCTTCCTGACGGATCGCTGGCCCAGGTCAAAATTGATTTCGATACCCTGAAAAAAATCTCCGAGGCTGCCAGAAAGGAATACGGCCTGTCAGGCGCGGTCCAGCACGGCGCATCAACCCTGCCGGACAATGCCTTTCACAAATTCCCCGAAACCACTACGTCCGAAGTCCATCTTGCGACAGGCTTTCAAAATATAATGTACGACAGCCCCGCGCTCCCGGCAGACTTTAGGGACTTTGTATACAAACATATCAAAGAGAACTTCGGTAAAGAGAAAAAGGAAAGCCAGACCGAAGAGCAGTTCATATACAGCACAAGGAAGAAAGGTTTCGGTCTGATAAAGCAAAAGTGGTGGGACCTCCCGGCTGATGTGAAAGAGCCGATCATGAAGGAGCTGTCTGACAAGTTTGAGCTTCTTTTCAATGAGCTGAAGGTCAATGGCTCAAAGGCGCTTGTTGATAAGACTGTGAAGCCGGTAGTAATTGAGAAGGATGTGCCGGAGAATATATTGGATAAGTAATTGATCAATAATTAAAACCTCTCAGTTGTTGATAACTGAGAGGTTTTTTAATGATGATGGCATCATCTTTGTATCAGAATTATGTCAACTTCTCCCGGATTCTCAGTTTTATTCCCACAGATTTCTGTTTGGGTTTTATTCTTGAATGGTCTGGATTCAATGTTGACTGTGTGCTTTGGAAAGTGTTTCATTAATATCTCGAATGTTGAATTGAGTGTATATTCTCGGGCATCAGTACGCACATAAATCGTACTCTTTTCGGCCATCATATCAGCACAATTGCCAAAGACGGCATCTAATAAATTGTAATAGTCTTCTGTAGAAACAAAGCGACTTTTGTATTGTTCTTTTAAAGATTTAGGGCTTTGTGGCCCGCCTAAGAGCCAAAGACGTAACCATTGGTCTGCGTGATAGTCGGTAACGGAACAATACGGCGGTGAGGTAAACAGCAACGAAAATTTTATACCTGCCTTTTGAGCTTTTTTAACAATTTGGTCCAATTCAATAGTGCTATCCCCAAAAATCACATGGCTTTCTTGAATATTAGGAGTACCTTTCTCATATCTCCATTCGATTTTTTTTAGTACTAGTTCTAAAGGATTAATTCTTGGTGGCTTAATCATATTGTGTTTTTCCCACCAATTTACAGAGTACTTAATTCCCATCGCTTTTGTCATTCGCATTTGATTGGAGAGACCCTCGCCCAGTTTCCCATGTAGATAAACCAAAAGTATAGACATTAACGTTGCATCAACATTATCATTTCTCCAGTCAAGATGTTTTCGGGCAGCAAGAAGAAATTTCAGCACTTCATCGCAGTAACACATCTTATAAAATACAGGCATTAATTCACCCGCTCTTTTATAATAATTACGTTTTGAATAAATGTCCTTTAGACGTTTGATTACCAATTCCTTATTTGCTGGGCTTAATTTTACTGAACCATAGAGCCAGCCAACAGGGTTAATCTCAATTCCTAAACTTTGTCTGCCGAGTACACCGCCTGCATAAATGCTTGAACACCTTCCTGCAAAGGGATCAATGATGAAGTCGCCTTTTTTTGAGTATTTTTCTACTACGTTAAACGCAAAGTCTAATGGAAACATAGCATAGTAAGGGCCAAAACGTGCCCATCTAGCTTCCGGGGTTTTAAATCCTTTTACTATATCTTCTGTTTTTAGCATTCCTGTTTAGAGTTATCTCTTATTTCTCGTGCGATGTCCTCAAAAATTCTTTTACCCAAATTAAGAGGAATTGCTGCTTCTGCATGTGCTGAAACCAATGGCGATACTGAATTTGGATAACGGCTTGATACTAATTCATCCAATAGATTCATTAGGTCAGCTAAACGCGGGAATTGATCAGGGATTGCTGTTGTTAACTCCTGCTGATACTTATCAAAAGTGGCGATTACAGGCACTACTTTATATCCTGTTTTCGTTTTGTAAAATAGTTTTCTGCCAAAATATATGTCTTCTCCATATTGATGTTTACTGCCTTCAGAAAAGATAATATTTCTTTTTATGTATCCATCACTCAAAAGAAAAGCCGTCTGATTTGGAAATTTATCAGAAGTGCCATCCACCGTAGTGTCAATCTCATCAAAGTGATTGTAAAATGTTCCTGACTTTTCGATACCAATAATAAGAAGGTCTTTACCACATATTTTCTTTTGGAGGTCATTGATTCTACTTAATTCTGAAATGATCGGCTTATTAAGCCACGACCAAGTACTAAAACAAGCTAATGGCCCATCCATTATAAATGCAACGCGTTGCAAAATCGGAAGCCATCCTTTTTTCTCAAATGCCCTGAGTATGTGAACCAGCCAAAGCTTCTCGAACATGCTCATTACTTGCCCATACAATTCGCCACTCGTGCCACCAGTGTTTAAGAGCTCGTGTAGCCTCATTGCATCGACAGAGTAGAGTGGCTGTCCTGAATGCGGACATTTATATTCGCCTAAGCTATAAGTCATTTCTTTATCAATACCTTCAATAGGACTTCTAGGTTTTCGAGTAGTGCCTTCCTTTTTATCTTTATCAAGTTTAATTTTTAAAAGAGCTTCATAAGTATCCAATAATGATTCGCCCTCAGAAAAAATAACATTGTTTTGTAACTCCTCAAAAAGAGCTTTGCGCATAGATGCTTTAGCGGATCGCTCTCCCTCGATTATGATATTGCATCCGGGAATAACACTTTCGATGGTTGATGCTTTTTCCGTTTCTCTGAATTTTTTGGGATCTATAAAGTCATGTTTTGCGAATTGGCGGACTAAATCCAACTTGATAAGAACGGCGGCAACCGTCACATACCCAAACTCTGCTCCAGGGTATCCATTTTCTGCCTTCGCCGATTGATAGCTACCATCAATAGAAATAACATAGTCAGGAAGAAAACCGCTTTCAGGTATGTCCGTCTTTCTGATTATATTGCGCTCAAATTCTTTGTCGTCTTCCTGTGCTTCTCTTTTTCTTACTCTTAACCTGTCATGAAGTGCTTTGACCTTAGGACTATCCAAAATTCTTCGTAATGGTTCATAGCTTGCAAATTCATTTTCAAATCCCATAGTTGTACCGTTTTATGATGTTACATCAAACTTATCAACCTGAATAGGTATGACAAAAGGGTTACTCAATGTTTTAACTCTCAAAAATCCCTTATCCTGTGCCCGTCTGATTGAAAGTTCAAAATCTGCAAAGTCATAATACTTGCAAAGCTCTTTCGTTTCATCAGTATTATTCAGATGGGCGATGAACCAGTTCGCAGTATTTCTCAGAATATTTTTTTGTATGCTGCTTACTTCTTGTGTAGCGTATACCATACCGATACGATATTTAGCGCCTTCTTTTGCTGTTCTAACCCAGATGTCACGAAGGTCTAGGTCGCTACCTGCAGGCAAAATATTATGAGCTTCTTCTATGTAAACTAAGATCTCCGGGATATGTGTCGCACCTTGAATAAACCGCCTTTGGTTTTCTCTAAAAATCAATGTCATAATTCTATTAGCAGACGACTTATTTAATTCAGGTTCCCCGCTTGATTGATCAATAATTACTAATTTTCCATCAACCAAATGATTATAGATATCTTCGGCGTAGTCCTGACGTGTATCGGGACTATGTTGCTCAGCAGCTTTCCCGATTTTCCTTGTGCCATTAGGATATTGAAAAATACCAATTATTTTCTTAAGGTCCTCGTCTGCCCATCTATCACCAGATCCATTTGGTCTGCTAACATACGAATTTTCAAAAGCTAGATAACCACTCGTCCTGTCACGTATAAATTTGTCCAATGCTTCAAACGCATTTCCGAGTTGATCCCATGTAGGATTAGTATTACGTAATATTTGTGCTGCGGATTGATACTCAGGGGCATTGTCGCTTGTGCTATTTTGCATAGCTGTAAGCAAATCGGCATTAAATAAACCTCTTGTGCTTGCTCGTAAATTATTTGTAACAGAAAAGTCTGCTCTGGCCAACACAGATCTATAGGCCAAAACTCGCCGGTTATATCTTGTCAAAGCACTCCGATCGCTTGGATCTGGCGGATCGAAACTTACCTGAAGAAAGTTTTTAATGTATATGGATCCGTCATCTGCGAGAATGCTGTCAATAATTTCTTTTCCTATTTGAAGGTTGTCATCCTGAAAGAAGTTCAATAGCATTAATCTTCTGTCAGGGTCGTTAGGATGTCTTGTGATGCCATAGGTAATAACCTCGTTTTCTTTTTGTACATTTGAGTTGATTTTCCAAATGTTTTTTAATGCATTCGGATTGTTATTCCCGTCTTTATCTTGTGCATTCTCATTTGCATATTCACCATTAGGGTCGAAAATTATTTGACCAATCCGTAAAGATTTGTCGCTCGCTACTGTTGGATAACGAAGTTCATACACTGACTTAGCAATAATTTTTGTTGTGTTTGATTTACCTGTACGAGTCATGCCAAACAGTGCAGATTTCTGAGAAAGCAAATCTGCGGGATAAATAAAGATTGGCACATCGTCAACTTGTTGGTATTTTCGATTTGTCGAAGCATATCGAATATACCCAAGTTTAACCTTTTCTGCTGTTCCATAATTTTCAATATGTTCTTGCATATTGCTTGGATCAGTATAGTTCACTATTTCCTCAAGAGCCTTGCCATTGGGTTTGTATACTTTTAACCCCCTATTAGGGTAATAGTTTGATATATCACTTCCGAACTTAAGCAAGAGATTCCCTTTAGGGTTTTTGTCTTCTGGTGACGGTTCAAGATAAAAAGTTCCTATAATTCTACATTCCACTCCGGCGTACCCTAAATAAACACGAGTTTTTGTGTCCATTATGCCTTCACCATCCCAATGTTTATCTGTCTCACCGCTCACTCTTTGAGCTGTTTCAACTCTTATTCTTTCGGCTTCCGCACTGTTTGGTAATTGCGCTGCATCCATTACTCTTAGTAGTATGAAAGCAGTATCTTCAGTTTTGAAATCAATATCATCAGCGTCAGGATCAACCCTTGTTGCAATTAGAAAACTCAGGCTCGGAATTCCCCCAACAGTTTTCCGCTCGTTATCGTGTATTTGAATTTTTGCCGTCTCGTAGTTAATTGAATATAGTTCACCTACATATTGGCCTTTTTGAATGAGTTTCTGAAACCATTTTTTAGCATCGAAGTTATGAATGGTTTCTAAGTCCTGAGCAATACCATTTTCTATTGTCATTTTATCCTCACAAATTATTCTGCTTTTTAACCTCTGACATGCATATTAAAATTGTTTATTTAAGGAGTTAATTATAACTCATTCTGTTGTCATACATGCTCCCATGTCTAAACCTATTTCCGTCCCAAGAGATTGCATTATTATACAAAAGCCGTCAAAAAGAGGGGGATATATTTTGCTATGGTTATGACATGTTCTGGAAAGGCATTGTACCTCAGGCAGCCAGATTTATTAAATGATTTAACGATAGTTACAGGCAGGAGAATTACTTCTTACAGACAACCAGCGGAAGCACGTAGACATTATATTTATCCTCTAAGGCAATGCAGATTTTCTGGCTTTCAGTCTCAACGTTCTCAATGGATAGTGATTGGGGGACAGTTATCTCCAGGGCAAAGTCTTCATCTTCTATGTGTGGTACGGGTTTTGTCGTTATCCCTGCATATTTCTGGTGCAGAGTTTCAATCAACTCGGCTACTGCATCTGCAAGCAATGTTTTATCGATAACGGCCGTTTTCAATACTACATCCCTTTCTTTAAGACAACGGTTTTTATGACATCATCAACTACTTGTATCATATTATTAACTATATTTTCGTTAATATCAACAAGGTCATAGTCAGCTTTAATCCTATAAGTATAAAGCTGTCTGAGAGACAGACGGAAATGTTCCAATAGGCCTTCTGACTGTGCCGGATGTTCAGGATTGAACCAGAAGCCATGGACAAAAGGTTTGATTATTGCAAGATGTTTCCATATGCGTCCCTGTTCGGGATCACCGAGTGCAGCCCACATTGCATGGTACGAAGCATAATATAGCCTAGAAATTGCGCTGTTAAGCTTTTTATTATCAAAAAGAAATTTTGCATCCTCAAAATAGCTTGCAGCGTATTTGATCCGGGTTTCTGACATAATTAAACCTTAATGAGTTATATGAGAATATTTATAAGCGTAATCGTCCAGGGATTTTCTTCATACATTTTTAAGTTAACACAGCCCCAAGAGATTGCATTATTATACAAAAGCCGTCAAAAAGAGGGGGATGTTTTTATGCGGTTGGTCAGAAAAAAAGGCAGCAAGCTTACGCCTGCTGCCTCTTCATTTGATCTGATTTAATAAATCCTAATGATCCGATGACTTCGCGGTCCCCAGCTCTTCCCTCACTGATATTGCAACTTTATAGAGGATAGTCAGTACCAGAAATCCTATCGACCATATTCCAAGGGTGATCAATGACTCCTGCAGAGTGGGCCAGTATTCTGTTACTGTCCCGAATTGATTGGGGACAAATCCGCCTACTACAAGTCCAAACCCCTTGTCGATCCAGAGGGATATGAATACTGCTACACAGGCAATGACAAGCAGCTTCTCATTCTCCCTGAACTTGTACGGAATCAGAAGAAGGAGAGAGATGACCGCGCATACAACCGATGTCCGCATAAGCGGCACGAGTTTGTCGTGTCCGTCAATGCCTGCAAACAGGTAATCGAACGCATGCATGTGTCCGGGGATGTTACTGTAGAACGCGGTAAATACCTCAAGCAGGATAAAGAAGACATTCGCTATCATGGCATAAGTCACGATCTTGGCTAACGCCTGGATCGGCTCCTTGCCCGGATCGAATTCTGTGTTCTTTCTGACGATAAGCGCCAGGATAATTAGCAGCGCTGGTCCGCCTGAAAAGGCCGATGCCAGAAATCGCGCTGCCATGATCGCGGTCAGCCAGAAGTGCCTGCCCGGAAGACCTGCATACAAGAACGCTGTTACTGTGTGAATGCTGACTGCCCACGGGATTGACAGATAAATGAGGGGCTTCACCCAGGACGCAGGAGCGGTCCCCTTTTTCTCCGCGTGCAGTGTGGCCCATCCGATTGTTATGTTGAGCAGGAGATATCCGCTTAAGACCGTCGCGTCCCAGAAAAGGATGGAATTCGGCGTCGGATAAAGAAAGACGTTCATTATCCTCATAGGCTGCCCCATGTCGACAAAGATAAAGAGCATGCACATGGTGACCGCAGCCCAAGGCCATATTTGAGCTGTTGAAGATATGTAAGCACACCCACTCCAGCCATTGAAGCCAGTACGATGACAAGCGTCCAATACTTTTTACTGCCCTTAAGCGCCTTATCCAGCATACTCTTCACCTCCTATCACGTAAAACACACTGGGCATTGTCCCAAGCTCAGGTTTGCGCTGCAATGAAAAACTGGTTTTCAATATCTTGCGTACCTCTGATTCCGGGTCATTGAGATTGCCGAAGGCCATTGCGCCGTTTGATGCCTCGACGCATGCGGGTTGCAATCCCCTTTCGAGCCTCTCGGAACAGAAGGTGCATTTCTCTACAACCCCCATGGTCCTCGTCGGATACTCGGAATTTCTCGCCGGGATAAAAGGCCTGGGGTCGACAAAGTTGAAGCTCCTTGCGCCGAATGGACATGCCGCCATGCAAAACCTGCATCCAATGCAGCGGTGCATGTCCTGCTGTACGATGCCGTCCGGCCTTTTAAAAGTGGCCTTTGTGGGGCACACGCGCACACAGGGCGGATGATCGCAATGGTTGCAAAGAAGCGGAAACTGCTTCTGCTTGAAGGCCTCCGGGTGGTAATGATTTACCTGGTCCGGGAATGCCTGGCCATATGGGACGTTCCATATCCATTTGATCTCGTGCCTGATATTGCCTTTTTCGGGGATAAGCGTCGGCACATTGTGAATGCTGTGACACGCCTCTGTTATCTTCTGGTAATCCTCAGGGGTCTTGAATTTTCTGACATCGATGACCATTGCATGGCGGACAGCAGCGGTTGATACCGCCGAATGTCCCGAGGAAGCCTCTGCAGTGTCTTTTACAAAAATATCAGCGGCGGACAATCCCAGCCCTATGCCTGTGAAACCGGCCATCTTCAGGAATTTTCTTCTATCTATTTTCATAACTGGCCCTCCCCTTCCGCAAAATGACAATCCCAGCAGTATGGCTTGACACCTGCATAGCTATGGCATTTATCGCAAAATTCCTGCTTGGCGTGACAGCCAAGGCAGCCGATTTGCAGACTCTTTTCATACTGGTCTCCATCAAAGGTTATAAACCTTTCACCGCCCCGGACCACCTCGTCTCTCCACTGGTCCAGGATCTTCATATGCTCTGATCTCATCTGCCCGATCTTGAGACCCCCTATGTGCGGGTCATCAGGGGATGAGGTGAGAGCAGCGGGTTGTTCCGACGTCTTTCCCATGTTCGTATAGAAAGGGAACGTAACCAGAGCGATAAAAATTATCAGTCCTATAATTATTTTGCCTCCGTTATACATTATTCCTCCTCCCCCTTCTCCTCCATGCCCGGAAGCGGCTCACCGCGCAGGTTGTTTTCTCTCTCCTTCTCTCCCGGCATTATCAGGGCATTGCCGAGGAGCTCGGAAACACCGCAAACACCTACGTCGGGCATCCAGTAATCTATCAAGGGTGGAAGCACCGCCCTGTCGATTGCGCAAATGCAGGAGAGCATATTGACCCCGTGTTTCTCTTTGACGTACTTTACGGCATTGGCCCTTGGAAGACCGCCTAACATCCTCAACTCCTCGATCTCGCCGGCATTCAGGCCGGACCCGCTGCCGCAGCAGAAGGTGTTCTCTCTTGTGGTGCTGTCAGGCATCTCGTGGAAATGATTGCACACACTATTTATGATGTACCTCGGTTCCTCAAATATCCCCATGCCCCTTGAGGTATTGCAGGAGTCGTGGAAGGTCACGTTCAGGTTGTCATTCCTGCTCTTATCGAGTTTGAGCTTGCCGTGTTTGATCAGGTCTGCAGTAAACTCGGAGATGTGGACCATCTTGGTGGATTTTGCATTCTCGAATTTTGTGCCGGTAAAAGGCGACACAGGCGCCTCAAGGTGGTCCGCAGGGCCGTTCATGGTGTCCATGTATTGATGCAACACCCTCCACATGTGCCCGCATTCTCCTCCGAGGATCCATTTCACCCCGAGCCTCTTTGACTCGGCATATATCTTGGAATTAAGTCTCTTCATCATTTCGTTGGATGTGAAAAATCCGAAGTTCCCTCCTTCGGACGCGTATGTGCTCCAGGTGTAGTCAAGGCCTAGATAGTGAAAGAGAAGGAGATAGCCCATGCAGGTAAAGACCCCGGGCTCTGCGAAGAAATCAGCGGAAGGCGTGACAAACAGTATCTCCGCACCCTTCCGGTTAAAGGTAGGCTCAACCCTGACGCCTGTGTGTTCCTCTAAGTCGTCCAGCATATAATCGAAATTACTTTTAATGGTATGCGGCTGAAGCCCAAGGTGGTTTCCAGTTCTGTAACAGTTAGCCAATGGGCCTGAAATCCAGTCCGTGCAGCAGCCAAGCAGGTTGATAAGCTCCCTGCCCATCATCGTGATCTCTGCCTGATCGATGCCATAAGGGCAGAAGACCGAGCAGCGACGACATTCAGTGCATTGGTAGTAGTAGTACCATATTTCCTTAAACACGTCCTCTGTGAGGTCTCTCGCGCCTGCAATCTTACCCAGCTTGCCTGCTACCGTAAAATAGCGCCTGTAAATGGACCTGAGAAGCTCTGCCCTCAACACCGGCATGTTCTTCGGGTCTCCGGTGCCGATAAAGAAGTGGCACTTGTCGGCGCATGCGCCGCATCTTACACAGATATCCATAAACAGCCGGAAGGAGCGGAATTTCTTGAGCAGGTTTTCCATGCCCTCAAGGAAAATCTCTTTCCAGTTGTCTACAAGCTTCCAGTCCTGATCGGCGGAATTCCATTCCCGTCCATTCGGGAAGCCTATGTATTCAAGGTTCTTAGGCTTTGCGCCATAACAATAGTAGCCCTTCTTAAATTCAACAGGGTTATCCATCCATTGCTTTTGAGGAGGGGCATAATTTATAGCTGACAACAACTCATTCGGTTTCGGTTTTATCGCCATTTATCTACTCCTTTTCTACAGGAATGCCTTCAGATTTCATTACCTCTCTAAACTCATCTTCGTATTCCTCGTATGTGTGAAGGTGGACCTTCGGATTCCACGGATTAATGTGCCTGACTGCGCGGCTGTTGTTTGCAAGGTTCCTCGTCGGGCTCATGAAAACACCAGCCAGGTGCATGAGCTTGCTGAACGGGAAGTATGCGAAAAGCACGCTTATCAGGAAGAGGTGGATGAAGAATATCGACCCGATCCCATCCGGCACGGTGGCTTTGAATGTGGCCAGTCCCATTGTCAATTCTTTTACCTTCACAATATCCACTTTGATGAAGTACCTCATGAGTATCCCCGTGAGCGCTATACCGATTATCAGGAACAGAGGGAAATAATCTGCTGCAAGAGATATGTATTGGACCTGTGAATTGAAAATCCTTCTCAGCAGCAGATAAGTCGCGGCTGCAAGGAGCACCACGCCGGTTATCAGCATGTGCGGGACACCCACCTGTACAAATCCGTCCACAGCGTCAAGCATATTGACCCAGGCCGGCACAGGTTCGGTAAAAAACCTGAGATGCCTTATAAAGACAACAAAGAATGTCACATGAAAGGCAAGCCCTCCAAGCCACAGCCATTTATTAGAGCCGTAGACAGGCCCGCCATCGGTCCTATGTGTCTTGATGTTTCTGAAAAGCGAACGGAACAGTAATACCTCCAGCGCCATTCTTCCAATGACCTGCAACGTAGTTGAAGGATTATCGAGTTTGCTTTGTTTGATCCACGGCAGAGATTTCTGCTGCCCGCAAGTCGTAGGAATATGGAATGGAACAGGCGACTGTCCCCACTTGATCACTTTTCTGACAAAGCCGGCAATAAACACCAAGAAAGCCAAATATGGGATTGCAACTCCGAAAAGACCCGACAGATGGAGCTGTGTTCCTACGAAGGCAACGGCAACAAGAACGATAACGGCAATCAAAGAAAAGATCATTCCCATTTATTTTCCCCCTTTCTTTTATGCTGTAAGAGAGTCGTCTCTCTTGTGTCTGACTATTTTTATTTTTTATATTCTTCGGGCCGGGGAACTAAAACGATTTCATTAAAAACCGGCCGTGTCTTTTTCTTCAACTTCAGCTTCCTTGAACATATTCGACATCTTCAGTATCCTGGATGTACGGTTCCTTAATTCGTTCGCCTTCAGCTTATAGATCTTCTCCCGGCATGCTATATACATGTCAAAAGAAATATTTGCCAGTTGGTCAATCTTCGATTCAATCACCAGCAGTTCATCGAACAAATGGTTTGCATGAATCTCATTAAACAATTCCTCCCGAATCACTTTTTTCAGGAGAAATATGAAACCGACGGCCTGGGATGGCGTAAAATCCTGGATGGCCCTGATCCTGATAATATTATCGAGGTACTTGGAAATCCTTGCAAAATCCATTTCCCCGGACAATTCCTCCAGGACAACCTCTATCCCCTCTGAAATTGTATGTCCTACGGGGTTGCCGAACCTGTTCTTTTGAGTTTTTAAAAAATTGGCAGTATCTTGCGGATATGTCTCTACTATCAAATCAAACCACGTTTTTGCTATTT
This sequence comes from Nitrospirota bacterium, assembly GCA_016222915.1. Lineage (GTDB taxonomy): Bacteria > Nitrospirota > Thermodesulfovibrionia > UBA6902 > UBA6902 > UBA6902. The sequence continues at coordinate 7,938 of JACRQA010000144.1, read as the reverse complement.
CACGTTTCTTCTCTGATAACAGGACACTGATTTTCATTGGTATATTATTTTGATGAGCGACTTACTATTTTACAAAGGGTTGTTACGCATTCATGACGCGAATGGTAACAACCCTTCAGTTGTTTTGATCTTATTTTTTATAAACTATTATACGCAGCCGGTCGGTTTCGGAAGCCCTGCGTATCTACATGCCTGCTTTGCTGGTCCGGCCGGATAGAGCTCGTAGAGATACTTTGTGTTGCCCTTTTCCTTGCCGTATTTCTTTGCAAGCTCCTTGGTCAGGATCTTGATCATCGGGGCGATCTGGTACTTGTCAAAATAGTCTCTGAGAAACTTTATTACTTCCCAATGCTCCCCTGTCAGCTCAAGTCCGTCTCCCTTTGCCATTACACTTGCTATCCCCTCGGTCCACTGTGACCAATCCATAAGGTAACCTTCTTCGTCTACTTCGTAACTTTTTCCTTCACTTTCTAATGTTGGCATTACACTACTCCTTTCTTATGAACAAATTTTTTTGGTATCGCCTTTGTCTAACGGAAGCTAATATTTGAGCTTTCTGCTTTGATTTATAATAGACCTAAAGACAGATTAAGGACTATAATATAATTCCATGTTCCCGGTCAAATAAAAAAATCTTATATGGCGTTTATCGATGTTAATAAATCTGATCGTTCGCCCAAATTCTTTCATTCCTTTATTGTTTTTTTCAGCTTGACAAATACGAGCTTGCCAGCCTTGCTGGTCCTGCCTATGGTATTGGCTTGCATATCATAATCATAATCAACGGATTCATAATCCCCGGGGTCCAATGACAGGGATTTATCAATGTCCCCTTTGCATGCAAATGCCAGCGCGTCCATGAACATAGCGCCCTGGTTCCGGCCTGTCCGGTCATACACATATATCGCCCCGCATGTGCATATCCCGCCTGTAAGCTCCATTTCCTTGAAATTAATATCAACCGGCGCCCTTAAATAATTATCACAGAAGGGGCATTGTAAAGGTTTTGGTCTTGCCATCAATAACTCCTATGGAAAGGGACAAGTCGTCAAAGGAAAAGTACGTCCTGTTACTTCATACCTTTGCGCCTTGCCTCTGAACCTATTTTATTTTCTAACGCGCATCTCATCATGCAGTCGGCCCACTCAGGTGATCCGATGGCATGGATGTGAGTATATGCAGCGAGGACATTTTTATAACACATGCCGTCTTTATTATCAACTATTCCCTTGCCGCGTTTGACATTAAAAACAAAATATGCGCCTTCATCCACGTCCACCGGCCTGGAATAATGGAACTCATGCCCTTTAAGGACAGTCTTTTGAGGATAATAGGGATTTGATCTCTCGACCTCAACTATCGTATATCCATGGGCATGCGGTCTTTTCTCCAGTACAAAAGATACCGGCAACGCGCCAACCATCGGATATGTCTTGCCCTCTAATATCAGGCCTCTTCCCAGGTACATCAGCCCGCCGCATTCTGCGTATACCGGGAGTCCGGCCTGGATTGCCTGATAAAGCGAATCTCTGAAGCCGGTATTTTCCGCCAGCGCGATCGCATGCGTTTCAGGGAATCCCCCGCCTATATATAGCGCATCCAATTCAGGGAGCTTATCACCCCTCAAAGGACTTACCTCTATCAATTTCGCCCCCCTTTTTTCAAGCTCCTCAAAGTTCTCCTGGTAATAGAATTGAAAGGCGGAGTCGCGGATGATGCCGATCTTGACAGAAGGGTTGGGGGTTGGGGGTTGGGGATTGGTAAAGACATTGCCCTGTTGTTCGGGGTGCGTGATTAGTTTTTCACCAACCCCTGACCCCTGACGCCTGACCCCTGCTTCACTGGCCACTTTCCATATCGCTTCCATATCCAAATATTGCGATCCTATTTCGGCGACTGCCGCGATTGCTTCATCAATGCCCTCATGCTCCTGATGCGGGGTCAGTCCCATATGCCTCTCAGGGAAAGGGTCTTTCTTTAATTTCGGAATAGCGCCGAGGACCGGAATATTGCATTTTTCATTTATTGCCTTTCTGATGACCGATTCCTGCCTGCCTGTTGCTACTCTGTTCAACACTACACCCCCGATCATGACACCGGGGTCCATTTTCTGGCACCCTAAAACCATGGCGGCGATAGTATTGGTTGCCTTGGTGCAGTCAATGATTATCACTACAGGGGCCTTTAAGAGTTTTGCAAGCTCAGCAGTGCTATAGGTCCCCTTGTGGTCCATTCCGTCGTATAATCCCCTGTTGCCTTCAATTACGGCCACGTCGAAATTAATTGAATGTGTCATGAATGACTGAAGGGCCTGCTCAGGGGCCATCATAAAGAGGTCTAAGTTGTAACAAGGGGCTCCGGACGCCTTTGCCAGCCATCCGGCATCTATGTAATCAGGTCCTTTTTTAAATGGGATAACTTCCAGGCCTTTTCCACGGAGTAAGGTGACGAGAGACAGGGAAAGGATAGTCTTGCCGCTCCCACCCCTAAGGCCGGAGACAACTATCCTCGGTATGGATTTTTTAAACATATGAAGCGAGGGCAGAAAAGTTTCAGGGACCAGGGGGCAGGGGTCAGAATATAATCCCGATCCCTGCCCCCTGATCCCCGAATGCTGTTTCTATATTAATCCTTTTTCTTTGAGATACTCTTCGCTGGGGATCTCTACGGAGCTGGACCCGCCGCCGTAGGAATACATGACCTTGCCGACGTCAATCATTGCCCTCAGGGCTTTTTTGACCGTGTCTTTGTCATCTCCGGACTCTTCCATTATTTTCTTAATGATGTCTTTCTCTTTCAGTTTCTTTTTGCCCTTCATTTGCTGCATATAGGCGAATATCTTCTCTTGAATTTCTGTCTGTTCCATATTCTCACCTCATTATTGATATTAAATATTAAAGGTTAGCGTTAATAAACTACCTCTTGCAATTTTTTTTGTCAAGAACAAAAAGCAAGTTTAAAGAAGAAGGCAAGTAGTTCCGAGTATACGGAACTACTTGCCATTTTACTGCTATCTTAATACTTAAACGCTGCTGAATTTCTTAAAGTGTCTCTCATGAATGTGAAGTCATCGATGTGCTGGAATGTAAACGGAATGCCAGTCAGCTTAAAGAAGTCTTCCCAGCCTACTCTCTCGATCCACTCTCCGACCCTCTCGTGCTTTTTGGCATTAGCCGCATACACGTCGAGGATGTTCTTTATTGCAGCAACAACTTTCGGCCATCTCGGTGGTTCATTCTCGATGTACGGGATTGCCAGCTTGGAGAATTTCGGGTCTGTCCTGAGACTTCCGACCTTACCACCGACCACGATAGCTACTCCATCCTGCTGAGGATTGTGAATTTCTATCGGAGGACATACGGTAAAGCAGTTTCCGCAGTACATGCATTTTTCTTCATTGATTGTAATTGACTTGGTCTTCGGGTTCGGCCTGATTGCCGAAGTCGGACATGACGAAACAGTTGTCGGGATTTCGCACATTTTCCCAACAGTCTCGTGATCAATAACAGGCACTTTCCTGTGGATCGCAACAACTGCGATATCAGAACAGTGGACCGCGCCGCACATATTAACGCAACAGGCGACTGCAAGCCTTACCTTGTTCGGCAGTGTCTTTGTTGTGAAGTAATCATGGAGTTCGTCCATTACTGATTTCACGATACCTGATGCATCTGTACATGCGCTGTGGCAATGCACCCAGCCCTGGGTGTGGACGATATTGCTGATTCTCGGGCCGATGCCGCCGACTGAATATTTCTTGTCCTTCAGTTCAGCAAGAAGAGGGGCCATCTTGCTCTGGTCGGACAAGAGAAATTCAACATTGTTTCTCGTGGTAAAACGGAGATAACCGTCACTGTATTTTTCTGCCATCTCGCAAATCTCGCGAATGGTGTCCGTGCTCAAAATTCTCGGTGATGCAACTCTTACTGTGTACAGTTTATCACCGCTTTCTGCTACATGGACCATCGTGCCGCCGCTCAAAACTTCATGATGTGCCCATTTGCCGTAATTCTTTTTAATTACAGGCGGTAAGAATTTTTCATAATGCGGTGGTCCAATATCAGTTTGTCTCTCTGGTAATGACATGGATACTTCCTCCTTTATTTAATTATTTATTTAAATTATTAATTGAAATCACTTTCAGACCAGAAGAAGAACGGGTCTTTTCTCGGATACTTGACCTGCTGAGGCACAGGCGGCATCTCAATGGCTTCAAGGAACGGCCTCATACCTTTGACTTCGATAAGCTCGCCGATTCTCTCTCTGGGTTTTGCGTTGTCATCCCACCACTCAATCATCTTGTCGGCGAGGTCTTTCAGATTATCAAAAGGTGCTTCTAATTCCATGAACGGGACCACGACCCAGGAAAGTAGCGATCCGACAACGATCGGGGCCTTGCTTCCGACAAGAATTGATGCGCCTTTCACTTTGCCCTGCTTCAATGCCTTAGTCATCTTAGCAATGCAGTGCATGCATCTGCTGCACTGTGCATCGTTGACCTTGAGTGTCTTTCCGTCATAACTCATGCAGGCGGTTGGGCACATTTCAACTATCTCGGCCTGAATATTCATGCCGCCGTCAGCATATTTTTTTACTTCTGCCTGGTCGATCCGGATATTGTCTTTCCATGTTCCGATAATGGACAGGTCCGCACGGGCAATAGCTGCAACGCAGTCACATGCGCAGCCTGCAACCTTTATTTTGAATTTGTAAGGGAATGACGGCCTGTGCAGCTGGTCCTGATAGTACTGGGTGACTTCGTTACAAATGGCCATAGTATCAATACATGCCCATTCGCAGCGCGCCTGACCTACGCAGCAGCTCGGGGTCCTCATCGCTGAACCGGAACCGCCGAGGTCCCATCCGCGTGATGAATATTCAGCAAAAAGCACTTCGAGGTTTTCAGTTGTTGTTCCAAGAAGAACAAGGTCACCTGTAGAACCGTGCATGTTCGTAAGACCGCTTCCATACTTGTCCCAGATGTCCATGATCATCTTTAAGGCCTCTGCGGTGTAAAAGAAGCCGCTCGGTTGGTTTAACCTGACTGTGTGGAAATGCGCAATACCGGGGAATTCATTGGGAAGAGAAGAATACCTTCCGATAACTCCACCGCCGTAACCGAGTACCCCGACGATCCCACCGTGTTTCCAATAACCACGTTTGGTAACGTAGGATTTTTCCACCTGGCCCAATTCATCATCTGCCATCTCTGTTCTTTTTGCGGCCTTTTTAATTTCAGTTACGAAACTCGGCCACGGTCCTTTTTCCAGCTCGTCCAGCATTGGTGTTTTGTACTTACCGCCCATTTGACCCTCCTTCTTTGTTTTCCCCTGGCAAAATGACAAGGGAATATTATTATTGTGAACTTGCTAAATCAAAACCCTTTTTCTAAAAGGACGCTACTCTTGAATTTAAGGATTGCGCAAAAAAGGTTTATCATAGTAGAACATATATCGTTTCTACGTCAAATAAAAAATATTAATGTGCTAATCATTGAATTTTATTTATTTAGAAAAAAGAGCCCGTTAGCTCTTGCAAGCCTTCTTATATGCCTTGAATATCTCCTCTTTGGTCAGCAGCACTAGGACCGGCACCCCCAATGCCTTGATAGCCTCCCGGCCACCCTCCTGCCTGTCAATCAGGACCACGACACCCAATATCTTGAGGCCGCATTCTCTTGCGCGGTCAATGGCCTTTTTAGTGGAGCCGCCGGTGGTAATAACGTCCTCAACTATTACAACCTTATCGCCTTTTTTTACATTCCCCTCTATCCAGAGCATGGTCCCGTGCTTCTTGGGCTCCTTTCTTACAACAAATGATTCCAGTTCCTCATTATTGATATAGGCGGTATATGCAATGGCATTTGCCACCGGGTCGGCGCCGAGGGTAAGTCCGCCTACACCTTTGACCTTCCAGGACTTCCTGCTTTTAATAATGTCATATAACAAATTCCCAATAAGATACATGCCTTCAGAATTAAGTGTAGTGGGCTTACAATTAAAATAATAATTGCTCATTGCGCCCGAAGCGAGTTTAAACGTCGGCTCTTCGGTGAATTTAAACGTCCTTTCAAGCATCAACTCAATGAGCCTCTGCTTCATTTTTTCAGGTGACCTATACTTTCGCATTTATTCCTCCAGATTATTAATGTAAGGGCGGGATTACCCCGCTCCTACGCTCAACTTCTTTTCCCGACCTTTGCCCCTTCAACCAGTATCAGGATAAAAACCACTGTAAACCCTATCAGCAGGCCGAATACATTTACCACCCTGTAATAAATCAGCAGAAAGATTGCGGTGAACAAGACCAGCAGCCTGATCATGCTGAGAAAGACCAGCTTCAATGTCATCTTCTCCGTCCCGACCAACCCTTCGATATTTCTCGAAAGCTGTCTCAGGTTTATTATTCCAAAGAGCCATCCCATCAAAATCCCCAGCGGGAATTTCCGGGGCTCAAATAGAAACGCAGACAGGACTGCTGCCGGCAATATTATAAATATGCTTTTCTTAAATACCCCTTTTAGAATTTCCATAGGTAATTAATTATCATCCTTCTCCCCGGCCTTTTGGGCGATCTTAAACAGATATCTGAAGCCTGCAACAATCCCCAGAAACGTGAGGATAATTGTAAACCATGGCGCTGTATCAAGATACTTATCAAGCACCCAGTAGCCGAGGGCAAACCCGACAAAAGTGCTGACGACCATGTTGATGCCGACCGTGCTGGCAACCCCTACGAAACGCCAGAGATCACCTGTTTTTTGCTTCTCGTTCTTTGACTCCCGGCCCGGATCGGTTTCCATGTGATAAGAAGTTTAGCAAAAGAAAACAAAAAAATCAGGCAGAAGTTGAAGTGCCGCCTGCGGCCCCCGGTCCGGCGACTTGTCCTTTCAGGAGTATGATTTTCTGCATCATTGTGCAAATATTGACTTGCAGTATATGGTAAGTTATCCTTCTTAACATGGAACAGACAGTAGCGACCAACAGGAAGGCCTTTCATGATTATCATATTCAGGACAAACACGAAGCCGGTATATCACTGCTCGGCACGGAGGTAAAATCTTTAAGAGAGGGCCGGGCCAATCTGAAAGACAGTTATGTCATCATCAAGGACGGGGAGGCATATATACTGAACTGTCATATCAGCCCCTACAGCCACGGCAATCTCCAGAACCATGATCCGCTGAGGACAAGGAAATTACTCCTCCATAAGAAGGAAATAGAAAAATTGTGGGGTAGCATAAGCCAGAAAGGCTTCACCCTCGTCCCCCTGAAAATATATTTCAAGGACGGGAAGGCGAAGGTTGAAATAGGCCTTGCAAAAGGCAAGAGGGAATATGAAAAAAGGGAATCGATAAAAGAGAAAGAAGCCAAGAGGGAAATTGAGAGGCATATGAAGTCGTATAAGAAGGCGTAGCTCTCACTAATAATATTTTGAAATTCCAAATCCCAAATAATAAATTCCAAGCATCAAATTCCAAATAACAAATAAGCTCCAAATGCCAATGACCAAAACCCGGCTACCGCCATGCTGGTTTTGGTCATTGATGTTTGGTATTTGAAATTTATTTGTTATTTGGTGCTTGTAATTTGGTAGTTACAGGGTTACTTGTCCGTCAACGCCATCAGCCCCGGCAATGCCTTTCCCTCAAGAAGCTCCAATGCAGCTCCTCCTCCGGTCGAGATAAAGGAAATGCTTTCAGATACCCCGGCCCTGCTGACTGCAAGGTCCGTGTCCCCGCCCCCGACGATTGTCAGCGCGTATGCGTCTGCAACCGAATGGGCAATGGCATAGGTCCCTCGTGAAAATGCATCTACTTCAAACACACCCATGGGGCCGTTCCATAAAATCGTTTTGGCATTTTCCAGTGCAACGGAAAAGAGCTTCACGGATGCCGGGCCGATATCTACGGCCTTCCAGCCGTTGGGTATCTCCTGC
>JACRQA010000143.1 GCA_016222915.1 Nitrospirota bacterium | reverse complement strand
ATTACCGACCCGAGGGGGATGACAGGTGTCAGGCTTGAAACTAATGTGAAGATCATAACCGGGGCTGCCGCCTCCGTTCAGAACCTGATAAGGAGCTGTGAGAAGGCGGGGCTGGATGTGACGGGCGTTGTTTTTCAGCCCATTGCCTCTGCAGCCGCTGTATTGACACAGGATGAAAAGGACCTCGGTGTCGCCGTCATCGATATCGGCGGCGGGACAACTGATATGGCGTTTTATTATGACGGCAGCATCTGTCATTCAGCCGTCTTTGCCGTAGGCGGAAACAATTTTACAAATGACATTGCCGTTGGTTTAAGGACGCCTGCGCAGGAGGCCGAACGGATAAAGAAGAAGCACGGCTGTGTAATGATAACATGCATCAAAGACGATGAAGAGATAGAGCTTGGTTCTGCTGATGGGAAATTGTTCAGAAGTATTCCGAGAAGACATCTGATCGAGATCCTCCAGCCCAGGGCAGAAGAATTGTTCGGGCTGCTGAAGAGCGAGATTACAGCCGGGGGTTTTCAGAAGGTCATCAATTCAGGGGTCGTACTTACAGGCGGCGCTGCTGCCATGGAAGGGATGGCCGCTATGGCTGAGAACATACTTGAGCTCCCTGTGAGAATAGGGGTCCCGACCGGCTTTGACGGTGCGGATGATATGAAAGGAGATCCTTCATTTGCCGCTGCAGCGGGATTGGCATTGTACTGCGCGGAAGAAAGCCTGCCTTTGACGGGATTTAACAGCAGCGGGACAGGCGGGATAAAGGCAAAGGTGAAGGGGTGGTATGAAGATGCCTTTAAGATATTTGGCTAGCCGGATAATGAAGGCGTTGGAAAATAATTTATTTAACTCGATGAACTTTTTTTGAAATTATGCATGCAGCTTTGAATAAAAAATATATCAATCCCTTGATTGAAATTGCGTTTAAGGTATCGAAAAATAAATTATTTTCCAACACCTTCATTATCGCAATGACTTTATTGGGATCAAAGGCCTCATTTGGGTTTAATGAAAGATGAAAGTTGATATTAATAATAAAAAATTTTAAAGGGAGGATATTATGAGAATTTTTGATCTGGAAGAGGTCCAAAACAAGGTGACGGCAAAAATCAAGATTGTAGGCGTGGGCGGAGGGGGAAGCAATGCTGTAAACAGCATGATAGCGTCAAGCCTGTCAGGGGTCGAATTTATCGCCGTCAACACGGACGCCCAGGCGCTTGAATCCTCTCTTGCAAACCAGCGTATCCAGATTGGCAATACATTGACCAAAGGTCTTGGCGCCGGCGCAAATCCTGAAGTGGGCAGGCAGGCCGCGCTTGATGACAGGACTTTAATTGAACAGGCCATCGGGGGGGCCGATATGGTATTTATAACCGCGGGTATGGGTGGTGGAACAGGGACCGGCGAGACTGCCAAACAGATGGGGATTCTTACAACAGCCGTAGTCACCCGGCCGTTTCTGTTCGAAGGGAACAAAAGGGCCAGGAATGCGGAACAGGGGATCAAGGAACTGAGAAAATATGTTGACTCTATCATTATCATTCACAATAACCGGCTGCTGGACATCACCGAAAAGCATACCCCGTGGCTGCAGGCACTGAACCTGGCCAATGATGTCCTGAGGCAGGCGGTAAAAGGCATATCAGACCTGATACTCGTCCCCGGCCTGATAAACCAGGACTTTGCTGATATCAAGACAATTCTGTCAGACAGCGGAAGGGCCCTTATGGGGATCGGAAATGCGGACGGTGAAAACAGGGCTGTTAACGCAGCGAAGATGGCAATCAAAAGTCCCCTGCTGGAGGAGACCTCCATTGATGGCGCTAAAGGCGTACTCATAAACATCACTGGAGGCTCCTCCTTATCCTTTCACGAGGTGAATGAGGCGGCCAGCCTTGTAAGGGAGGCAGCGGATGAAGACGCGGAGATCATTTTCGGCTCGGTCATCGACCCTGATCTTGACGATAAGATTATTGTAACGGTAATAGCCACAGGCTTTGAGGAAAAGCCGCGCGCCGTTATGCCCTCTTATGATAAATGGAGACCCTCCCGTGACGTAACTACCCTGAAGGGCGCGGGAAGGCTCCTGTCAAAAGAGGTGATGATCGAAGGCGGTGAAAACTATCTTGATGTCCCAACGTTCATGCGTAAAAACGGCCTTACGGACGATAAGGAAATCACGATAACATAAGAAGGGACATTAAATCCTTTTCTTGTACCTTAACGCTCTGAAGCTGATATGGAACCTGGTGCCATTGGTCCTGTCCAGGTCCAGGCGGCCCTGAAGCTGGTGTTCGGTCAAAGTATGTATCAACTGTAAACCGAGTGATCTGGTTTTTGAGATATCAAAGTCTTCAGGTATCCCGACGCCGTTATCACTGATGATAAGTTCATAATTGTCAGCTCCGTCAGGCTCCTTTTTCCTGAGCGTAATATCGATCTCTCCTTTTCTTCCATCCGGGAAGGCATGTTTCAGGGAATTGGTAAGGAGCTCATTGACCAGCAGGCCGCAGGGGATTGCGGTATCTATTTCAAACGCGATTTTACCAATATCAAGGTTCAGCGCAATCCTGCTTGAATCTACCCCGTAAAATTTAAACAAATCAGATGCGAGACTGTTGATGTAATCGTTGAAATCAATGTTCGACAGGTCGCTGGAACGGTACAATTTCTCATGTATCAGGGACATGGATTTAATCCGGTTCTGACTCTCATTGAGTATACCTATGAACTGTTTATCGTTTACATACCGGGTCTGGAAATTCAGGAGACTTGATATCACCTGCATGTTGTTCTTGACCCTGTGGTGGATCTCTCTGAGCAGGACCTCCTTTTCCACGAGGGACGCCTCGATGTGCTGTTCGGCCAGCTTTCGCTGTATGCCTATCGCGATCTCATCCGACACGGTGTCCAATGAGTTGAAGGTCTCCTCAAGGAACTGCTTTCCGGAGAATATTTCCAGCATGCCTACCAGCCTGGATTCTATTGCAAGTGGATATAACGCAAAAGAGACAATCCCTTTATCTCTTGCCCATTCACGTTCCCCGGCATTAAGACCTTCAATGGAGTTGCCGAATTGCGGCTGGAGTTTCTGCGCGACCGTCCAGAATGTGGAATCCCCTGCTGACAGGCGGCTGACCGGGCTGTCGGCAAGGCCATATATTCCGGAGCTGGCCATAAGCTCAAACGCATTCTCTTCCTTGTTGAATGTCCATATGCGCGCCAGCGCCGTGTCGATCTGCGTGACAATGATATCAGTGCAATGCTGAAGAGTGGCCTGGAGGGGGCCGCCTTCGGTCAGCACAAAACCGATGTCTGAGACAAAGGCCGACAGTTTGGCGCGTGTTATCAGCATGTCCTCCCTCTCGTTTATTGCCCTGCTCATCCTGTTGAATTCTGAAGTCAGTATTCCTACCTCATCTCCCGATGACACGGACACTTCGGGATATTTGCCGTTCCGTACACTCTTTACCGCGCCTGAGAGCAGTGTAAGCGGTTTTGTGGCGGCGGCGGTCAGTTTGTATATCAGCAGGCCGCTTACAAGTGTGAAAATGACCGCTATGAGTATCCCCCTGAATATAAGCGAATGCTGGGCCTTTTTCAGGGACGCCTTGGAAAATCCTATCCTGATCCAGCCCACCTGCTCTCTTTTCTCTTTAGTGTCATCTTCACGGAACATATCGATGTCCTCTCCCGCTCTGACTGTAAAGACCGGGGCGCACAGATCGATATGGTCTTCTCCATCCATGAACGACGTCTCCAGGCTGCGTGGGTGATCGCAGACCGGGCGGGGGGTGTCTCCGGTTTTTTCGAGGAGGTCCATATCATAGTCGTAGAACGCCGCATATGATACGTCCGCAACGTTCATGAGAGACGCGAGGGTCTTTTTCATGACCTCGGGGTTTTTGGAAAGGAGAGGCAGCTCCCCTAAATTTGTGGCGAGCTTTATGACTACTTCGACCTTTTTATTTATCTCCTGGTTCATTATTTCGTGTTCCGATCTTAGTGATTCAAGCGTGTAGACAATGGAAGCGAGCACCACTCCGGAAACAGCCACAAGAAGGATTTTCTGCCTCATTGTGCTGAAATAACGCGAAAGAATTCCATTGAAGATTTTATTGATGCCGTTTGCCAGGAATTCCATTACGGATATACCCTCTCAGCTATATTAATAAGTTCAGGCGGGACACGAATGCCGGTAGCTTCCGCTGTTTTTCTGTTTATATACAGGGTGAACCTTTCAGGCGGAGACTGGGGAATGCCGGACGCCGACCCGCGGTTAAGCACCTTTATTATCAGGTTGCCGATCTGTCTTTCCATATGCTCAGGATTAAAGCCGAGTGAAAAGAGAGAGCCGGTCTTAACATATTTTTCAGAAATGCCTATTACGGGTATCTTTTCCCTGAAGGAGAAGATAAAAGCCTTCTCAATGGCGGTCTGCGACAGAAGGTTCTTCTCCGGAAGAAGAAGCAGCGCGTCAACATCGCCCCGCATTCCGCTTACTGCGGATATGAATTCATAAGGGTTTGTCGCGTCGTATAATTTTGCATTTGCCCTGTGTTCAGCAGGGCAAATGACGGACCTGGTGACAGGATCACAGACTATTCCGACACGCTTGATATCAGGGAAGTATTTGTTTATGAAAGACATGTACTCGCTGACAGGAGTGGCCATATAAACGCCCGTTATATTTCCCCTTGCAGTATCGGGTGGATTAATGATCAGGGCGTAAATGACCGGGATGGATTCCGGGAGTGAGAGAGAGATGTTCACCGCATCCTGACCAAGGGCCACAACAGCCTTTGCGCCTTCACGGTAAACAATGCTTTCCAGGTTGTCTTTTACATCTGCCGGGGCTTTAACGGTTGATGTGACAGATAAAGCATCTTCTATTCCCGCAATCAGTTCCGATACCGGCTTGAGCTGGGAGTCGCCGATAATGAGCACTTCAGCGGATTCCGCAGGGCAGGCGTACAGAGAAACGGCGATAAGGACAGTCGAAAGAAAAAAATATTTATAATTATGTCTCAGCACAATCCCCTCATGCCTCAATAGTATCCGGATTACATATGATAACATTAAGAACGTGTCCCTTGCCCCAGTTATAAACAGTCATTCATCGCCTTGTAGTCATTCGGCGGATGCCCGGAAAGGAGTTTCTGACAGAGATACGTTCACCTCATCTAAAACTTATAACTTGCAGTCAACATCCCCGAAATTCCCTCCCTCGGGAAGTCGCCCGGTATCAGTTGCGATGCCCCTGATGTATCGGGGTCTTCATATTTTTCATCAAACAGGTTATGGACTGTTCCCTGAATTTCCATAGTCTTATAAAAATTCTTTAATGTAAGGGCCAGGTCGACTGTCGTATAAGCGGCTACATCGTCCCTTTTATCTCCTGCCGGCCTTGATCGTTCTCCTGTCCATAAAATGTCCGTACGGGCGTTCAGATATTTCGTAAGCCCGTAATTGACGCTGCCTGTTGCCCGGTGCAGGGGAACATAGGGTAATCTTTCGTTGGTGGCCGAGTCTACAGGGTCCTGGTATGTATAAGACAATTTCCAGTAATCGTCATGAGTGTATTGGCCTGTAAATACGAATTCAATCCCGTCGACTTCAGCCTCGCCTGCATTGACATGCAGTGCGGGCGACTGGGCATCCCATATTATCAGGTCATTAATTTCACTATAGAAATAATTGAGGTCAACCATGAATGATCTCGCAGGCTTAAAACCCAGGCTTGCTTCGTATGTAGTTATCTTTTCAGGTTTCACGTCTTTGTTCCCGACATTAACGGGATTGTTGCGGTTGTATAATTCGACAAAATTCGGGGCCCGGAACGCCCTTCCGTACAAAAGCTTTAAATCAGCCTTCTCCCAGAAGCCCCATACGATACCCACTCTCGGATTTGTCGTTCCGCCGAAATCACTGTAATGGTCATACCGTACGCCGGCAGTGAGACTTAGATCATCTTTTATGTCCCATTCATCCTGGACATAGGCCGCCCAGATTTCTCTCGTTGCATCCCTGTTCCAGTTCGCCCATGAAGACACATCCTGGACGCGACCGAGGTCTATTGCTGTTGGAGGGAAGACGCGGGGGTCGAAGTTGGTGAAATGCTTCACGTCATACTGCCTGACCTTTTCATAGTAGGCGCCCGTAACTAGGTGGTTGTCTTTGGATATGTCGTAATCTATCTGAAGCTCCCCGCCAAAGGACCTGTTTTTGAGAAAGGGCCGGCCGATCAACCCTCCGGGGAATGAGCCTGCAAAATTGTCCGGCATGACTTTTACGCGCGGCTCCTGTGAAAATCTATTAAAGAACAATTTGATGTTTGAGGACGTGTCCTCCGCGATCTTCGAATCATATGCCAGCTCGAGCCAGTAGTTGTCCTGTTTCTGGTAGCTGTAGTCAACAAGGGCGTAACCCATGCCTATGTTTTGCTCGTGCCGAGATTTCTGATACTGGCCTTTGAATGTAAGGTCACCGTATGATGCCTTTAAAAATAAGTCCGTCCTTTCGCTCCCAAGATTGGTTTCCCCCGGCGTGGTCGTAAAAGGAGTGCCTGACAGGGCGTCTTGTTCTATCTTAAGTTTTGCCCCGTCAGAATAGTAGTAGTCGAGACTGCCCGTGATTTTCAATTTCTGTCCGGCATGTCCATACAATAAATTATAATGTTGAGTGTCAAAGCTGCCTCCGCCGGCAGTAGCTTGCAGACCTTTTATATTATCCGCGTCTTTAGTGACGATGTTAATGACCGCGACAAAGGCATTGGCCCCGTAGAGGACCGAGCCGGGACCCCTGACGATCTCAATTCTTTTTATATAGTCGATAGGGACATCATCTGCAATATGGTAAAGCGCGCTCCCGTTCCAGTGCAGGTTGAGACGGTGACCGTCGATCATAAAAAGGACCTTTTCGGAAAGCTGTGTCCTGATCCCTCTGACCTCCAGCATGAAAAGATTGAATTCGATTATAGATACGCCGAATCCAGGGACCATTTTCAACACATCGAGGACATCCCTTGCCCCCATGTTGCGTATTTCATCAGCAGTAATGACGGTCGCTATTGCCGGGGCCTTCCTGACTGGGGTTGCGCTCCTTGTGGCGATCACAAGCTCCTCCTCTTCAAAAAACAAAAGCAGCTCTTCTGCTGTTGAAGAAAGCACAAGCGGTCTACCCGAGATTGAGCTTTCAGGCGGCGACGACCATGAGGATGAAGCAGTTATAAGGATGGCGATATAGATGGATGCCGGTAGTGTGAGGTATCTGAGGTATCTTCTGATCTCTTCCCGAAATTTATTCGGCATAAATATCCTGATAATATCCCTCTCATTTAATCTGGGATATTATAATCACATGGGAAGAAAAGCTCAATCGTTCTCAGGGATATTCCTGGTTTCATGGATAAAAAAAAGTAAGAGGGAAGAGCATGCAATGATAACCGCGCCTAGATAGAATATGGCCTTCAGGCCGTAATGCTTGGTGATATACCCTCCGAGGGCAAGCCCGATCCCTGAGAAGACGCCTACGATGGCATTGAATTTGCCGATGTCCGCGCCCCTCTTTTCTTTCTCGGTGAGGTCCCCCAGTATCACCCCCCTGAGGGTCAGGCTCATGGCATTGGTAATGCCGAGGAGGCCCTGGAGAATGTATATCTGATAAGTTTTGGTTGAGACTGTAAAGGCAATAAGGATGGCGGCGTCCATCAGTCCCGTCAGCAGGAGAAACGGCTTTCTTCCCAGCCTGTCCGAATAACGGCCGACAAAATATGACGCCACGGACTGCACGAGTATCATAATGCTGAATGCGATACCGAGCTTCTCCATGCCCCCGCTGATGTTGGAGATATACACGACATAGAATGGCCCGACAAGCCCGTATACGGTCCCCCATATGGAGGTCAATATGGTAAATATTCTGAACCCGCCGGTATGTGTCATGTGGAATATCTTACAGGTTTGTGATTATGGGTTTCAAAATCTCCCCCTTAGTAAAAGGGGGGATATATCTTTTATCATTTGGAACTCTTGATCAGTTTTCTATACTTTATTTCCTGCTTTATCAAGGTCTCCAGGGCTGCGTCCAAGTAGGGTCTTTTGCAATCAGGCTTATCTATATTGCCGTCTCATCCTTTACCCCTTCTTTCAGGCTTCCTATCTCAAACCTCTTTTTGCCGATGAGCGCAGGGCATTTGTAGAGCGTCCCGTCATAATTAACTACATAGTAGTCTCTCACCTCCACCTGGCAGGGAGACGGTATGATCTTCGGAGTATTGAATCCCCTCTTGAGGACCTCTTCTCTCAATAACGAGTCGGCTTCAAGCAGCCACGGCTCGTTTACCGAAAGGCAGCCGTCATGATAATCGGCAGGCGATATATCGTCTTTGGGCCTGGTTATGACGGGCGCGAATTTAATCGTGTAGACCTTTTCAGGTGTGAGTCCCTCTTCTTTCAGGAAGTCCAGGAGCGTGGGGAATTCAATGTAGTTTCCCTTGGTGTAGTTCCCGCCGATGCCGGTTTTTACGATATCGCAGGTCTGTTTGATATTGTTTATGATCGTATCGAAACTGCCTGTGCCTGATTTGAAGGGCCTGCACTTATTGTGCGCCTCCGCAGGGCCGTCAATGGTTGTCTTGACGAATATGAGACCGAGATCGACCAGCTCCTGCACAGCATCTCTCTTTAATAACGAACCGTTTGTAACCAGGGTGAAGGTATAAGCGCCGCCCCGGCTTTCCGTGAAAGACTTCAGGGACCGTGATATGTATTTTATAAGCTCCCTGCTGAGCAGAGGCTCGCCACCGTAGAAGTCCAGGTTGATGGTACTCTTTCCATGCGCGAATTTGTCCTTTATAAAATCTATGAGGCGGTCGGCTGTCTCTTCAGACATGTAGCTTTTGCCTTTCAGGTCCGCTTCATAGCAGTAGACGCATGAGAAATTGCAGTCGAGGTTTATGATGACGGACAAGTTCAGGACAGGATGCCTCTCATTCAGCTTGTCGAGCATGCACGACATCTCCTTTTTTTCTTCTTCCCGGTCAGGGACGAGAATGCCGGTCTTTGTCAGAAGCGCTTCTTC
>JACRQA010000142.1 GCA_016222915.1 Nitrospirota bacterium | reverse complement strand
GTGTAATCCGTACCGTTTGCTGCTGTGCCGCCCACTGTATAACTGACCACCGTATCAGTTGCGCTCTCTGTGCTCAGACTTACCGTAAACACACCATTCGTCGCAGGCTCTGCTCCATTTGTCGTTGCTGATATGCTTGCCTCAGCCCCTGTCTCATTGTCTATGATGTTTACCGTCGCAGTGTCGGACGCTCCTACATTGATCGCCACATTGTTTGTGCCAGTTATGTTTACAACCACCGTCTCGTTACCTTCCAGTACCAGATCATCTATAACAGGCACTGTTATCGTCGCTGAAGATGCGTTTGCTGGTATCGTTACCGTGCCGCTCAATACTGCATAGTCACTGCCGTCCGCCGCTGTGCCGCCAACTGTATAGTCAACCACTGTGTCCGTTGCGCTTACCGTACTCAGACTTACCGTGAACACACCATTCGTCGCAGGCTCTGCTCCATCAGTCGTTACTGCTATGCTCACCTCAGATGCTGTCTCATTATCCAAGATGTTCACTGTCGCGTTGTTGGCCGCTCCTACACTGATCGCCACATTGTTTGTGCCCGTTATGTTTACAACCACCGTCTCATTACCTTCCAGCACCAGATCATCTATAACAGACACTGTTATGGTCACTGAAGATGCGTTTGCTGGTATCGTTACCGTGCCGCTCAATACCGCATAGTCACTTCCGGCCGCTCCTGTGCCGCTTACTTCATAGTTGACTACCGTATCAGTCACGCTCGCCTTCGTTAAGCTTACCGTAAATACTCCATTCGTCGCAGGCTCTGCTCCATTGTTCGTAGCTGATATACTGACTTCGGATGAAGTATCATCATCAGCAATATCTATAGTCGCCGTGTTATTCGGAGACACCGCAATACTGATCGCTCCATTATTCGTCCCTGTTAAGGTCACAACCACTGTGTAATCCGTACCGTTTGCTGCTGTGCCGCCCACTGTATAACTGACCACCGTATCAGTTGCGCTCTCTGTGCTCAGACTTACCGTAAACACACCATTCGTCGCAGGCTCTGCTCCATTTGTCGTTGCTGATATGCTTGCCGTGGTCGTGTCATTGTCAGTAATCGTACCTATGGCCGTGTCGCTGTCAGTCACCAGTTCATTTGTCGCAGTCAGTGTCACTGTAAAGGTCTCGCTCTGCTCAAGTATTGGATCATCTGTTGTTGTTACTGTAAACTGCCTGGTCTCTCCTATTGTGCCGTCAAAATGCAGCACCTGGGCAGTATTGTCATAGTCTATCCCACCGGTTGCAGTCACGTTACTAAATCCAACATTCACATCAAAGGGACCGGCTACCGCGTTGTTCAGGCTCACTGTAAATACCAGGTTGCCGCCTTCTGCAATACTTACATCTGACACTGTCACTGATGCGCTTTCGTTGTCGTTGATATTTACTGTAGCAATCTTTGGCGAGCCCACAGTAATCGCTCCATTATTCGTCCCCGTTAACTCCGCAACCACTGTTTCCGCGCCTTCTAAAATCGAATCATTGATAACCGCAACGTTAATCGTTCTCGACAGGGTATAAGCAGGGATCGTTACAGTTCCACTCAATGCAGTGTAGTCCGTGCCTGCCGCTGCCGTGCCTGAAACCGAATAGTTCACGTTAATCGACTGCGGACAGTAGCTCGACAAGGTCACGGTGAACCTCCCGTTCGTGGCAGGTTCTGCGCCGTTAATTGTGGCCGCAATGCTTACTGTTGCACTTTCATTATCGACAATCGATGCTGTGGCAGTGTCACCGGCGTTAACCAAGGCGTTGGTAGCACTGAGGTTTACAGTGAATGTTTCCGCACCTTCAAAGAGCACATCATCTGTCGTTGCCACGGTGAACTGCTTCGTCTCACCTGCTGTGCCCGCAAAATTGAGCACTTTACCTGTGCTATTATAGTCGACACCTCCGCCGTTTGCCGTCACGTTTGTAAAGCTTACATTCACATCAAAGGCCCCGGATACAGCATTGTTCAGAGTTACCGTAAATACCAGATTGCCTCCTTCTGTCGCACTTACATCTTCTACCATCACTGATGCGTTGTCATTGTCCGTAATGTTTAACGTGTCACTGCTGGGAACTCCTGGTGTGATCGATGCATTATTCGTACCCGTTAAGGTAAGAACCAGCGTCTCAGTACCTTCAAGAATTGAATCATCGATTACCGACACATCAATCAGAGCACTGAGCTGGTTAGCAGGTATCGTCACCTGACCGCTTAATGCCGTATAGTCAGTCCCGGCTGCTGCTGTACCACCCACTGCGTAACTTACAACCGTGTCTGTGTCAGTGGCTTTGTCAAGGCTTACTGTAAACCTGCCGTTTGTCGCAGGCTCCTCTGCCTGTATCGTCGCCGTTACGCTCACCAAGGCATTGTCATTATCAGTTATGTTTCCTGCCGCACTACCGGACACTCCTATGGTAATCGTCAGATTGTCTGTAACGGTTAAGGTAACAATCACCGTCTCAGTACCTTCCGGAATCAGCTCATCTATAACAGGCAATGTTATCGTCGCTGATGACGTGTTTGCAGGTATCGTCACCTGTCCGCTTAATGCCGTATAGTCATTGCCAGCCGATGCTGAACCACCCACTGTGTAGCTGACCACCGTGTCCGTT
Organism: Nitrospirota bacterium; assembly: GCA_016222915.1. GTDB lineage: Bacteria > Nitrospirota > Thermodesulfovibrionia > UBA6902 > UBA6902 > UBA6902. The sequence goes on along the minus strand of JACRQA010000142.1, from coordinate 54,417 downwards.
GCGCTTACTGTGCTCAGACTTACCGTAAACTGACCGTTCAATGATGGTTCTGCTCCGTTCGTTGTCGCTGCTATACTTACCGCAGATGTTGTCTCATTGTCTGTAATGTTCACCGTATCACTACTGGACGCTCCTACATTAATAGATGGATTGTCCGTCCCGGTTACCGTCACAACTACCGTCTCAGCACCTTCCAGGACCAGATCGTCCGTTACAGGCACTGTTATTGTCGCTGAAGGTGTGTTAGCAAGTACCGTCACCTGTCCGCTCAATGCCGTATAGTCATTGCCGGCCGCTGCCGTACCGTCCACGGTGTAGCTGACCACCGTATCGGTTGCGCTTATCGTGCTCAGGCTTACTGTGAATGCGCCATCCGTCGCCGGTTCCGCTCCATTAGTCGTAGCAGCTATGCTCACAACTGGATGTTCATCATCTGAGATGTTCACTGTTGCGTTGATAGGCGCTCCTAAAGTAATAGATGGATTGTCCGTTCCGGTTATGGTCACTACTACCGTCTCATTCCCTTCCAGGACCAGATCATCTGTTACAGGCACCGTTATTGTCGCTGAAGGTGTGTTAGCAAGTATCGTCACCTGTCCGCTCAATGCCGTATAGTCATTGTCGGCCGCTGCCGTACCGTCCACGGTGTAGCTTACCACCGTGTCCGTTGCGCTCACTGTGCTCAGACTTACAGTGAATACACCGTTTGTCGGATTCACTGCATCCTCTGCTCCGTTTGTCGTAGCTGCTATGCTCACAGCCGGGCTCTCATTATCTGTGTTAATGATGCTCACGTCATCCGGATTAATTCCGTTGTAATTGAGGTCAGCGCTGATTGCTGAGTCAATAATTATTGAATAATTCACTGAACCATCAAGAATGGCATCGTCCTGGCCGGTCACCGTCACAGTCTTCAGTCCATTCCAGTCCGCAGGTGTAAATGTCAGGCTTGCAGGTGATACTATGCCTTCGCCCGTATCTAAACTGCCCAGGGCTATGGTTACATCTGCTGTCGGTTCAGTGTTAAGCGCTACTGTAAAGGTCGCTGTCCCTCCTGCCTCTGTTGTCACTAATCCGCTCGTCGGTGTCACGGTTATGCCTGCGTTACCTATAGTCATCGACCCGGCTGAATATGCGCTGATCTGACTGCCGCCTTGCGGAGTGCAACTGCCTCCCTGACCGCTTAATGTAACATTTGCATTTTGAATCAAGGTCCCGTCAGACACAATCAAATCACCATTAATTGTCAAAGGAGAATTTATTGAAACCGTTCCTGAATATCCTGAATTGAGACTTAATGACAAAAGCTCAACAGGGATGTTCCAGTCACAAGCTTTTGTGGAAGTCCCGTTAAAAACAACATCCTCACCAGTCTGAGGCGCAGTATTATCTGACCAGTTGTCCGCATTTGATGCGAGATTATCGGTCCCTTCACCGTCCCATATGCGGGTGACGCAGGCGCTACCTCCGCTTCCATCACCGGTGACTCCATAAATATAATAGGTGCCGGGAGTCATGCCTGCGGTATCCATAATACACTCGGCATTCATCCCCTCGGAAACAGAGGCGCAGCCTGGAATGGCTGTGCCGCCCAATCCCGAATTGTCCGTATCATAGTAGAGAGCTGCAGTTACCGTATTATCAGGATCAGTCAATGAATAAATAATTGTATACGGATTACCTATTGTTTGAGTTCCGTCCGTTCCATTGGGATCGGAGATTGAGAGAGCCGGTGGAACATTGGTCGTGTAGGAGAATGGATAGGCTGAAGACATCGGATTTCCGGCTATGTCGGTCACTGCTGTAGTTATATTTACCTGGTATGCGGTCGAATCGGCTTGTCCGCTCGTGGTAAATACCGCCTGGTTGTTTGAGCAGCTAGATAAGGTCCAGCCTGGACTGGTTGATGTGATGTTTGCTGTACTCACAGTTGAACAATTTACATTCTCTGACCATGTAATAGTTACATTGCCGTCTATAGCTATTCCCACAGCTCCATTAGCCGGCACTGTTGAATTGACTGCAGGCGCGGTCCTGTCAATAGTTACCGTATTCCCGGCGCCTTGAATCTCCAAATTACCAGCTACGTCTGTCGAACGGCTCTGTATGGTATATATGCCATCAGAAGGCAGGCTCCAATCATACGTCCAGTTTGCACTTCCGGTGCCGCAGCCTGTGCATGATGCTGATGTCCATGCCCCTCCGTTAACGGACACTTCAACTCCCTGGACCCCTGAATTATCTGAAGCCGTACCGTTTACCGTATACGGGTCAGATGCGCTGCTGTTAATCAGAACTCCATTTGACGGAATAGTGATCGCCGATGATGGCAATGTCACATCTATCATGAAAGGCCCCGAATAGCCGTCAACGGTAGCACCTGTTCTGTCCTGGACTTTTCCGTAAATGTAGTACATGCCTGGCGTTATACTAGCTGTATTACTCCAGGTACATATCGAGCCTGGGCCTTCCGGCGCGGATTGGCATTCTGTTATGCCTGTCAATCCGGGAGGATTTAATGGTTCCGTGTCAGTGTCATAATAAAATCTTGCGGTCACAACCTCATCAGGATCATTAAGATTATAGACTATATTCAGGGGAGCTCCCGGTCTAAAAACATCTGCCGTCCCGTTTGGTTCTATGATATTAAATGAAGGTAGTGTGTTAAATGCGTTTATCGTAATTTGTCCGGGTGAATAGGCATTGACAGTGCCGCCGCTATCACCTGTGATACCATAGATATAATAACTGCCCGGTGTCATTCCTGCCGTATTCCACGCGCAGGTTATGCCCGTACCTTCAGTCGCCGCAGCACATGGTCCTGTGATTGCGGTGCCGTTATATCCCACATTATCACTATCATAGTAGAACGCTGCGGTCACGGTATCATCAACATTCTGATCAGTCAGGTTATAGTTAATGTTATAGGTATCTCCTGCGACTGCCGTATCATCCGTTCCATTCGGTTCAGAGACGGATAATGCCGGCGGTACATTCGGCGGGTAGATAGTAATCTGACCGACGGAGTAAGATTTAACTTCTCCCTGTCCGTCATTTGTTATTCCATAAATATAAAAGGTCTGAGGAGGCATTCCGGCGGAATTCATACCAGTGGTATCCCAGACGCAGGTTGCCCCGGCATTCTCGGATACTGCAGCGCACGCGCCGGAAATTGCCGTGCCGTCATATCCCGCATTGTCGGTATCGTAATAAAACGCCGCAGTCACATTATGGTCAGGGTCATCAAGGTTATAAGCAACATTGTAAGGTTCACCAGCCTTTAATGAATCATTGACGCCATCAGGCTGGAGGATTGCCAGTACGGGTTTCTTGTTGGTCCGGTATGAGAACTGATATGGATCGCTCATTGGGACTTGCACAGAGTTTTTCACTGCGGTAGTTACGGTCACAGTATATAACACATATTCGGACTGACCGCTTGTGGTAAAAAATGCCGTGTTTCCACTGCATCCGAAAAGAGTCCAGCCAGGGCTGTCTGATGTTATGTTGCTTGTATTGACAGTTGAACAGTCTACATTCGTATTCCAGGTAATGGATATATTCTGGTTAAGAACCACCGCAGTAGATCCATTTACAGGCGTAGTATTACTGACAGAAGGCGAAGTCCTGTCAACAGTCACAGTATTTCCTGCGCCAGGTATCTCGACGTTGTTAGAGGTGTCTGTTGCACGGACCTTAATGAGGTAAGTGCCGTCAGCAGGCAGTGCCCAGTTATAGGTCCAACTCACGTTTGACCCTGGACAGCCATTGCATGCAGCGAGATTCCAGGTGCTTCCACCGTTTGTGGATACTTCTATTTGCTGTACTAAGTTATTGTCGCTTGCCATTCCTGTAATGACATATGGATTCGGCGCACTACTGTTTATCTTTGAGCCGTTTAAAGGATCAGATATTGCAGAGGATGGCGCAGAAGACTCACCTGTTGTATAGGCAAACTGATATTGTGCAGCCATCGGATTGCCGACCGTATCTTGAACAGATGTGCTTACAGTCAAGGTATATGTAGTCAATTCGGCCTGACCGACGGGCGTAAACACTGCCTGGGTCCCACTGCAGGAGGTTTTTGTCCATGATGCCGGCGCAGGACTAATGCTTACGGAGGTATTTGTTACTGTTGAACAATCAATATTTCTGTCCCAGTTGACCGTTACAGTGCTGTCTGCTACAACGGCCGTTGCTCCATTGGTCGGGATTGTAGAACTGATTGAAGGTCCGCCCCTATATATGGTTACATTTAAGCTCGGCCCCGATATTTCTGAAACATCCCTGTTATCTATGGCCTTACTCAGGATTGTGTAATTCCCATTAGCTGGAAGCGCCCAACTGTAAGTCCAGTCTACTGAAGCGCCGGCGCAGCCGGGACAATCGGCTACATTCCAGGTCGCACCACCGTCTGTGGAGACCTCTACGTGATTTACCGATTCATCGTCGTTGGCTGTACCCCTGATTACATACGGGTCAGGAGAACCACTGGTCAGTGTTGCGCCATCAAGCGGGTCTGTTATCGTTGATGTAGGGCGATGGTTCCGGTCATAGGTAAACGTACCGTCTTCAGGCGTAATATGGGTAAGGCATGTGGCATCGTCACCGCTTACCTGAATTTTCTTCTCGCCGTTTGTCCAGGTCGTTGTATTTACAGATTGCGCCTGTGCTTCAGTACCCGAGAAGAGTGTTGTAGGACAAATAGCGCCTATTTCTATGCCATGGCTATTATCATTCGGAGTTTCAGTGCCCTTGGTAAGATAGATGCCGTCTATCATATAAAGAGTTTCCCGGACCCATAGATTAATAGTATGAACGCCGGGTGATGTAACATTAATAGTAGCGGGGAACTCAGTCGACCCGGTCCAGGCCCTCTTTGACCATAGCCATCTGTTAATATTAACAGCATCGCTTGGACTCAGGGCTCCGATACAGGCGCCGTCTAATCCAAAGAAGGCTGAATCATTGGATTCAGACCAATTATAAACCCTTAACCACACATAGTAAGTTCCGGTTGTTGTAAAATTGACCCTGTATTCCTTCCCTTCATCTATGGCCGGACATGTAGATTTTGCAGTGCCAGTCTTGTGACTCTCGATAAAACCGGCCCCCAGATACCCTGATCCGTAAGATTCCAATGAAAATGTTCCTGAGCCCTGCACTATAGTAGAGTTAAAATTCTCGGCCTGAATGAATGTGCCGGTCGGACTAACGTCACAGTATTTATCTTCTGTCACAGTATAGATTAAGTTCGTAGCATTGTTTGTATTCACAAGTGATGTGAGGTTGGCAGGATTCCCGTTTAATATCTGCCCGGGGACCATTGAAATGGAACCGGTCTTGACGCAGGCATAAATATTCAGCAGGTTTGAAGTGCCCACATTCCCGACATTCAAATCAGGCGCCGCTACAAAAACTGAGGAAACACGGGAAAGGATTGTAGTATCGGCCTGTCCCGGTGCAGTATCGTAGACGATATAAATATACTTGGAAGTGCCGTTTGTGACCGTCCGATCTGCGGCTGTTCCTCCACTAAGTGTAATAGCCATGGCTTTACCATCCCACAGGCCGGTATTTCCGATCAGAACCGCGTCGGCAGGAAGGGAACCTGAACTGGTCGTTGATATATATATCTTGGCATCTAAGATTGATGCTGTTGTCCCCTCATCGCTAAGAGTGAGAGATGTTAGTCCAACCTGACCGTTTTGGACGTTGTTGCTGTCCACTTTAAACCTCTGCATTACAATCCCCGCGTCTCCCTCCATAGGATCAATGGAAGCGATTGCAGTATTAGCTGATATGATAAGAGAGTCAGCATTTGGGACTGTGCTGTTAAAGGTAAAAGTGCCGCTTGCTGTTGCAAGGGGATTAAGACACTGGGTATCGTCCCCGGCTATTTCAATGTCTTTCAACCCATTTGTCCATCCTGTTGTATTAATTGATGTTGCCTGCGCCTCACTTCCTGTAAAAATCGTGGTTGTATTGCAGGAAGCCGGATTCACATCAATGCCATGCGAGGCATCGGTCGGTGTTTCTGTCCCCTGAGTTAAATAAATACCATCCAGGCGGTAATCATTTTCACGCACCCATACGTTTACGGTATGAAAGCCCGGCGTGGGAACGCTGATAGTATTAGGAATAGGGGTAGAACCCGTCCACATCTTCTTTGTCCATTTCCACTGGTTCCATGTCTGGCCGCTGCTGTCGCTTTCACTGATTGATCCGGCACAGTTGCCATCGATTCCGACAAATGCGGAGTCACCGGATAAGCTCTTGGACCAGTTCCTCAGCCAGATGTAGTAAGTCCCGGCAGTCGGGAAGTAAACCCGGTATTCTTTTCCCTGATCGACCGCAGGACAGGAGCCTCCGCTTCCATAATCAGAGCGCAGATGACCGGTGCCGAAATACCCTGGATTGCTGGTTGATATTGACCAGTAGCCTGAGCCCTGGTTTATGGTACCGCTGAAATTTTCTGCATTGATGAACGAACCGTTTGGATCTACATCACAGCCTGTAGTGACTTTTACCGTATATGTCACATTGGTTGCGTCGCTTGTAGCTGCGCTTGAAGTAATATCCAGAGGGTTGCCATACAGCGACTGTCCCGGTAACACCGAAATATAACCTGTTTCATTACACGACTGCGCTGCAAGTGCGTCATTCATAACAGTAAACACTTGTGTGTCATCGATATAAGGACCACGTACAGAATCCGTACTTGTTTCGTACTGGGCAATAAGTTCGGAGCCGGTCCCACGGGCATACAGCGGGATTAGGGATGTAGTGTGGTCTCCGGAATTCCAATACCAGTATACGGTCTCGCCGGCATCTACAAGACTGTCACCGTCCATATCCTCCCAGCTTGCACGAAGCCCGCCGGTGCCTGATACAATTTTTTCCTTTGCAAGGGTGGTATCATTGACATTACCAAGCGGCTGATTTGGAAATATTCCCGGACCCTTTGTAAGATAGCCGCAATCGTGATCTCCCGTTACAAGGATCAATGTATTATTCCAGTTGCTGTCATTGGTGCTGCCTGTCCAGTAGCCGGTCTTTTCTACCCAGTCAGTGACTTCCTTGATAGCATCATCAAAATCCTTCACCTCACCGACCAATTGGTTCATGTTGTTTGCGTGTGCCGCCCAATCGATTGCGCCCCCTTCAACCATAAGCACGAAACCATTCGGGTCCTTTCCTAGTACCTTTAATGCTGCCCTTGTGCTTTCAGAAAGCCTCGGATTTTCAGTTGAGTAGCCGGAATCATTAGCATTATGATAGACATGAGTAAATAGTCCTGCCAATTTTGTTACATAAGGATCAGTTGCAGCCTGCATCAGGGCTGCGCTGGCATTTTGGCCACCCTGACGCTCGACAAGAAAATGCTTTGTAATATCACGGGCCGGGTTTCCCAATGCTCCGCTCTCATTCCTCAGTTTGGTCAGTATCTGGCTGCTGACATAACCTGCGCCATCTGATCCGATAAGGACATCAGCTGTTATCGATGGCCCGTGGCCGCCTCCATACTTCCAGTCAGTTGCCGGCGTTCCTGTAGTGTTCGGATCCCCGAAAAGACCCTCGTCCGCTATAGCAAAGGTATTGCCGCGATCATCATTATGTGCTACCCAGCCCCCTGGTGTGGCATGTGAAACAGGGACCGTACTGACTGCGCCTACCAATTTATTATAACTTTGTGCGATTTCTGCTATTGACTCAAAACGTTGCGATGCGTCAGAAGATACGGTAACTCTGCCATTGGCAGTTTTGGAACCTGTGTACAGTGCGGTTGCACAAGCAGCACTGTCTCCGTGATTGTTCATTACATAACTGAAGTTCGACCATGCCTGGGCCGAGCTATAACTTCCACCGATGGGGAATGTTGACACCCAGTGCTGGGTCCACGTGCTGGGATTATTGTCCTGTGTAGTTTGCTGAAAGGGAGGAGTTGTACCGGTGTATTTATTTGTTGCCTCTATGGCCTTCTGCCCCCAGCCGTCCCCAACCATCAGAATAATATATTTAGCATTTCCAGCGAATACGTCTGCTCTGCCGGGCATCAACAATATAAATACAAGAATGAGCAGAATATTAATTGAAGACCGCAAAATCATTTGCATCTTATTCTTATTCATGTTTGACCACTTTGCATTAATCATTGTATGCCCCCCTCCTGATATTCATGAACTTCAAATAAAGGAATAAAAGAATAATCTTTGCTGTTTATATCGTCATTAGTGCACTCAACAGATAATATGTTTTTACCTGGTAATAATTCGTGTATAAACCCGCTGACATTAAAACGTTCTGCCTGCCGGCTCGAATTATTTCGGATAATTTCCAGGTCATTCAGGTATGCAATGAATGCACCGTCACAAACTAAAGACAGGGTCATGCCGGTAACTTCATAAATATTATTGATGACGAACGTCCTGCGGGCATAGATAGTTGAATAATTGCCTTTCATATCCCCGAGATAGGTGTTGTTTAGGCTTTGTCCATATCCAAAACCTGATCGTCCTTTTTGCCACTCGCTCTCATCAAATCCAATTTGGTTCCAGTTTTGAGGCGGCTTCTGTGCCCCTTTAAAATATCGCCATTCGTCACCTTCTTTTATTTGCACTGAAGATGCAATACCATCACTTATTTGAGCATATGAATTCTGCTCAAATATCAAACTCACACCTATTGTGCATAACATTTTGATTCTCTTTTCATTTTATCCTCCATATTTCTAAAATTATTAATGTAGCTAGATATCAGAATATTAATAACCCTGGGCATAGTCTTGCCCATTTAGCAAGAAACCTTGATTAGACATATAATGCAAATACAATACCATTTTCTTAACTGATTGATATTTAAAATATTTTCAATATGATTACTTTAATTACAGGATGATCATGTCAATAATTTCGACGATTATTCCAATATTAGTGTAAGGAATGACTACACTCTATAATTCCATCATGTTCAGATGACAACAGTAGAAGCTGGACTTGCAAGTCGAGATAGAATATTTTTTTGATGGGTATTGTTTATTTATCATATAAGTCTGTTAATGTCAAATAATAATCTTTGCCGCTAAAAAACTGGGAAGGAAGAACTGATAAGGTATGCTGGGTGCCACTTATTTATTTTATTAATTCCATATTCCTACTTCCAACGACGCATATCCTTTAGAAACGGGAACCTTGCGCGTATTTCTGAGACTTCATGAATATTAATATTGCATATTATAAGTTCGTCTACATCATTGCCTGAACATATTTCCTTCCCCAATGGATCGAAGACAAAAGATGAGCCTGGATATTGGATATCATTACCATCTTTTCCGGTCCGATTGACTCCAATTACAAAACATTGATTTTCTATAGCCCTTGCCTTAAGCAGTGTTTCCCAATGTTCCCTGCGGCTTGATGGCCAATTGGCAATTACAAATATCGTCTGAACTTCCTTTGCTACATTTCTGAATACTTCAGGGAATCTCAAATCGTAACAAATAAATATACTTGCCTTCATTCCTTCGATATCAAATATAACGGTAGTATTGCCGGCCGAATAATACTGATCTTCCTTTGCAAAAGAAAAAGGATGGATTTTGGTATACGATGCAATGAGCAAACCTTTACGGTCATATGCAGCAGCGATATTATTACCTTTTCCATTATCAACATCTTTCAGCGAATATCCTGCTATGATATTGATATTATTTTTTTGTGCCATATTTGACAATATCGCCGCCGTTTCTCCGTCTTTATCTTCTGCAACGGCAGAAACGTTCATGGAAAAGCCCGTATTAAACATCTCAGGGAAAACAACAATATCACATTTTTCATGCGAAGCCTTTTTCACAAACAGTTCAGCCTTATCAAAGTTTGCTCTTTTTGACTCCCATGCTATGTTTAACTGGATCAATGCTATTTTCATAAGATAAGATGTCCGATTCACTTTTAATTATGGCTTAATAAAACGATATATTTTTTTCACTACACCTAAGACATATTTATTAAACAAATTTGTGTCCGGTTGAGAATAAGGATGCATTTTACTTGGTCTTTGAGATGCCCTTTTTTTTTCCATGGCATTATGCAGCGTCGTAAATCCCAGCTTTTCCCAAAACATTCTGCTTGCCGGGGCTGTAGTTATGACCCACTTGATCTCAGGGTTGTCTCCCATCAGAATTGTTACAAGTCTACGCCCAACTCCCCGCCCCTGCTTTGAAGGCGAAACTGCAACGTCGGTAATATAACCGTTCGATTCGCTATCACATATGGCCCGGGCAAAACCTATAATGCCGGATTCATCAAGTGCCACAACCGTCCTGCTTGAATTATCAATCATTCTGTAAAAACGCTCAGGTACGGCTATGCAGTTTACCCATCCCATCTGGCGCATTAGCTCACTGATAGCAGGGTAATCTGCAGGAGAGGCTTCCCGATATGTTATTTCATGCATATCCTTATTCATTTGAAAATTTCAATGTGAAATATTATAGAACAAAAACATCCCGATTAATTTCGGGATTCATTGATATAAAGAGAGCTAAGTCTTCCTGAATACGTATTCAGGATATTTCCTGTCACGCTGTATCAGCTTATGGACAAGTTTGGGGAGAACCTTACAGGGGGGGTTATCTTGATTTGTTCCTGGTTGCCATTGCTTCTTCGTTATGTGATCCCCGTGGACCATAATGAGTTTCCCATTTCAACATCGGTCTGATCACACCATTCATGTTGCCCACAAAATCTGCGCGCGCCGTGTCACCATCCAAGCTGTCGATTATCTGGAATGAAACAGCGTCGTTGAAGCTAAAATGTTTCATATACGGATCCAGGCTGTATATTCCCGGACCGATATATAGTATCCCCTCCGACAGGAAGTTCCCTGGAATCCAGACTGTGCTTACATACCGTCCAACCGGCCGCTCGCGCTTGCGCCAGGTAGGGTCGTTATCAATGGCTGTAAATATTTCAAGACCTTCTTCGTTAACAACATGATAGTAGACCATCAACACCTGCTTAGGCTGAAGCACCTCGTATTCCATCTCAATGCTAACAGGTTTACGAATGTCAACGGCGTCTGTAAGCCTGCCATTCTCTAAGCGGACCCGAACAGCACACAGCCGGACCACATCATCCCCAGGGGCCTCACTGAGATCAGGCCATTCACGTTCATCTTTAAGCCCTTTTTCGGAATCCATATAGAGATTAACTATTTTATGCGATGGTCCGTCAGCCAGCAGTGTACCATTCCCCAGGAGAATGGTCCGTGGACAAAGCCGGGTCACCGCCTGCATATTATGTGACACAAAAAGGACGGTCCTTCCATGCTGGCTTACGTCCTCCATCTTGTTTAAACATTTCTTCTGAAACCGCACATCTCCGACTGCAAGCACCTCGTCTATAAGCAGTATTTCAGGCTCCAGATGGGCCGCAACAGCGAAGGCCAGTCGAACTTTCATACCACTGGAGTAACGCTTAACGGGTGTATCGATGAACTTTTCCACTCCTGAAAAGTCCACAATCTCATCAAATTTGCGGTCTATCTCCTTGCTTCTCATTCCAAGAATGGTGCCGTTAAGATAAATGTTTTCCCTGCCCGTGAGTTCAGGATGAAAGCCGGTGCCCACCTCCAGGAGGCTTGATATTTTCCCACGAATCTCTGCATACCCTTTTGTTGGGTTTGTAATTCTGGAAAGGACCTTCAGAAGAGTTGATTTCCCTGCGCCGTTGATGCCGATTATCCCAACAACCTCCCCTTGCTTTATCTCAAAGGAAACGTCCCGCAAGGCCCAAACTACATCGGAAGTGTTGCCTTCTGCGCCTTGTATTACGTCATCAAAATTATAAAGTGAGCGATGCTTCTGATAGTTTTTTACCGGACTTTTCACGAAATTAAATATACTTTTTGCAAGGCTGTCATGCATGTTCTCTTTTACGCCTATGCGGTAGCACTTGCCTAAATTTTCAGCCTTAATTGATAAACTTATATTGCTCATTTCACTCCTTGAGATCGACTGCTTGTCTTGCTATATTACGTCAACTATGATCTTTTCCATACGCTTGAAATAAATTGCTCCAGTGATAATTAGAATAACGGATGTGATGACTCCAGGAATTATATACGACCATGGCACTGGTGTCCCGAGCAAACAGGCCCTGAATCCTTCTATTACTCCGACTATCGGATTCAGTGAATATAGATAGCGATATTTTGCCGGTATAGATGATGCGGAATATACGATAGGAGCGGTGTAAACAAGCATTTGAATAATAAAGACCATTGCATGGTTAACATCCCGATACCTTATAGCAAGAGAAGACAACCACAGGCCGATACCGGTAGGAACAAGCATCATAGTAAAAACGAACAATGGAAAGAGTAGCAGGTTCCGTGTGGGATAAACATGATAATACAGCATGGCACATAATACAATAAGCATAGAAATTCCAAAATCAATCAGCCTGGAGAAGACAGGCGTTAATGGAAAGATCACCCTGGGAAAATAGACCTTTCCCAACATTCCTGAGTTGGTAATAAGGCTCTGACTAGATTCGGAAATTGCCTGCGATATAAAACTCCAGGGGACGATTGCAGCGCATGAAAAAAGAAAATAGGGTACCCCTTCCGTGGGCACTTTGGCAACCGTTCCGAAAATAATAGTAAAAATAACTATTTGTACAAAAGGTTTCAATATAGCCCAGGAAAACCCCAATATCGTTTGTGCATACATAACTTTTATTTGACGCCAGGCAAATAAAAAAAACAGGTCCCGATATTCAACCAATTCACTGAAATCTCTTTTTTGCCATCTCGTTATGGGGTCAATAACGGTTAATGTGTTGCTATCTGTTTTTATGTCCAGAGCATCATTAAATTTTTGTAATGTTCTCTTAATAAAATTCATCCTAATCCTTTCAGTACAGCCGTTGTCCCGTTCCGCTGAAGCATAATTGTCATATGCTATTGTCCTTCAAAACCCGGTTTGACATATAAGCAGCTTTGACCATATCTTCAGGAGTTCCGATATCTATGCAATTTCCGTTTTGATAAATTACGGATTCTATATACATATCGTCCCTGATCGCAGCCTGGATCACGTCCCCTACAAACAGTTCTTTTTGACAATGGAAATCAATGATATTTTCTTTCTTTGCTGCAATATAATCATGCATATATTTCGTGAATGCCGGGGTCCAGACAGCAATCTCCCATGAATATACCAGCTTCGTAGTTTCAGGTTTTATATGAATAGCACACACTGTACCGCGCTCATCCAGTTCAACCATATCCGTTTTATGCTTTTGCAGGGTGGGAAAGAGTCCCAGTACTATGTCGGCATTTGTTTCAGTCTGTTTTATAAATAATTTTCTGTATGCATCGTCCGGTTCAAAAATTATATCAGGGAATCCCAGCGCTACAAGGGCATCCTTTACAAACGGATATGCCTGATCAAGTGTAAAAGGCACTCCATAGGGTGAATCCATCATGAGGTAGGCCAGGTCCATATCTATCATCTTCCCGTCACCGAAATATTTGGGAATATCCCATTTACCTTCACGCAATATGATATACGCCTTCGTGACATCTGCCGACCGCAAACTTTCAAGGAGATAATGCGTTACGACTTTCGGCCTCAGCTCGCTGCCGTTATTAGTTGAACGAAAGCCAATAGGATATAATTCTTTGCTGCATGGAAGTGGGGCTATTCGAGATGCTGTTCCCGCTGCCGGGACTAAACCGATTACTTCCCGCACAAACTCTCCTCCAATAAACCGGTCCTTAGCAGGGCGCGGGACGCTTCATAAATATCATCGAACCAAATCCCTGATTTTTCCGCGACGTCGAGTAAGTTATGCTGACCGTCCGACAAATTCAGGGTCCACAGCAGCGCCATTTGATCGGCAACTGTATGGCTTTTGCCGCCGGTAGTGGTATACAAACCTCTTTTCCCCAATTGAGGCTCGCACTTCGGATTTGTATTGAGATAGACTTTGTTGTTTTCAAGGATATTCAGGACGGAAAGATACTTCGAAAATGAATCCGCCAGATACTCCGGCCTCACAAAATCAAAATTGTCCGCTGACGTATGATATTCAGGATACTCTCCGTGAGGCGTTCTCTGAAGACAGCCGACCGGAAGGTTAAACCCCGGAGAGCAGTATTGCCTTTCATCATAGCCATAAGGTGAAAAATCGACTACACGGTACGGACTGCCGGAATGTTCCAACACATGTTCAACGACGCTATCTATTTCAGCATACCCGGTACGGCTTCTCTTATATGTAGACATGCCGGGGTCGCCGACACATGTAACAACAAGTCCGTGCTTAATGTTCCGCGCAGTCGCTTCGTTCAGGGAAAGCCACGTTATCGATCCGATTGTGCCGGGAATGAAGAGTATGCGGCATGAATAACGCAGGGTCAGCTGGTTTAAATATTTACCAAGTAAGGATGTCAAAGCCATGCCAGCTACATTATCGTTGCAAAGAGACGGGTGACAGGCATGGCATGACAGCAGGATTTCCTGCTCGCTCTCTCCTTTTATAAAATACTCACCATAAGTTAAATGGCCATCCTCAAGTGAAGAATCAATGAATACCTCGTAGGTGTCTTCTTCAAACTTATGCATTTCATTATGACTCAGACAAAAACCCCAATCATCCCTGTAGTATGAAGTTCTATACGGTATCCAGTCGGGATGATCAGGCAAGGTATGGAGATGTTTTTTTAATTCTGATAACGGCATCCTGTCCTGAACAGGCACGCTATAGCCCATAATGTGCAAATTGGATTTCCTGAAATCTATTACCCTCTCCCCTTTTGAATTCTTGACATAGGCATCGTTTATGTTCCATTCCTTCGGCACTGTCCAGTCAAAGACCTTTGTCCCCGTGGGTATCTCATGCACTTTGAGCGGGACATACTCCCGGATTATTTTCAGTGTGTCCCTAAAACCATTTCCGGTGATGCTGCGGCAAATGGGATATAGTTTATGCATAAGCTCAAACATTTCCTGAGAAGCAATGTTCAGGTCGATCGTCTTTTTGAGATCATATATCTGCATACTTGTATCTGTTCTCATGATTCAAAATCCGGGCAATCCCGGTCCCGGCCAGATATGACGCTTACAGCGGCCGGCCAATGAATGGAAAACGCGGGATCGTCCCACCGGACCCCACGTGTACTTTCTGCGTTATAAAACTCGGACATTTGGTAGAACACTTCGGCATGATCTTCCAATGTAAGGAAACCATGTGCGAAATGTTCGGGTATATAAAGCATGTTACGATTATCTTTATTCAATTCAACGGCGAACCAATTTTTATAAGTCTTTGACTCCGGCCTCAGATCAATAATTACATCATAAATAGATCCCTGAGTACATCTGACCAACTTTGCCTCAGCATGAGGACCTGCCTGGTAATGCATTCCTCTTAAAGTACCTTTGCTCTTATTGAAGGAGATATTGCATTGCGCCACATGAAAATTCAGCCCGTGATCCTGAAACTCTCTCTTGCAACATGTGCGCGCAAAGAAGCCACGCTCGTCTTCAAATCTTTCCGGTTCGATTATATACGCGCCTTTTAATTTTGTTTCCTTAAAGATCACTTAATCAATTACCTGCACTTCGGGGATCAACACTACAAATTTACCACCCCATGAACGTATATGAGACATCTGTTCCATAATCTCATCTTTAAGATTCCAGGGGAGGATGACCAGATAGTCCGGCTTCGTTTCAGTTATTTTTTCAGGTCCGTAAATCGGGATGTGGACACCCGGCAATGAATGTTCTTGTTTGTGGGGACTTCGATCAACGGTATAGTCGATAAAATCCGTCCTGATGCCGCAGTAATTCAAAAGAGTATTTCCTTTTGCCGGAGCGCCGTAACCCGCGAAAGACTTCCCGCTTCTTTTTTCTTTAATCATGAAATCAAGGATGGCCCTCTTTGTTTCCTTGACCTTTTCGTTGAATGTGGAATAGAGTTCTACTGCAGCGAACCCCCTGCCCTCTTCTTTATGAATAAGTTCATGCGCCCGTTTCTCAACAGGCCTTGATGCATTTTCCTCATGAGCGGCATAGATTCTCAATGACCCGCCGTGTGTCTGTAATTCGTCCACGTCAAATATTTTGAGACCATGCGAGGTGAAGACTTTGCTGACCGTGATAAATGAAAAATACGAAAAATGCTCATGATAGATAGTGTCAAACTGGTTCTCGTCCATTAATCTCATCAGGTGAGGAAACTCCATGGTAATGATTCCCTGCGGTTTCAAAAGGACTTTTAATCCGCTGACAAAATCATTGAGGTCCGGCACGTGGGCCAATACATTGTTTCCGATAATCAGGTCGGCATGCCTGCCATCAGCGGCCAGTTCCCCCGCGGTCTTTACTCCGAAAAATTTCACCAGCGTCGGGATTTGTTTTGCTATTGCAGCCTGAGCCACGTTCGCCGCCGGTTCAATGCCCAGCACAGGAACGCCTTTCTCTTTAAAATACTGAAGCAGATAACCGTCATTGCTCGCTATCTCGACGACACGGCTGCCTGCGTCAAATCCAAACCTTCGGGTCATCATGTCAGTATAGTCTTTTGCGTGCTTCAGCCATGAGTCGGAATATGAAGAGAAATAGGCATAATCACCGAAAATATTTTCAGGAGACTCGAATTCCTGCAGTTGCACAAGAAAGCATTTACCGCAAACATAGGTATGAAGCGGGTAAAAAGGCTCCATCTTCTGAAGCTGTTCCGCTCTCAGATATGAATTCGCCATCGGCGACATGCCCAGGTCTACAAAGGTGTGTTCCAACTGATGTCCGCAATATCTGCACAGGCAATTCTTATTTGTCATCGTGAGCTCCATTGTTAATTATGTTTGCGCCATACCGGTTTTACGGGTCTTCCGACAAGGTATTTTTCGACACCTTCATCCAGCGCCTTCCGGTAAATATATAAGGCTTCATGAAATGCCGCTACTGTCCTGTCAATGTCCGCATCATCGTGTGAATAGCTGACTACAAGACTCGTTGCAAGCAGGCCGCGCTTGATGGTTTCCTGAAGAAGCAATGTCCTGAAGTGTTGAGAAGGCTGCTTGTCCTGGTCCCGCGTCGTATAAACAAGACAGCAAGGTTTTCCCATGACTTCGAAATGACCGTTAAGCTTATATTCATCGATGGACTTATTGATTCCTTTGGCCAGCTTTTCCCCCTGCGCCCAGAGAACATCTATTACCGGTTCATTTTTATATGTTCTCATTGTCTCTATCGCGGCTGCCAATGAATGAGTTTCCGCTCCATGGGTCAAAGACAGCAGGAAGACCCGTTCTCTGTCGTGGTCAAGCCCTCCCAGCTTCATCAGTTCTTTTTTCCCTGTAAGCGCAGACACGGAAAACCCGTTGCCCATGGCTTTTCCAAAGGCTGATAAATCCGGCGTTATTCCGTAATAACCCTGCGCTCCTCCGTTATGCCAGCGAAATCCGGTAATCATTTCATCAAATATAAGAACCGTCCCGTTCTCTCTGCATACCTGTTGGACCTCTTGTAAAAAATTATTCTCAGGCACTCTGTCTTTTTCAGGTTCTAAAATTACACAAGCTATCTTACCTTGATACTGGCTGAAGAGCGCTTTAAGGCTTTCAACGTCATTGTATGGAAATTTTATAGTCAAGTCCTTAATCGCGTTGGGTATCCCGGACGACATGGGCGTTGTGCCTATAAACCAATCGTCTGCTGAGAAGAAAGGGTGGTCCTTACAGATGGCAACCATTTCCCTTCCGGTATAAGCCCTCGAAAGTTTTATTGCCGCGCTTGTGACATCAGATCCGTTTTTACCGAACTTCACCATTTCCGCGCCACTGATCATGCATAATAATTCTTCAGCGCATTCCAGTTCGATAGATGCCGGCCTTATAAAATTACTGCCCATGAGCATTTGCTTACAGGCGGCATCGGTAACCTGCTTGTATGCATGGCCGAGTGTAACAGCGCGTAGTCCCATGCCGTATTCAATAAATTCATTCCCATCCGCATCCCAAACGTGGCAGCCCTGCCCGCGGACAATGTATGGCTGTAAAAACTCCGGGAATTGGTCGTCGCCTTTGGCATAGGTATGAGATCCGCCGGGAATAATTTCGTGAAATCTTTTACGAAGCAGATCAGATTTTGAAAAATTCATAATTATGTCTTGCTCCCATTCTTTGCCCATTCAAGATTCTCCGTCAAAAGACCTTGTTCCCTCAAATGGGTCAATACCTTCAATCTCATGAATCCGGAGTTCCGGAAATTCCCGTCGCTGAAGTTCATTGCTTCCAGGCCATTTTTTAATTCCTGGATGGTTTCTTTAAGGCTTACTTCCGGTTGATATTCCGGGGCCAATTCCTTAAACAGTTTAAAGCTTACCCTATATGAGCGCTTATCAGGCTGGGCGTTCTTGTTGATTGAGACTTCCACCCCGGGAATGACTTCAGCCACTGCCTCAGCAAGCTCTTTGACCTGGTAGTTCCAGACATCGCTTCCGATGTTTATTGCAAGAAAAGCTCCGCCATTTTGCGGCTCCCTGCTGATGGCCCAATCTATCGCTCTTGCCATGTCTTTAATATTTATCAACGGCCTCCAGGGAGTGCCGTCGCTTAGGATAGTAATCTTTCTAGAAGAAACCGCGCATGCGACGAAATCATTCAACACCAAATCCAGCCTTAACCTCTCACTGAAGCCGCATGCAGTTGAAAATCTGAGGGATGTCACTTTAAAGCCGCTGTCCGCTATTTTTTCAAGATCGTTCTCGGTGGCAATCTTGGATTTTGCATATGCAGTAAGAGGATTGACCGGGGACTTTTCGCTTCTCGGCCCGTCATCGGCAGCGCCGTACATGCTGCAGCTTGATGCGTAAACAAAGCTTTTCACCCCGGCGCTCTTAGCTTTTTTTGCCAGGTCTATACTTGCCATATGATTAATATCAAATGTCACTTTTTCAAACGTGTTGCCCATGGGATCATTTGATATTGCGGCAAGATGAACTATAGCATCCACGCCTCTGAACAACTCTTCGGAAATATTTCTCACGTCTGTAAAATATTGCGCGTCCACCCTGCATTCAGGCAGGATTACCGCATTTGTAAGACAGTTTGCAAAATATCCCATATCAAGCCCTAAGAGCGTCGCATCGGGAAACGAAACCCGTAATCTCTGCACAACGCACGGACCGATATAACCCATATTGCCGGTAATCAGTATTTTCATAGTTGGTCCTCTTACTTTCTCAATTTAATCGTGATTGTATTTCTTTGCAAATGTACTGTGAAAATGGAATTGAACACGTAAAAGCCGGAGAAACCGCATTCAATACATGCATAGACTTATCATCACCTTCAAGCACAAAATCCATTTCGAGCTTTCTCTCTTTTATATTCAGCAATTGTGCTCGTATTCCGGGTTTGCCCCATTTGTTATAGTTCTCTTTTTTAATGTCCTCTATAAGCGCTGATGCCAATGATACCATTCTTTCACTTGAGTACTTCTTTATTTCTTCTAACGCCAGCCTCTTAAAATCAAACCCGGAGGAAGCGAACAGGCCTGCTTCTCTCATTAATATCTCGGCCATTTCAGATAATTTGAAATTTTCAAGCCCTCCGTAGTGCTCACGCCAGAAGGCCGGTATGGCAGTCGGACCTATTTTGATTTTACCATTTACAGTGACTGTAAAATGAACTCCAAGAAATGGATTCTTCAGATTTGGGACGGGGTATATATTTGTTTTAATAGCTCCCGCCGGTTCATTAGAATATAAATAAAGACCTTTAAAGGGGAGAATGCGATACTTCTCCGAGAACCCGAACTCCAGGGCAATTTTGTCTGCATAAAGGCCGGCGGCATTCACTATGTAGCCCGCCCGATAAGCGCCTTTAGAGGTGAATATGTCTTGTGATCTTTTTTTAATGAAACACACATCAGAATGAATTCCCACCCCCTCACTAACAGCATCATGTTTCATCGCTTGCATGACTTCCATCGGATCAACTGTTGACGTTGTCGGAGAAAAAAGCGCCCTGCCGCACGTCTTGACACGGGGCTCTATTCTCTTTGCCTCTTCTTCTGAAACTTCCTCCAAATCAATGCCGTTTAATTTGCCCCTTTTAAACAGTTCATCAAGGGACTTGAGCTCACTCGAATCCATAGCAACAACTAATTTGCCGCACTTATTAATTGCAATATTTTTAGCTTCACAATATTCAGTTAACAGCTTATTGCCGGTTCGGGTAAATCTCGCCTTTAAGCTGTCACTTGAATAATAGAATCCGGCATGCAGAACACCGCTGTTCCGGCCGCTTGCATGCAAGCCGCACTCCTTTTCCTTTTCCATCAAAACCACTTTGGAATCGGGATATATTTTTTTCAGTTCCCGCGCCACATTAACGCCTATTATCCCGCCGCCTATGACGACGAAGTCCGCGCTTTTCACCCAATTACCATACTTTCCACGGCGCTTTCCCAGAGTTCCAAATTTCTTCAAGGTAAGACTTGTCGCGCAAGGTATCCATAGGCTGCCAAAAACCGTAATGTCTAAAAGCCGATAACATTCCGTCATTTGCCAGATTATGCATCGGCTCCTGTTCCCATATAGTTGAATCATCCGAGATATAATCAAACACGCCTGGCTCCAATACGAAGAAGCCTGCATTTACCCAGGAGCCGTCGCCTTTAGGCTTCTCTTTAAAACTCAGTATCCTGTTATGATCTTCGGTTATATTAATGACCCCGAACCTTCCCGGCGGCTGAACTGCAGTTAACGTAGCCAGCGACTTTTGAGTTTTATGAAAGGCTATTAATTCATTAATATTCAAATCAGTAACACCGTCTCCATAAGTAAAACAGCACGGCTCATTGCCAATATAATCCGCGACTCGTTTAAGACGTCCTCCCGTCATCGTCTTCTCACCGGTATCAATCAAAGTGACCTTCCACGGTTCAACATCATTATTATGTACCTGCATGCTGTTATTTTTGATGTCGAAAGTAATATCCGACATGTGTAGAAAATACTTGGAAAAATACTCTTTGATAAAGTAACCTTTGTAACCAAGACAAATAATAAAATCATTTAGACCATAGGCCGTATATATTTTCATGATATGCCAGAGAATGGGTCTTCCACCTATCTCTACCATCGGCTTTGGACGTACGCCCGTCTCTTCAGACAAACGGGTGCCAAATCCACCGGCAAGAATTACAACTTTCATATAGTCTCCTTTTTAAATAAAATCATACTTCTTTTCTTAAGACCGCTCAATATAATCCAACATATTGCAGATCAGATATTCAAATGGTCGCACTTTGTCCATCAGGCATTTCAGGGGCATTTTCAGGACTTTTTTTGTGGGGATTTTTATATAGAAATATATTTGAGGAAGCTTCATCTAACATCATAATAGTTATTGCTATATTATCATCCTATAATCTGCCTGTAAAATTTCTTCATGCTGGAAATTCGGAACTATTTTTTTGATAGTAGGTATTATCTTATCCAATTCGTTATTTTGAACAATGTTCTCAAGTTCAGATATATATTTCATAAGTAAATCATAGGAAGGTATTTCCGGGATAGCCATTTTGAATTTATGATGAAATGTAGGGGTAGTTTTTTCTGATTTATCAAAAAGCTCTTCATATAGTTTTTCTCCTGGTCTTAATCCTGTATACTTGATCTTTATTTCCTTATTGGGAATAAAACCTGAGAGTCTTATAAGATTTTCTGCCAGTGCCCCGATCTTTATCTGTTCTCCCATGTCCAGGACAAATATCTCTCCTCCATTCCCTGATGAGGCGGCCAATAATACCAGTTGCACAGCTTCAGGAATGAGCATAAAGAATCTTTTAATATCAGGATGTGTAACTGTTACCGGACCTCCATTTTTGATTTGTTGTTTAAATGTCGGGATGACACTTCCGTTGCTCCCAAGGACATTCCCGAATCTTACAGTTGTGAACTTGGAATCTGAAGAAATATTTCTTGTTGTAGCTAAAAATTCGGCTATACGTTTAGTCGCTCCCATGATACTTGTCGGATTTACAGCCTTATCTGTAGAAATCATTACAAAATTATCAGCATTGTATTCCGAAGCATAATCTATGACATTTTTTGTTCCTATAATATTATTCTTCACAGCCTCAATCGGGTTATATTCCATTAAAGGCACATGCTTATGTGCAGCGGCATGAAAAATTATCTGCGGCCTGTATTTTGAAAATACATGTTCTAATGACGCTATATCCGTTATATCTCCAATAACAGGTGTAATCGGAATATGGACCTCTCCATTATTATTTCTGATTGCCGTTAGTTCCTGATCGATTTTGAATAGATTATTCTCATATCTTTCAAAGAGTACTAAATTGGAGGGATAATACTTCATTATCTGCCTGCAAAGTTCCGACCCGATTGAACCCCCGGCGCCGGTGACCATAACAGACTTATTCTCAATAAATTTCTTCACCGATTGAATATTTGTCTGCACCGGTTCCCTCTGTAAGAGGTCTTCAAGTGAGATAGGTTTCATATGTGAAATACCAAATTGCTTATTAAGAAATGAGACAAGTCTTTCTTCTGAAATATATCCGAGTTTTATAAGTTTTGATCCAAGCCGTCCACCTTCTTTCTTTTGGAGGGCTAAGGCCTCCTGTATTTTCTCCTCGGTTACAAGGTTTGCCTGGACCAAATGCTCACCGAGTTTTTTCGTAATGGCAAAATTACCCTCAAGTATTTCATTTAATTCCGGCAGCTTTTTTATACCTATATTGTATGGTTTGCAAAGTTCATAAATCCTTCTGATGTTATTATTATCCATAGAAGATAAAGCGATCAATACTTCTTCCGGTTTATGCTTTTCTATAACTTCCTGGATTATGTCTATCGGCCCGAATATGGGGACCCCATGTATTCTGAGCCCTTTCTTGTGGATATCTTCATCAATAAACCCGATAGGTTCATAAGACGATTTACGGTTGCTTTTTATATCTCTAACGATTATATCTCCCGCATCTCCAGCACCGACAATAAGTATTTTTTTCCCTGAAGAACTGGCGTGCAGGTATTCTCTTAAGACCCGTATTGACAGTCTGTTTCCACCCGAAATTATAATAAGTAGCAGCCATTCGAGTATATAAATAGATACGGGAAATGATTTGTTGCCAATCAGATATCTGACTACAATAAAAAATATAACACTTCCAACTGATATAGATCTTACGACCTTAATCATATCGCCAATACTTGAATAACCCCACATGTCCTTATAAAGACCTGCCTGCGAAAATAATATAAGACGAATAATCATAATTATGGGGAAAAATGCCAGCATCATATTTAGATATTCCGGAGAAATGACCGATTCAAATCTGATAACAAATGATAAATAATATGCTAGGGTTATATGTATAAAATGAGTAATAATTAAAACAGAACGCCTATTCTTAATGATAATGTCCTGAATAATCCGATAGATATTTGTAACAAAATGACTCATATCTTGCTTAGAGGGATCAAATAGAGCTTTCTTTTCAGTTTCGCTCATGAAGAAGTCCAGCATTCATAATAACTGTTCAGATTTATTCCCTAAAGATTAGCTAAAAAAAGTATATCATACTTTTTCTGCGTAAAACTAACACGATATATCTAAAATAAATTACAGCTTTTAATAACCATCCAGAAAATAAGAATGAACATGATTAAAATAATAAAAAACATGAACGTCTTTTTCTTTCTGCTGGAATGATAACGTGGCCCCCTTGTTTTGACATATCGAAATTGGTCGCCTGCTTTATAGTACTTATTTGAAATTAGACTGTATGCTTCATTTATTTTCATAGTATTGGTTTTATTAGTAAGTTCATTTGGATTTCTATCCGGATGAAATATATATAGAAGCTTATTCCTCCTACGTTTAATTTCCTCCAAAGAAGCTTCCTCTGAGACACAGAGGGTAATATAAGGATTTGTACTTGTATGAGAAATTATACGATTAAAAATTAAAAGTGATATCTCTTTGAGTTCATCCAGCGAGTACCCAATCCCGGCAATTAATGCTCTATCTATATCTGAATCACTTAACAGTTCAATTAATGTATCAAATTTTCTTTCTGCTTCTCTGTAAAGTTCTTCTGTCCCAATTCCCCTCTTGACCTTTTTTATGAGGGCTGCCACGCTAAAAAATCTGAAATTTAAATCATTAACTGTCTCTGCTCTGAACTGTTCACCCATACATATTATTACAACTTCCAATTTAACTTATATTATTACAGTAATTTTTCACTTTTCTTATTATCACTCAGGTAAGGAGAATTATAATAAGATGAATACGCATATCCCGATTTAATGTCAACTCCATTAAGAATGACTCCTACAGTATTAGCATTAATATTCGTCAAGGCCTTATGAGTCTGGGTCAAGGCGTCCAGAGGGGTATTTTGGGCTTTCACTACCAATATTACCCCTTCTGAAATTGTTGACAGGACCAGACTATCAGACATGCCCAAAACCGGCGCTGAATCAATTATTATATAATCATAAGCTGCTGACAGAGCGTCAATAAGTTCTCTCATTTGTGATGAATCTAAGAGTTCTGAAGGATTTGGCGGTATGGGGCCTGCTGTAATAACATCGAGACCGGGGTGAGGAGATTTTTTAATTAATGCGTCGAACTTGGACTCCCCGGTTAGATATGAAGATAGACCTGTAGAATTATCGAGATTATATAACACATGAATATCCGGTCTTCTTAAGTCCGCATCGATGATAATCCCCTTTCTCTGTGAGTTAATTAGACTCTTTGCAATATTTGCCGAGATTGTGCTTTTGCCCTCTTGAGTCATAGGACTCGTAATTAGGATTGGTTTGGGAAGTCTCGAAGTATTTGAAAATTGCATGCCGGTGCTTATGGATCTGAATGCCTCTGAAAACGCCAAGTCGTCATTTGAGACATCATTTATTAGTTCTTTGGTGTTTGTCTTTGATATGGGAATCCTACCAATGACAGGGAGACGGGATATTCTTTCTATATCAGCATCAGTCTTAATTGTATTATCAAAATACTCTACAAAGAAGGCCAGAAACACACCGCCAAATATTCCAAATAATAATGATAAAGCAATGTTATAAGCCTTTTGCGGTTTGAAAGGGCTTTTGGGAACTTGAGCTTTGTCCAAAATTTGTACATCACTTTCAGTAAGAGTTGTACTAATGTCGACTTCTTTTAGTCTCTGAAGAAGCGTGTCGTACATTGTCCTGTTTGTCTCAACCTCTCTCTTTAATATTTGAAACTGTATCATATCCTTTTGAAGAGACGTAACATCCAGGCGAAGTTTTGCTATAGCCGAAGATAACAACTTTTCTTTCTTTAATGCCAACTGATAATCTGAATGCAGGGTATTAATAATATTTTGTTCTTCAATTTCGATTCGTTTCTTAATAGTTTCTATCTGATCTTTGAGCTGAAGCATTTTAGGGTACTCGGGCTTATGTATCATCAAAAGATTGGAATACTCGGATTCCAATTTAATATAATCTCTCATAAGAGACTGTATGATGGGCTTTTCAAGGACAACATTATAATCTATGCCGGATTTCTTAACTTCTTCGTAGATAGCTTCCGTTGAGATCCTTTCTGCTGTTACCTTATTAAGCTCTTGGTCAAGTGCTGAATATTTTTGAGCAAGAAGATTTTCATAATCTTTATCATTCCTGGTAAAGACAAAATTACTTTTCGCGACATATTCGTTAAGTTGTTTTTCAGAGGCTTCAAGCTTGCCCCTTATATCTTCAACTTCTTTTCTAAGCCTAATTCCTCCTAATTGCGAAGGCTTGAGCTTGCTCTCCTGTCTGAAATTGACATATTCATCAGCAACGGTATTAGCAATATATGCAGCTACTTCTGGAGACTGTGCAATAAAATTAACTGATACAAGATCAGTTTTCTTTATCGGTTCAATTTCTAATCCTTCTTTGACATCGCCAATTGAAATTTTTTCCCCACCTTCTTCTAGATTCATTGAAGATAGTCTTGTGACGACTCTCTCTGCAAGATTCTTACTATTTAAAATTTCGTATTGTGTTTCAAGATCACCACCAACTTTATACACATCTTTAAATGTAACTATTTCAGCTTTGCCACTTCCCAACTGTATGGTAGTCGTTGCCTTATATAACGGCTTCATTAATAAAGTTGCAATCGTCCCTGTTATAACAACTGAGACCAGGAAAATAATTACAATCCATTTTCTTCTAATCAGAATATCCAGATAGTCTCGCAGGTGAGGTTGCTTCTCTCTGTCTTCATAATATGACCTTGAAAAATCAGGGGGTAAAGGTTCTTTTCGTATTGCTGGAGCGGACGCAGTTCTTAATTTTACTGCTTTTTCCAGGCTATCCTCAATTCTACTCATGATTCTTTCCTTAATATATTAAATTGATGGTTCAAGCTAATATAAAACCTCTTTTATAAACCTGCTCCAACCGAAACGCTACTTCCAAACCTAAAGGCCCCGGTAAGTGATTGGACAAATCCGTTCCAAAAGCCTTTAACACCGCTTTTGGGAACGATTAAAACGTCTTTGTCCTTTAAGAAAATATCCGGAGATTTCTTTTCTAGGATTGCATCATAATCAATATCGATTATGTCTCTTGTGTCCTTCCCCGTATCCCTATATACTTTAATCTCATCCCTAATTGCTTCATATTTAAATCCTTTTGCCATAGCAATAGCCTGAGTCAAGGTTATTGTTCCTTGCATAGTAAATGATCCTGGATTATTCACCGAACCGTCAACAAATATAACTCCTCCCACAGGAACATGAATGAGATCCCCAGAAAAAACAGGTATATTCAATCTCATATCTCCTCCAACTAATAAATCCTTAATATTCACTATAATAGTCTCATTCCCCCGTCTTACATAGCAAATATCTCCAGCATCTTTTGTAAGCCCACCAGACATAGATATCATATCAATTAAAAACTTCTGACGTGTCACAATATAAACCTGAGGTGTTATAACGGCCCCCAGAACAGTTATGCTCTGGCTCCTGTATTCCTTAATAAATACACTGACTATCGGCTCCTGAAGATATTGTTGAAGTCTTTTACTTAGTTCGCTTTCCAATTCAGGCGCGGTAAGACCTGATGCCTTTATCGTACCGGCTAGGGGCAATTTGATATGACCGCTAGAGCTGACCCTTGCAGTCCGATTTAATTCTTCTACCTGATAAACATTTATTTCGACAAGATCCTCAGGACCAATAATATAATCCCCCTTATATCCTGATGCAATAGACGTCTCAGAAGAGGGTAAGTTGTTATTTACATCTTTAGAAGAAGCCGTTAATATTTTTTTATCAACTATCAATGGGTCAAATGAACCAGTGCCACCGATTACGCTTTCAGAAGATATATGGGAAGGAGCAGATTCAAATGAGGACTCTGACTTTACAACATCATTTCCAACACATGACAACATGCTAAGAATACCCAAGCACATGGAAATATATCTGGAAAACATTCTTAAAGATTTGAGGTAATGCTGAATATGATCAATGTTAAGTTGAATCCTCATTTAGTTATTAAATAGACACTGCTCCGCTTTTTCAGTCACACTTAAGTAACCGAATTTTATTAACTAATCACTATTTCCTAAAAAAATATTACTGATATCGCAGCAGAAAATAAAAAAAATATCTACTTCAAATCTAACAATTTTCCACAATCGTATGTTTATATAATTTATAGCATTCATCGGAATAAACAAATGAAACCTTAAGCTCTCTTATTAAACCCAATTAATATTATAAGACATGAGAAACTGTTAATGAGTTAATCATAATTCACTAAGTTCTAGTAACTATGACAATGCATTATTTATCAAAACTACATCAACCGTTCTTATCATTACTTAAGTCATTACTATTCGTTTATTACTCCTTTTGGTTTACACAGATTTCGAAGCGTTAAAGGTATATTGTACTCTATTTTCTGAATTTAGCATAGATTATCTCTCAGCAACTTGTAACTTATTAAATATCCTTGAGTTTCCTTACTTCACAATGAACCACTTTGTTATCTTAGGGATTTTAGTTAAAAAAACATCTTCCCTCACATAAACAAATAATATATTTGCAATTCGTCATTTACTTTAACAGTTAATACATCGTAACTTTGTCATCAGAAACCTTATTTGTGTTAATATATTTATCACTATTGAATTATCATTCTGAATAATTAGGTTACCAATAAAAACATTATCATTACAGCCTGTTATTTGTCAATAAGGAACTTCAAATATCAAAACACTGATTCATTACAGAAGGCAATATGTCAATTAATTTATCATTTCATAATGATAGTTATTTACATCACGAATATCATCTGCTATTAAGTTATTTTCCGCTTAGTACTGTAGTTATGATTACTGAGAATAAATACTTTATACCTACGGCAAATCAATGAGTAAAACCCCTCATAGGATGAGGTTTTTTTCACCCTCACTTCATGAGTAGATTATCTTTATCTTTATTTTCATAAGGTTATAATCATTCTTAAATGGTATCTTTCTTGCTTTATTAATATAAATATTATCATTACATCAGGGAACAATGGAAATGTTTAATAGAAATTTATTGTAGCGCATGCGATTATATATTGATATATTTCCCTTGATACTGAGGAACTTGAAATGAAGTTGGAACGAATCAATAATACACATTTGTTAATATCATATTTCTTGATGTTATGTTTTTTTCTTATCAAAGATGAATGTTTTGCTCAAATTGTTATGCCGGATTGTGCCAGACTTAATCCTATTTCCTCAATTGTAAATTCCCCTACAGATGTTGCGCTCGATGCTTTCGAAAATGTGTATGTCGTTGAATCAGTAAATAACCGGCTTCTTAAATTCAGTCAGAGCGGTCAATACGTAACAACCTTGATAGGTCTTCAAAAACCCATCAGTGTTGCAGTAGACAATGCTGGGATTATTTATATTGGCAACAAGAATATTGGAGATGTTGAAGTTTATAATGCTGATTTAATATTCTTGCATAAGCTTGGTTCGGGTAATGGAGAATTTACCCAGCCCAGTTCGATCGATATTGACAACAACGGAAATGTTTATGTAGTTGATTATATCCAGAATCAAGTAGAAGTTTTTTTACCTGATGGCAGCTATCATTATTGTTTTGGATGTCCATCAAACGGAAGCGGTCAGTTTGCCTATCCTTCATCAATTGTGATAGATAAAACAACACAGCAGATTCTTATACTTGACCACCCCATAATATCAGGGCCATCCGGCACATTGAAGGGCGCAAGAATACAGGTTTTTCAAGTCAGCGGTTCAAACTGGACTTTGCTTACAAGTTTTGGAGAATATGGTGATATTGAAGGCAAAATGAACAAGCCTCAAGGGATAGAAATAGATGAATCAGGAAGGATATATGTAACCGAGTCGATGTATCATATCATTTATGTTTATCACAGTGATTGCAATGTTAATGGCATTGCCAATTATTGCGGAAAAATAACAGACATCGCCAATCCTATGAGGACACCGATGGGAATAGCTAGAAGTAATAGTAACAGATTATTTATAGCCTCTCTCCAAACAGGGAAAGTAGAAATATACGGCATTGTACCCTACACAAATATGCAACTGACTCCTCTGTCTCTTAATTTTCAGGGGCAGCAGTATGGTAATGATCCATCGTCCCAGAATGTAGAAATAAGAAATAACGGCACGAGGACCCTTGAGTGGACAGCTAACACTGACGACAATTGGATAACTCTATCAGATATTTCCGGCTCATTGGATGCTACAGGAGTCTTTAATTTAGGGATAGGTATAAACATGACCGGTCTTTCTCCGAATATATACGCAGGCACTGTAACTGTTCGTTCCGATTCAGGGGCTGCTGAAGATATAGCGGTTACTCTTAATGTCTTATCAAACCCGCCAATAGTCAATCCCGGGGGTGCGTATTCTGCCATTGAAGGGCAGTCGATCCTCCTCAACGCTTCTAATTCCAGTGGAGGATTGGTCCGTTATCAGTGGGATATCGACTTTGACGGCATCTCAGATTCTTATGAATACGATACCGCATCTCCAACTCAGAATCATGTTTATGTATCTCAGGGTACGTATGCAATAAAATTGCGCGTAACCGATGAAGGGTATAATACAGACGAGGCAATAACCTCGGCTGCAATATCAGACAGCATTCCTTCAGCGAATTTTGAAGGTGATCCGGTCAATGGCGCAGGACCCCTCACAGTAAATTTCATAAATACTTCAACCGGCTATGATCAGCCTTTAACTTATGAATGGGATTTTGATGATAACGGCATTGTTGATTCAACGGATCAGAATCCGATTCATTCTTACAATGACCCCGGAACATACTCCGTGACATTGACAGTGACGGATTCCGATGGAAGCATAAATACCCTGAACAGGCCATATTATATAACTGTATCATCTGAGACATGTCCAAATCTGCCTGTCAGGATTGCGGGTGCTGTGCCTGAATATTTCAATACACTTCAGGGGGCATACAACTCTGCAACAGAAGGAGATACTATTCAGAGCCGGGGAATTATGATTACAGAAAATCCCGAATTCCATCTCAATAAAACAGTGACACTTGAAGGCGGTTATGATTGTGATTATTTATCCGTCACCGGCAACACAACGATCAACGGAACTACGAATGCCATTGACGGCACGGTGACAATCAGCAATTTTATCCTCAACTGAATCGATTACAAATCGTACTGCAATTCCGCTTAAATCTTCTGCTACTTGACGTAAGTTACCCTTCTGATATACTTAATATAGATTGCAGACTAAACAATTCAGTTCATTGTTACAGTTGATCTATGAGAAAATATTATCTTACATTGCTTTTTGCCGCTTTATTAATTACTTCATGCGCCCCTGTCCTAAGCAAGAATTTATTAAGTAATGGGACCTTTAATGAAGGGCTTTCTGAGATTAAGCAGGACCCCGCATCTTATAAGGGCCGTCTATTCATATTCGGCGGTATAATCGTAAAAGCAGAGACAACAAAAGATGGCTCCATCATAGAAGCTATTTTTGTCCCGGTAGATTCACTGGGCTATTTAAAAAGCTATAAGACTTCAGGCGGCCGTTTTCTTGCAATATACAAAAGCCGGGAGATATTGGACCCTCTTATCTTCAGGGAAAAAAGAGAGATTTCTCTTGCTGCTGAATTTATTGAGATACGCAAAGGGAAGATCGGAGAAATGGAATATGACTATCCCCTTTTTGAGATTAAAGGAATCTATCTGTGGGAAGAGATGAAAAAGACGGATTATTATTACTATTATATGCCCCCGCCTTATCCGTACTGGTATTACAGGTACCGGCCGTATGATCCATGGTGGTATTACTAACCACACGGCAGATAAATATACGATTACAACATAACGGTTCTTTTTAAAATATATTATATCTACTGCCGTTGATAGACAGTGAAATCAGACACTATTTAAAACTCTGCTCCTCCGAAGGAAATACTCCCTGCTCGATCTCGTCCCTGTAAGTCATTATTGCCTTTAACACATCTTCCTTAACATATGAGTATCTTTTTACAAATTTGGGGACAAACCTGTCGAACAGGCCTATTACGTCATGCAATACAAGCACCTGTCCGTCGCAATACGGACCTGCACCGATACCGATTGTAGGGATTGAAAGCTCTTCCGATATTTTTTTTGCGAGATTCAAAGGTATGGCTTCCAAAATCAGAGAAAAAGCGCCTGCATCTTCTGCCATATGGGCTTCCTCAATTAATTTATTTGCAGCTTCTTCAGTCCTGCCCTGGACTTTGTAGCCGCCCATCCTGTGGATCGACTGCGGCGTGAGGCCTATGTGTGCCATAACCGGGATGTCGGATTTTGTCATGGCCCTGATGTGATTAACTATCTCAGCGCCCCCCTCCATTTTGATGGCAGCCGCGCCTGCCTCCTTGAGAAACCTTCCCGCATTTCTTAATGCATCGTCAATCCCTGCCTGATACGACATGAAGGGCATATCTCCGATTACCATTGCATTTTTAACTGCCCTGGAAACCATCTTGGCGTGATAGATCATTTCATCCATGGTCACCGGCAACGTGTTCTCCAGCCCCTGAACAACCATGCCCAGCGAGTCCCCGACGAGTATCGCGTCTATCCCAGCCTCGTCCACAATACGGGCAAAGGGATAATCATATGCTGTGAGCATGGTGATTTTTTTCCCGTCTTTTTTCTTTTTTAGAAAGTCATGAATGGTAAAGGTCGACATATTAATTATCGCTCCCTGCAGGGACAATTTATGAATTGGCCCTACAATTTTTATTTCACGATTTCGACAAGCTCCAGATCAAAGATAAGCTCTTTCCCTGCCAGTGGATGATTAGCATCCATTTTAAAACCTTTATCCGTCCTTCCCAGCACGGTCACAACGAATGATTTACCATCCGGCCTGTGCATCTGGATTGATTGTCCGATCTGGGGTTCAAAGTCTCCGGGCGCATTCTTTTTGTCATACTCAAAGACCTTTTTCTCATCGCGTGTCCCATAAGCGTCTTCAGGGGGGATTGTCACTGTTTTAGTGTCTGCAGGGTTCATGCCGATAATATTTTTCTCAAAGCCAGCTATGACCTTTCCCTCACCTATAGTAAATTCTATGGGCATGTCCTTTATAGACGATTCAACTACATTCCCATTTATGTCCTTCAGAGTATAATGGACTTTCACCTTGTCTCCATTTTTTGCCGGCATGCGCTGTCTCCTTTAAATATTATTGCGGATTATTAATAATGCTGCACAATTATAACACACACTTTATTTTGTCTTCAGTTGCCTGTACCTTCTGAAAAAATAAAGGCCGATACCCGCGAATATCATGCAAAGGCAGAGTATCTGACCCAGGGTTATGATACCGAACACATACCCGATTTGAGGGTCGGGCTCGCGCAGCATTTCAATAAAGAAACGGACTGTTCCGTAGCCGATGATATACAGAGAAAAGAAAAAACCGTCAAAGGCCTTTTTCTTTCTGATGCTCCAGAGAATGATAAAAAGGAGAATACCTTCCAGAAATGCCTCATAGAGCTGCGACGGGTGCCTGAGCTGCCCCGAAGTATCAAGGGGGAAATACATGCCCCACGGCACAGTCGTAGTGCGTCCGTAAAGCTCGCCGTTTATAAAATTGCCGATACGTCCGAATGTATAACCAAGCGGTATCGACGGGACCAGGAAGTCTCCAAATTTCCATAATTCTATTTTGTATTTTCTGCAGAAAAAAACAGTAGACGTTATAGCGCCTATTAATCCTCCGTGATAGGACATACCGGCAAGGCCTGTAAAGTGAAATCCTCCGCTGAAGCTGAAGGGGAGGAATATTTCCAGCGGGTACGATATGTAATAATTCAAATTATAAAATATCACATACCCTAGCCTGGCCCCGATCATAAGTCCCAGTATGGCCCATACAAAATAATTTTCAACCGCGGTTTTAGGGTAATCATACCCTTCAGTCTTCATCCTGTAAAAAGAGAGGAAGTACAGGACGGAAAAGGCGACGATATACATCAGACCGTAATAACGGAGCTGGAATTGCCCTATCTGAAAAATGTACGGTTTTATGTTCTCGGGGATGTGCTGCCAGAAATCAATAAAAGTATTCATGTCCTGCGCATGACCTGCTCTTCAATAAACCGGAAGATTTTTTTAAACTTCTTCAGAAAAAACAGAAGTGCCGTTGCAACGATAACTGCCGCAATGGTTATTGTAACGATGTTGATATACTCAAAATGAAAATAACGGGAGTTGATTACATGCAACGAGCCGGTCAAAAGCATTATCACTACGACCGACAGCATTGAGAACACGATGACGACCATCGATAAATAAATGTACGGCAACAGACGTTCCTTTGCTGATTTTGTTTTCAGACCGGACAATATCATGCGGTTATTTTACGAAATAACCGGTATGAGTTACAAACATGAAGGGAAAATTGTTTTTATGATCACGTTGACAGGCAGTTAAGGGGGGAAGATGTCTTCCCCCCTCTCATATTGCGATTAAGCTCCAACAGCCTCTTCTTTAAGAATTGCCGCCAGGTCTTCGTCAGGTGTAGTGATGGGCTTGATATTGTAATTCTGTACAAGAAAGTCCACCACATTCGGCGTCAGGAACGATGGCAGCGTCGGTCCCAGTCTAATGTCCTTTATACCAAGGTAGAGCAGTGTCAGCAGTATTGCGACCGCCTTCTGCTCATACCACGAGAGCACCATTGACAGGGGCAGTTCATTCACTCCGACCCCGAATGCCTTGGAGAGAGCAACTGCAATTTGGATTGCGGAATAGGCATCGTTACACTGTCCTATATCAAGCAGACGTGGTATGCCGCCGATGTCTCCCATCTCCTTGTCAAAGAACCTGAATTTGCCGCACGCAAGGGTAAGCACCACACAGTCTTTCGGGACCTTCTCCACAAACTCCGTGTAGTAATTCCTGCCGGCCTTGGCGCCGTCACATCCGCCTACGAGGAAAAAATGTCTTATGGCTCCGCTCTTGACACCATCGATCACTTTGTCTGCAACACTCATGACCGCATTCCTCGCAAAGCCTGTCATGACCTTTTTGCCGGCAACATCTTCCGCGAAGCCCGGGAGCTGGAGCGCCCTTTCAATGGCAGGAGTGTAATCGTGATTCCGAATGTGAGTGATACCGGGCCAGCCGACCAAGCCACAGGTAAAGACATTTGCCTTGTAAGAGTCATGCGGCTTCTGCAGACAGTTGGTCGTCATGATGATCGCCCCGGGGAATTCCGCGAATTCCTTGTGCTGGTTCTGCCATGCAGTGCCATAATGACCATAGAAGTGCGGGTATTTCTTTAATTCAGGATAGCCGTGCGTGGGGAGCATCTCACCGTGAGTGTAGATATTTATTTCCTTGCCCTCAGTCTGCTTTAATATGTCCTCAAGATCATAAAGGTCATGGCCGGATACCAGAATGGCCTTGCCTTTCTTAGCGCCTAACGGAACTTCCGTGGGTACCGGATGACCGTATCTCCCGGTATTCGCAGCGTCCAGTAATTCCATTGCCTTCAGGTTGACCTCTCCGCATTTAAGCGCCAGGGCCACCCAGTCTTCCATGGATAGCTCCTTATTGAGCATCGAACTAAGGGCTTCATAAACATAGGCGTAAACCGCATCATCCTTATGACCGAGAACCTGAGCGTGATAGGCATATGCTGCAATTCCCTTGAGACCGTACAACGTCGTCTGCTCCAGGGATGAAATGTCTGCATTGACCTCACTGGGAGTAATTGAAGTTGCCTCGCCCTGCCTGACCATGCCTGCTGTTGTTTTCTCAGGGACGAATGAAGCCGAGGTATCTGTAAAATCAGTGCGTCCGCCTGCCTTCCCGACCTTCGCCTTCAGTCTCTCTCTTAACTCCACACATTTATTAATGAGAGTAACGAATCTTTCAGCGTCAAAGTTGACGTTGGTAAGCGTAGAAAAAAGTGCGCTCACCGCAAACTCATCAGCCTCACCGTCAATCACACCCCTCTTCCGGCCTTCAATCGCATAAAGTGAAAGCCCCTTGAGGGCGTACACCAGAAGGTCCTGCAGCGCGGCGACGTCCGGTTTTTTCCCGCATGTGCCGATCTTGATGCAGCCTCCCCCTTTTGATACCTGTTCACATTGATTACAAAACATAGTGTTCCTCCTTTGGTTTATATGATTACGTTGTCCGCAATCTTTTCATTCTCTGGTTTTATATTAAACCGGGCTGAGCAGGATATCCTTGACTTATGTCAATAAACATAAAATATTTTTCCTTTTGACACAAAGGGCTGAATCATGGTATTAAAGTACCCAATATGAATATGAAAAAGACCCACAAGTCATCACCAATGATGAACATCCCCCTCTTCCATAATCTGCCCGAACAATCACTGAAGATGCTTCAGGGGATATTTACGGAAAAGGAATTTATCAAAGGGGAAAATATATTCTCGGAGGGAAGCGAGTCCTCCGGGTTTTATATTATTATGAGGGGCAGGGTCAAGGTATACAAACTGTCTCCGGAGGGAAAGGAGCAGATCCTTCATATAGTCGGCCCGAAAGAACTCCTCGGCGCGGTTTCCGCTTTTGCAGGGACCCCGTATCCCGCCCACGCCGACGCGATGGAAAAGACGATAGCGCTCTTTTTCCCGCGAAAAGACTTTATGGCCCTCGTGCGTAAAGATCCCTCAGTCGTAATGAACATGATGGCCAACCTTGCAATGCGCCTTCAGCACTTCACCAGGATGATTGAAGACCTCTCTCTCAAGGAAGTCCCCGGCAGGCTTGCCGCATATTTCCTCTATCTGTGTGAACGGAAAGGTTGCAGCGACATTGTAGAGATGGACATCTCAAAAGGCCAGCTCGCAAGCCTCCTTGGAACAATACCGGAGACGCTTTCCCGGATACTGCGCAGATTGAGTGAACAAGGGGTGCTTGAAGTCAGCGGCAGGCGGATCAGGTTGATCAACAAGAAGGCCCTTCAGGACATAATCAGCGGCGAGTATAAAGTCATGAGTTAAGGTTTAGAGTCAAGTCAGTTTCTGTCCGTAACTCCTGACTCTAAACCCGGATAACATCATTTACCAAGAATTGTCGCTATCTCTTTCGTATGCCATGCAATGCTCTTGATCGCTCCAAGCATGCCCACATAAATAGAAGAAGCCACCGGCAGGCATTCCCCTGTTATTAACCTGTTTTCGTGTAATGTGGCATACTCATCCGCCATGCTTTCAATGTTCGCCTGGGATTCCTGTACGTATTTGCTCAAAAACGTGTTCCTCGCAAGGATGATGTCCGCTGCAGGTCTCAGTATCTCCACCAGCCTTTGAAGAAGATATATCGTTTCATTGACCGCCTTGTCGGAGAAAAGGACTTTATCACTGATCTTTTTATCTATCAGGCCGGACAGCTTGTCAAGGCTGTTCCAGATGTTCGCAAGGTGCTCCGGGACCACTACATACGGCTTCACGACTGCTTCATCCGAGGCAGCTTCCTTAAGAATTGCCGACAGTGGACCTGTCTCTTTCCGGACAGCCTCAGCCTTTGTCCTGTATTCCTCTAAAGGTTTAGTCGTGTTATAAATGAATGCAGTCTGCATGGCCGCAATAAATTCACACGTCTCATGCGTGATATCATGTAAAATAGTCAGCTTGCTTTTTACATCTATTTTAGTCGCCGATTTCATATTATCACCTCCTGTTATATATATTTCTTCTATAAGTAAAACGTATCACACAATTGGCAGCCGTGCAACTATTTGTATAAATTCGACCCTATAATTCCCGTAGTTAATAAGAGCTCAAGAGTCTAATCACCTGGGGGTATCGCATAATTTATATAGAGCCATCTGAAGGCAAAGTGTCACGCTGAATTAGCTGTGACCGAAAGTCGTTACAGTATATTGGGTCACTTCACCCTTTCCTTCAAAGACTTAAAACTTACCATCTTCTGTTGTTTCTCATCCCACAAATTCAGGGAAAATGACTTGAGGCTTTTGCGGATGGTCAGGGGCTTCACGGTCTGCATAACGGGTGATGCGTTGTAGCATTGTTGCAGCTTATAGTTCGGGATCCGGGGAAGCACATGGTGGACATGGTGCAAACCAATATTGCCTGAAAACCACTGGAGCACCCTGGGAAGTTTGTAATAAGAGCTCCCTTTCAAAGCAGCTTTCACCGGGTCCCACGTCTCATGACGGGACCAATACACCCCCTCGAATTCATGTTGAACGTAGAACAGCCACACCCCAAAGGTCCCGGCAAGCAGGAGTACCGGGAGTTGGATAAGCAGATAGGTCTTCAACCCGATCGTCAGACCGGCTGTTATAATAATCACCAAAATGGCCAGATTGGTAAACGCCACGCTAAAGTGCTCATTCTTCCCCTTCCATTGGTGCAGGTAACGCTGGGTAATCAAAAAAGAGTACCCCGGCCCGATTCCGAGAAATACGAAAGGATTGCGATAAAGCCGGTAAGCCAATTGTGTCCTCCTGGAAGCCGCCCGGTACTCATCAACCGTCAATGTCCAGATATCCCCGACACCCCTGTGATCGAGGTCCGCATAAGTGCCGTGATGGACAAGATGGTTATGCTGCCAGTATGTAAAGGGGGTAAAGGTCAATATGCCTGTCACATAACCAATGACCTTATTGGCCCGCTGTGAGGCAAAAAATGAATGGTGCGCGCAGTCATGAAAAAATATAAATATGCGCACCAAAAATAGTGATGCGATGCAAATGAGCGATAATGTCCATACGAGTGGGTACTTCCGGTCCACCATGTAAACAAGAACACCCCACAACGCACTGTAGGGAATAAACGTATTGATCATCTGCAGTACCGCCTGCCGCAGGTCCGGTTTGGCGTACAGAGATAACGTTTTCCGTAAAGAATGAATTGTCAATTCATCAGTGGCTGCGCCTTCATATAAAGCCATAACGCACCTGCGTCAATTCATCAACTTGTTTTTCTTTTACCATAAAAATAAGATGACGTCAACATGGATCTCTTGACACAACTTCCCCAAACTGTTACGCTTAGGCAACAAATAACTGCAGTACCCGGATGAGAACTACGTCATTGTAATCCCCCGAATACACCTTGGCTTATTCCCCCGAACGCAGAACAAAAGAAAGAAGGAGTTTTATGGAATTTAATGAATTTGATTTTCACCCCAATGTTGCGGCCGGGGTAAAGGCCGCAGGATATGTAACGCCTACACCGATACAGACGCAGGCGATACCGCCGGTACTTGAGGGACACGATGTAATGGGACTGGCACAAACAGGAACAGGAAAAACAGCGGCCTTTGTGCTGCCTATACTGCATCGTTTGATGCAAGGCCCCCGCGGCCGTCTCCGTGCGCTCGTTATCGCGCCGACGCGCGAACTGGCGCAGCAGATCCACGAGACGATCGGCAATTTGGGAAGGCAGACGCGCCTCCGGAGCGCAACTGTTTATGGCGGCGTAGGGATGAACCCGCAGATAGAGAAGCTTCGCAACGGTGCAGAGATAGTCGTTGCCTGTCCGGGGCGCTTGCTCGACCACATTAATCAGCGCACAATAAACCTGTCGCAAATCGAGGTGCTCGTCCTGGACGAGGCAGACCGGATGTTCGACATGGGCTTTTTACCTGATATCCGCAAGATCATCAGGCAAGTGCCGGCCAGGAGACAGACATTATTATTCTCGGCGACCATGCCTGATAGTATCAGACACCTTGCTAACGAAGTCCTGCATGCGCCGGTCACTGTGCAGGTCAATCACACGGCACCGATAAATACGGTTGCACATGCCCTTTATCCTGTTGATCAGCACCTCAAAACCGCTCTTCTCCTGGAACTGCTGCGCAAAACAGATACTGAATCGGTATTGATATTTACACGCACCAAGCACCGCGCCAAGCGCGTGGGACAACAACTGGAGACGGCCGGTTACCGCGCTGCATCGATGCAGGGGAACCTTTCGCAAAATAGACGTCAGGCTGCCCTCGACGGGTTCCGTGACGGCTCGTACCAGGTGCTTGTCGCAACAGATATAGCGGCCCGCGGCATAGATGTATCAAGCATATCCCATGTCATCAACTACGACATGCCGGACACTGCCGATGCATATACGCACCGGATAGGCCGCACAGGACGCGCTGCAAAGACCGGAGATGCCTTTACGTTCATTACCCGCGAAGACGGCGACATGGTGCGCAGCATTGAACGCGTACTTGGTGAAAAAGTGGAGCGTTGCATGCTTGAAGGTTTTGATTATAAAAAGCAGACGCCTGCGCGTGATACCGAATTTGCCCGTCCGCCAAGGGAAAAACAGCGCCGCAGGACCAACACTGCTGCTGCTGCGCCAAAACAGAAGAAGCATAATGAAGGGAAACCAGAAGCACGGAAGTTTAAAGGTGCAAAAGTCCAAAATACATCAAAGCGGCGTTTTGCGCGTCACTCATTTACTTCAACGTCAGGCACTGGCCGAACCCACAGTCCTGTTATTTGAACAGGTTTGCACTATTCACTGATATGAGTCTTGACCCCAAGAGAAAACTTGGGGTTGGCGCTTATCTTGTCGTTCCAGCCTCATTTATACATCGCGCTGTTCGTCTGAACAAACAATCGATAGACATCTAAGACAATATGTGCTATTAAATAGATATGCTGTCCCAATAAGGCCGGACCCGCCGTAAAAAGGGGACGGAAAACAGTTGGTGTCTAAATGAGAACTCAAAACAGCTCAAACATCCTCGGAATTGATATCGGATCAGTCTCCATTTCAATTGTTGAAATGAATCCGGAAAAAGAAGTCGTTAAGACAGCCTATGGATTCCATCACGGCAATATCATCGATACCCTTAAAAAGCTCCTGAAGGATTTTGACCTGGCCGGCATTTGCGGGATCGCCTCAACATCCTCGACCCCGTCAGTCATAAAAGCAAACAGTCGGTATGACAACCGGATATCCATCATTACAGCCGCCCGGCATTTCCATGAGAAGGTCGGGGCCATTTTAATAGTCGGTGGTGAGAAGTTCGGTTTAATAAGCTTTGATGAAAACGGCAATTACCGGAATTTCAAGTCAAACAGCTCATGCGCGGCAGGCACCGGCAGCTTTCTGGACCAGCAGGCCAGGAGGCTGAACTTAAGCGGGATAGAAGAGCTGAGCCGTATAGCTTTCAATAATAAAGGCACTATCCCGAAGATCGCCACCAGGTGCGCGGTATTTGCAAAGACAGACCTTGTGCATGCGCAGCAGGAGGGTTACTCCCTGGAGGAGATCTGCGACGGTCTGTGTTACGGATTGGCAAAGAATATTGTGGACACGCTTATAAAAGGCGAACAGACAAATCCGCCCGTTATATTCACCGGCGGGGTATCAAGGAACAGGGCCGTTGCCAGACATATACAATCAATTATCGGCCTGAATATTATCGCGGATGAACTGTCTTACCTCTACGGGGCCATCGGAGCCGGATTAAACCTTCTTGATGAACCGATCAGGCGGGATAAGACAGATATTAATTCTGTTGACGATATCATTATTCACATGCCTCTGAAGAAGAAGCATTACTATGAGCCGCTAAGTCTGAAGCTCTCTGACTATCCTGATTTCAGCAGTGTTGAAAAATATGAATATACCGCATTCGGTCCAGAGGGCATGTACCCTGTGGAAGTCGATATTTACGAGCATATTTTACCCTTAAATAAATATGAAGTTTACATGGGGATCGATATCGGCTCTACAAGCACGAAGGCCATACTGGTTGACAGGAACAGGAAGGTCCTCGCGGGTTTTTACACAAGGACCGCCGGTAGGCCTGTCCAAGCGGTCCAGAAATTATTCGCGTCCATTGATGACGTTATTGAAAAGAACGATATCCGTCTCAAGATCATCGGGGCCGGGACCACCGGCGCCGGAAGGAAATTCTCAGGGAAGATAATCGGGGCCGACCTTATCGTAGACGAGATCACGGCCCATGCCCGGGCTGCCTTTGAACTTGGTCCTGAGGTTGACACCATAATCGAGATCGGGGGCCAGGACTCAAAATTCACCACTTTGAGAAAAGGCATGGTCACCTTCTCTGCAATGAACAATGTATGCGCTGCCGGGACCGGGAGCTTTATCGAAGAGCAGGCCCTGAAATTAATGTGCCCCCTTTCTGAGTATTCCTCACGGGCAGAAGGCAAGAGGGCGCCTATAGCGAGTGACCGCTGCACGGTGTTTATGGAGAGGGACATCAATCATTACTTGAGTGAGGGGTATTCGGTCGATGAGGTCCTTGCATCCGTGCTCCATTCCATAAGGGAAAACTACCTGACAAAGGTCGCTATCGAAAGCAGCATAGGAAATACCATATGCTTTCAGGGCGCGACTGCAAAGAACAAGGCCCTTGTCGCCGCCTTTGAACAGAGGCTGAATAAGCCGATACACGTGTCAAGGTACTGCCATCTGACAGGGGCGCTCGGAGTTGCGCTGATGCTGATTGAGCAGGATGTTGAAGAAAGCAGGTTCAAGGGACTGCGGCTTTACAAAAAAGACATACCGGTCAGGTCTGAAGTATGCGAGCTCTGCACCAATCACTGCAAGATAACCATCGCCGATGTTGACGGTGAAAGCGTCGCGTACGGGTTCCTCTGCGGCAGGGACTATGACACGAAAAAATTCATTAACAATAATCTCTCCGGTTTTGACTTGCTTAAGGAAAGGAAGAAGGTCCTTTCCTTTAACCCGACAAGGGAATATGTAACTATCGGTATCCCTTCTGCGCTCCACCTGTTTGAAGATCTGCCCATGTGGAAATATTTCTTTGACCAGTTGTCTGTAAAGACCATGACGAGTGAGCCTTATACTGAAGCGGTAAAAGAGGGCAAGCGCATGGCAGGCGCTGAATTCTGCGCTCCTCTGACCGCCCTGCACGGACATGTGAAATACCTCCTGGACAGGGCGGATTATGTATTCATGCCCTATTATCTTGAGAAGAAACAGGACGAAAAGAATGTGAGACGCCAGTTCTGCTACTACACTCAGTTTTCATCTTCGCTTGTTTCCAATCTGAGCGCCCCGGGCACGAACAGGTTCCTTATGCCCCTGGTCAATTATCTGTACAATCCCATTTATACAAAGGTACAGCTCTATAATATTCTGAAGCCGGTCATAAACCATGATATCAGTTACTTTGATGTTTCCAGGGCATATGACCGGGCGCTTGAATTCAAGGCATTCTGCTCGTCCAGGCTGAAAGAACTTTACAAGAGAGAGTCCGTAGACGCCGATGATATTCACGTTGTATTTATCGGCAGGCCAT
Source organism: Nitrospirota bacterium (assembly GCA_016222915.1). Classification (GTDB taxonomy): domain Bacteria; phylum Nitrospirota; class Thermodesulfovibrionia; order UBA6902; family UBA6902; genus UBA6902. The sequence continues at coordinate 11,498 of JACRQA010000142.1, read as the reverse complement.
ATTCAATACTCCCTGCATCCATGAACAGCGGTATCCCCGGCATTTTTGCCTCGCAGGGCATCAAGGCGTTTTATCAGGACATGCTGTCTTATACCCATGAAGATGTTAAGTCTATCGAGCCGCTCTGCAATGAGCTGCCCTGGCATTATGCCTCTGAGATACTGAAGGCGGCAGAGGTTGTCGCAAAGACCGGCAGGGCGTATCCGGTATATGTGACCTCTTTCAACTGTTCACCTGATTCTTTTGCAGTAGAGTATTTTAAAAAGCTCATGGAATCCCATGAAAAGCCCTATCTAATCCTGCAACTGGATGAGCATTCTTCAAGTGTGGGCTATGAGACCAGGATCGAGGCGGCCGTACGGTCTTTCAGAAATCACCATTCAGCGCAAACCTCAGACAGGGCAAAGGCGCCTGTCATATATGCGCCACCGCTGGTCCCGGCAAAGAAGAACCATTTCATGAATAAGACACTGCTCATCCCCAACTGGGACAGTCTCAGTATGCCGCTTGTTGTTGCCAATCTGAAAAGTGAAGGCATCGACGCCAGGCTTCTGGAAGAGACGGACACCAGTATTCAGAAAAGCCTGCGGCTCAACAGCGGCCAGTGTATACCGCTTAACATCATTGCCCAGGAATTCATTGATTATGTGGAAAAGCATGATCTCGACCCGGCAAATACCGTCCTCTGGATAATGGCCACAGGCCTCGCCTGCAACCTCAAGATGTTCCCCCATCATATTAAAAACATATTCCATTCCTACGGGCACGGCATGTCCGATGCGGAAATTTATACAGGCAGCATGTCATTTGCGGACCTGTCGATAAAGCTCCCGATAAACTCATATTTCGCATACATGTTCGGCGGGCTTGTCAGAAAGATGGGATGCAGGATACGGCCTTATGAAATAGAAAAAGGAAAGACAGACCGGATGATCAAAAAGAGCATCGATGTCCTGGCTGATTCCTTCCTCGGAAACAGGTCAAAAGAATCCGCCGTAGCCGAGGTAGTATCGTATTTTGAGAACATTGAAGTAAGCTACGGACCAAGACCGAAGATAGCTGTCTTCGGTGATCTCTATGTGCGGGACAATGCGGTGATGAACCAGGACCTGGTGCATTTTATTGAGGACAACGGCGGCGAGGTCATTACAACACCCTTCAGCTCATTTCTGAAGATGATATCCGGGCAGTACTTCAGGAAATGGTTTATTGAAGGACAATACTTAAACGTCCTCTCCACAAAAACATTCTTTGCCACCGCAACCATGCTGGAGAAGACATATTACAAATATTTCGAGCGTGTCCTGAAGGAACCCGATCCTGAATATGATGAATCCCCGGAGAAGATACTGTCGGAATATAATATCAGGGTAGAGAACACCGGGGAATCCATGGACAATATATTGAAGATCTACTATATAAAGAAACATTATCCTGATGTCGCGCTCTTTGTCCAGACAAGCCCGGCCTTCTGCTGCCCGTCGCTGATTACGGAGGCGATGGCAAAGGAGATTGAGAAGAAGACGGGGACCCCGGTGGTGTCTATTACGTATGATGGGACCGGGGGGAATAAGAATGATATCATTATTCCGTATCTCAGGTACTCGGCACGCAAGCGCCCTGCTCCGGACCCATTCGTTCTGCCTTGCGTTCTGCCTTAACGGCTTTGCATCTGGTTGTAAAAAACTTCTGCCATACAGGCATTCAGCGGATTTGAATACACCAACGATGATTGATAATAAATTTGCAATCGGTTTTGTAAATTGACGTCCTGTAGGGCATGGCGCGCAACGCCCTGAAACAAGCGCCTAATCCAGTCTCTTCAACCCGGCATTACACGCAGCCTTAACGGCTTTTCTATATTCGTCGCTTGTAATCCTTCTGTCCAGAGGCGGATGTTCAGAGGCCTTGTAGCACGGGTAATACTGGGCCATAATGTTCGTGTATGTATTCGGGGAGATTTCTTCTGCTAGGAACCTGACTACTTCTTCCGTGCCGGCCAAACCTTCCGGCAGGACAAGGTGCCTTACCAGCAGGCCCCTCAGGGCAATGCCCCTTTCATTCATGACAAGGTCTCCGACCTGTTTATGCATTTCCCTTATCGCTGCTTTTGCTGTTTCAGGATAGTCCCTTGCCTTTGAATATCTTTCAGCTGGTCCGGTATCTGCGTACTTAAAATCCGGCATGTATATATCGATGATGCCGTCAAGTATTTCTAAAGTCTCAGGCGTCTCGTATCCTCCGCAGTTATAAACGAGGGGGACATTCAATCCCTTGTCAATTGCAATATCGAGTGCCCTTAAGATCATGGGGACCTGGTGGGTCGGGGTAACGAAATTAATATTGTGACAGCTGTAATCCTTTTGAAGGACGATCATGATGTCGGCCAATGCATCAAAGGAAATTTCACTGCCCTCGCCAAGGTGACTGATGGTCCAGTTCTGGCAGAACAGGCACCCGAGGTTGCAGCGCGTGAAAAAAATAGTGCCCGAACCACGGCTGCCTACAAGAGGGGCCTCTTCTCCGAAATGGGGGTTATAGCTTGAGACAATGGGCCTGTCACCTGTTTTACAGGCCCCTCTTTCACCATCGGTCCTGTCCACTTTGCATTTACGCGGACAGAGGGTGCAGCTCTTCAGTATCTCCTCTGCGCGCAGGACCTTTTCTTTCAGCTCTTTCCTGGGAAGTTTGAGGTAGGCGGCTATGAAGCCTTTATCCGCTTTCTGGTCCATTCAATCAGTCCTCCTGTGGAGATCAGCTCCTGCATGAATGGGGGAATGGGCTTTGCCGTATATGATTCGCCTTTAGTAATATTCCTGATAACCCCGCCGTCGGCGTCGATTTCAATCTCATCGCCCTGACTGATTTTTACGGAAGCGTCGTCAGATTCAAATATGGGAAGACCGATGTTAAACGCATTCCTGTAGAATATCCGGGCAAAACTCTTTGCAACCACCGCCTGAATGCCTGCGGCTTTAAGGGCTATCGGCGCGTGCTCCCTTGAAGAGCCGCAGCCGAAATTTGAGTCGGCAACGATCAGATCGCCCGCCTTTACCTTTGACGGGAAGTCCTTGTCCGCATCCTCCATCACGTGCTTTGCGAGTTCGACAGGATCGGATGTGTTGAGATAGCGGGCGGGTATGATCGCGTCCGTGTCTATATTATCACCGAATTTCCAGACCTTGCCTTTTAATTTCATATTACCTCCTCCGGAATTGCGATCCGGCCCTTGATGGCGGATGCCGCGGCAACAGCAGGGTTTGACAGGTACACTTCACTTCCGGGATCTCCCATCCGGCCCACGAAATTCCTGTTCGTTGTCGCAATCGCCTTCTCACCCTTTGCGAGGATCCCCATGTGACCGCCGAGACACGGCCCGCATGTAGGGGTCGAAAACACCGCCTCAGCGTTAACAAATATCTCAGCCAGTCCTTCCTTTACGCATTGCAGGTATATCTGCTGCGTGGCGGGAATAACTATCATCCTTGTATTGGGACTGACCTTTTTACCCTTTATGATTTCCGCCGCTTCTCTTATGTCCTCTATCCTTCCGTTAGTGCATGACCCCACAACAACCTGGTCGATTGAAACAGATGAAAGCTCTGCCGCAGGTTTCGTATTAGAAGGTAGATGAGGACATGATACGGTCAGCGGGATCTTCGAACAATCATATTCTTTCACCTCGACATACCTTGCATCTTTATCAGATGAATAGAATTTATACGGCCTCTTCGCCCTGCCCTTCACATAACCTTCAGTAATGTCATCAGGCACTATGATGCCGTTCTTGCCCCCTGCCTCTATCGCCATGTTGCACATGGTAAGCCTTCCTGACATGGACATTGAACGGATTGCCTCGCCTTCAAACTCCATGGCCCGGTACAGTGCGCCGTCAACTCCTATATCGCCGATTGTATGAAGTATCAGGTCCTTGCCGCTGACCCACTTATTTAATTTCCCGCGATAGATGAATTTCATGGATTCAGGTACTTTGAACCAGCACTCACCTGTTGCCATTGCCGAGGCCACGTCAGTGGAACCGACACCGGTAGAGAATGCCCCAAGCGCGCCGTAAGTACACGTATGGCTGTCTGCGCCTATGACAAGGTCTCCAGGCACAACCAGTCCCTGTTCCGGCAAAAGCGCGTGCTCCACGCCAATCCTGCCCACTTCAAAGTACAGGCTGAGGTCATATTCCCTTGAAAAATCCCTGAGCATCTTGCACTGCTCTGCCGCCTTTATGTCTTTCTGCGGCGCGAAGTGGTCGGGGATGAAGGCCACCCTGTCTTTATCAAATACCTTAGCAGCCCCGATCTTTTTAAATTCAGTAATTGAAATGGGCGCTGTTATGTCATTGGCAAGAATAAGGTCGACCTTTGCATTTATCAACTCACCGGCTGAAACCTTCTCCCTGCCTGAATGTGCTGCAAGAATTTTTTCTGTTATAGTCACGATGCCTCCGGAAACAATAAAAAAGGTGTAATGGAAATACTACAAAATAGTGTTTGAAATAGTCAATTATTGGGGCCTCTGTCGATTATCGATTTCTTCCCCGCTTGCACTATCCTGCTACGCTGGATTATAAACCAATTTTGCAGTATAATTTTCACTGCATCCATAACGGTGCAGTGTACCATATTATCCCAGGAGGTAATTCCCATTAAAAAGAGCAGAAAGCTGTCAAAACTATTAAAATTGCATTGCGCGCAATGCGGCACCTGCTGTAGTGATCCGGTAATTGAACTGACGGACAGCGATATCAAGCGACTGGTCAAACACACCGGCCTCCCGACTGACAGACTGATAAAATTATACGCCAAGTCCGACTTCACTACTGTTAATGACACCGAAGACTGGATAAATTTATCATATGGAAAGCGCCAATTAGGATTAAGGAAGAAAATGGACGGTTCATGTTTATTTCTCTCTGACGACAAGAAGTGTTCGGCATATGAGGCAAGACCTATGGCATGCCGGGTCTTTCCAATCGATGTTTATCTTGATGAAGACAGTAAGGCGACCGACTTCGAACTGTCCGATGTTATCCGTGACAAGTTTATCAAATGCAGGCAATATTCCGGGAAATCCAATTCCTTCAGTCAATTCAGACTAAAAGCCGATCAATCCGGGAAAGAGACTGCGTCTTTCTGCAGGAAAATCAAACAGTGGAACAGGAAACCGGAACGCGGCGGGAAGGATGACTTTCTCAATTTCCTCGGCATCAAGACCACTGAGTAATATATCGCACACCATGTCCCGATTTGCAGTTGGCTTTGCAAATTGACATCCCGTAAGGGCATGGCGCGCCATGCCCCTACAGCAGATCACAACACAACCGTTTATAGGTGATATAATGTACTCAATAATAAACGGGAGGCATCCAATGATGAAAAACAATTACTTGCATTATGCATTAATATCCTTACTGCTGATTTCTGCCTGCGGCACAACCTATAAGGCCAAACCTTTACCATTTAAAGCGCCGGGGGCTTATCCAAACGTCATGGAAGTGGCCGGGACAGAGATAGCCGCAAAAGCATACGTGGATTCCGCAGAGGCAAAGGAGGCCTTTGGCTTTAACGTGCGTGAAGCAGGGATGCTGCCTGTCCAGGTAATTTTTGATAATAAAGGATCGCACTCTTTTGAAATCGACCCGTCACAGACATTTCTGGAAGACGCCGACGGAAATCTCTGGCCTGTTCTTGAAAGAAATATGGCATATGAAAGGGCCACGAAGTACACTCAGACAAAAGAGATCTTTAAAGAAGGGGCGTATCATGGTTTCCTCGGCGCGGCAGCCGGTGCGTTAATCGGAGGGGCAATAGGCATTGTGTCCGGTGAAAATGTAGGTTCGGCAATAGGGAAAGGCGCGGCAGCCGGAACTGCCATAGGAGGAGTAATAGGTGGCGCTAAAGGGGCCACTTCAAATGAGGCAAACAGGACTGTTATGGAAGACCTGCGTCAGAAATCCCTTCAGACAAAGGCCATCGAACCAAAGGCACTTGCCTACGGATTCATATTTTTCCCTGGTGAGGCAAAATCGGCAAAACAATTGCGACTGAAGCTCGTAGAAAAGGACACCGGTTCTTTTCACGTCATTTATCTGAACTTATGATTTGCCACATAATGAATCTGTTATGTGTATAATTTCAAATACTCATGTTAATAACGTTTCTTGACCAGTTAATTCAAATTTAATATTAGCGGAAAGGAGATCAGGAATGAAAATAAACCGGACAGCGGCAGCAATATTATTTACCATGCTTTTTATCGGGTGTGCAGCAACAGCACGTGACCAGGGAGGATCCCGGGAATTACAGACCGTGTCCGTATCATCATTTACCTGTGCAAATCCGCTGATAGCCCAGGACGTGCGAAACGCCATTATCGGATCTTTGCTTGACGCCTATTCAGTCACAACAGGCGAAGGGGCCGGAGTTGTAATCAAAGGCGCGATAATCCTTGCAGGCGATACTTCATCTGACAGCAATATATCAGAAATAAAGGCGACTGTATTAAGAGGCGGGAAAATAATGGGGGCCGTAACTCTGACGCGGGCAGAAGCCGCTTTGTCCTCCGATGCCTCGCCTGAGGCTATGGGCAAAAAAATAGGGACCAAAATAAGAGAAATATTGTCCAGGTAGCGGACAATAAATAAGGAGGGCCTATGTTCGCCGATGTACAAGTCATTGAGGGCGGTCAGTTGATCCGGACGGAAAAGATGAAATTGAAGCTCATAAAAGAGTTTAGCGATAACATTACCATCTACGAAAATGAGGATGGAAGGGCCGTCATTTATTTCAAGGAGAAAAAAGATTACATCCTAATTTCAATCGACATGGCATGAAGGCAATTTATATATTCTGAGACCATCTCAATGGGAGTTTTATCCTGAAAGTTGCGCCCTCCCCCGGCCTGCTTTCCACATCAATTTCACCCATATGTTCCGTTACTATCCGCTTTACCAGGGGAAGTCCCATGCCGAACCGTTTATCTTTCGAGCTGAACAGGGGATTGAATATTTTGTCGATATCTTCCGGGCTGATGCCTCGGCCTGTATCCGAGACTTCAATGATACAGATGTTATCGCTCTCACGCGTTGAAATGCTTATTTTCCCTCCCTCATTTATTGCGTCCACAGAGTTTTTGACCAGATGGGAAAGCGCGATCTGAAACAGGTTTTTCTGGATATTGACTTTCAGAGGACTGTCCGAGCGTTTATATGAGACTTCGACCTTCTTGCTCGTGACCATGTTTTCAATAATAGGCATGATACTGTCCACCACCTCATTTACATCCTCATACCTGAACATTGATTTCTTGTTCTTGAGCAAAGACTGGAATTCCTTGACGATGTCGTCCAGTTTCTCGGCTTCTTTGACGATCCCATTGATTTTAGGAATCAGCAATTCGGGCACTTCATTTTTTTCAAGCATCCTTCTGCAGGTCAACCCTATGACGGCCGCAGGGTTTCTGATCTTGTCCGCAAGGGTCAATGACATCAGACCCATGGTCCTTTCCGCCACAAGGGTCTCTATCTCCTGGTTATATTCCTCAAGTAAATGCTTATAGTCCTTTTCCATCAGCATCAATTTATTGTAATGCACCGCCTTTTCGACCGAATGAACGAACAGTTCCGCGGTGAATGGTTTGATGATGAAATCAAATGCCCCGATTTTTATTGCGCCCAGGACTTTTTCCATGTCCGCATATGCCGTCATAAGGATCACCGGTGTCGTGGGGTTGATATCATGAATCTGCCTGAGAAGATCAATCCCCGATACGGACGGCATTACGATGTCCGTCACTACAACATCAACGCTGTTCTCCTGAAACCTCCTGACCGCATCCTCAGCGCCCGGAGAAGAAGTTACATTATATCCATATTCTTTCAAGAGCAGAGAAGATGCTTCGAGAACAGTCGGTTCATCATCGACGACAAGCACTGATCCGTATTTACCCATATTCATTATTCGGTCCTTATACCGGAAGTATAATCCAAGTTACGACGGTTCGCAACTGTTTAACCGGCTCATCATATCATTCACTTCCCTTGACACCTTCCTCAGCGGTATGCTATTAATACTCTACAAGCCACGAAGGCTTAAACGGTCAGGAGGCCGGACAGCTTTCGTGGTTTTTTTATTTTCCAAACGGAAGGGGAGAGAATGTCTGACGAATTGGTTGTGCTGGTTACGGCGGCCGCTTCAATCGCTTTTTTTCACACACTGCTCGGACCTGACCATTATCTGCCTTTCATCGCCATGTCCCGGTCAGGGGAATGGTCTTTGCGCAAGACGGCTTTCGTTACGGTCCTGTGCGGCGCCGGACATGTATTAAGTTCAGTGGTCCTTGGTTTCATCGGCATTTCGTTCGGTTTCGCCGTATCCGGCCTGGAAGTTGTAGAATCGTTCCGTGGCTCTCTGGCAACGTGGGCGCTGATAGCATTCGGTTTGGTTTATTTTATATGGGGGATGAAGCGGGCCTTAAGGAGCAAGCCGCATATTCACACTCATGCTCATGGGCACGGGGCAAGCCATGGACATTCTCATGACCACAACAAAGAGCATATACATGTCCATAACTCGGCAGGGAAAAAAATGACCCCGTGGGTATTATTTATAATATTCATTCTAGGCCCATGCGAACCGCTTATCCCGATACTGATGTATCCGGCGGCAAAAAGCAGTTTCCTTGATTTATGGCTGGTTACCGGCATTTTTGCAGTGATAACAATTATGACAATGCTGGGGATCGTCCTGATTTCGTATTTTGGGATCAACATCATTCCGACGGCAAAGCTGGAAAGATATACTCATGCCATTGCCGGCGCTATAATATCTTTGAGCGGGATTTCCATTCTGCTATTCGGATTATAAGACTTGAGGTTTCACTAAATGACTGAACTCGAAAAATTAAAACATCTGCTCGAACACTGGATAGAACATAATGACGCCCACGTAAAAACCTACACTGAATGGGCTGAAAAGGCCGGGGCGCTGGGAGAAAAGGAATTGGCCGAGATACTCGGCAAGATTGCCGAGGAGAGTAAGAAGCTGGAAGGCTTATTCAGCAAGGCGATAAGCAGAATTTAAAAATCTGTAAAATCCTTTTGCTCTCAGTCAGATACTAAGCCAAGCGTCCAGGAAAAACCGTGCCCTGTCGGATTCCTTCTTAACTAACCGGATACCTGAATTGCAGATGGAAATTTAATATTATAAAATACTGCGTATGAGACATATTCTCCATGCATTGATGAAATGGCAATACCTGATCATTTTCACTTTCCTTTTCTCATGTGCCGTTAATCCGGTTTCAGGAGAGAGGGAATTAATGCTCGTCAGTGAGGAACAGGAGGTAAGCATCGGCAAGAATGCCTCCCCATCACTGAAATGGGAATTCGGCGGGTCTTATGAAGACAGGGCGCTTGAAACTTACCTTGGCACGATTGTTAAGGACCTGTGGAAGAATTCCGAAAGACCGAACCTCCCAGTAGAATTTCATATACAGAACACCTCGTTGCCGAATGCCTTCGCCCTTCCAGGCTATGTTGCCATTACAAGAGGACTTCTCAGTGAAATGGAAAACGAGGCCCAGTTCGCCGCAGTCATGGGACATGAGATCGGTCACGTAATGGCCCGTCACACAGCCAAAAGGATATCCAGGATGCAGTTGCAGCAGGTAGGAATAGCAATCGGCGCTGCCGCGCTTCAAGGCTCAAAAGGCGGTGACGCCTTGCTCGCCGTCGGCGCAGCCGGCAGCAGTCTTCTGCTCCTTAAATATGACAGGGACCAGGAGATCCAGTCGGACAGGCTTGGAGTCAAATACATGTCGGCATTGGGGTACGATCCTCATGAAGCGCTGTCCGCCCACAAAGTGCTTGAAAAGTCCGTGGACAATTATATAAAGAAACTCGGGAAGTCAAGGGAAGAAGACAGCTTCGTATCAAACCTTCTGTCGACTCATCCCAGGGCTGAAGTCAGACTTAGTGAAATCCAGGACATGATAAATCAGCTCCCCCCCTATACAATAAAAGGAGATGGCAAATTCGGAAACAGGTTTCAGACCGAAACGAAGAAAATCAATGAAATAAATAAAATCTATCATGTGTATGACAAAGCCGAGCAGGATTACAGGGACAAGAAATATGGCGAGGCTGAAAAGGGCCTGCAGGAAGCCATTAAACTTAACGGCTCACAAGCCCCCTTTTACAATCTTTTGGGCTTTATAAAGCTCCAGCAGAAAAATTACGAAGAAGCGGACAAGGCATTCGGAAGGGCGCTGGCCGTAAGCCCTGGCTTCCAGCCTTCGATTTATGGAAGAGGACTATCTTATCTCTATAAGGGGAGTTATGAAAATGCAATACTGGAGTTCAAAAAGAGCCTTGATGAATTTCCGGGACACGCACAGAGTCATTATGGATTAGGGAAAAGTTATTACCATATCAATAAGTATTCAGAGGCCATTCCCTACCTTGCAAATTTCGCGCAGGCCATGCCGGAACATCCCGAAATTCACGGCCTGCTGGGAATCTGCCTGGATAAGACAAACGATCAGAAATCAGCGGTAATAGAATATAAAAATCAATTGCAGGTAGCGCCCGATACCGAACTTGGCCGGCACGCCAGGAAAAGACTCGAGGCGCTTGAACCGGCGCTGAAAGTAAAATAATCACGGACCGGTCCGGGGAGGCCTGATCTCGCTTCCACCCGCAAACAATACTTTCGGCATCTCATTATTCATTTTTTACGAACAAGTATTATATCCGGCATCCTTTCCTTAAAAGCCACTCCAATGCAATCCGTTTCACATTCCGTGCAATGTCCGACACTGCGGATGAGCACCTGTTTGCCCTTAATTTTGATTAATTCCACATGGCTGTCATGTGCCTCCAGCAGCCAGTTTAAATTATGAATGACTTCTAAAACCTGTTTATCGATCTGGTCCATAATTGTCAAGGAGTAGATATGAGCAATAGCATCCGGCTGACCATATGCTATTGTTCATAATTATACCATTATTAATACGTTTATCCGACAGGCGTGAAGAATTGAGAGGAGAAAGGACTACCTGTTGCTTTCCGCGCATGACACTGAAGAAAATAACGAGTATATAATCAATGCTTATTAGTATTGTCTCTGACCCACTTATCTATATGGTCATAGATCTTCTCACAAAATTCATACGGCGCTGAAAATTCATCGGTATATAAAATATCTTCCTTTGTTATTTTTTCTTTTAACTCATTGACCTCATTAACTCCAGAGGCAGGGAGACCTTCGGCGGAGGCCTTGATTTCTTTGAAATAGAACATCACGTGTGGTTTTTTCAAAGCTTTCCAGGAATCATATGACAGGAGAAATTTATTCAGATTTTCAGATTCAATTCTGCCTGAGTGGGTGTAAAATCTTGTATAAAATATACAGACCAGGATGTCACATTCATCATTGAGCCTGTTTATGATCGTTTGTGGATGTTCCGCGGAAGGAAAAACATCG
>JACRQA010000150.1 GCA_016222915.1 Nitrospirota bacterium | reverse complement strand
CGATAAATTCAGGAGTGACCGTGGATCTGCGTGACCACGTCTTGATAACGTTCCTCTCATTTTTCTCATTCATCGAGAAAATTTTCTTCATGAGCTTTGCATCCACAAATGGTCCCTTTTTTAATGATCTGGACAAAACGTTTCCTCCCTAAAAAATCCTGATTCCTCTATCTATTTCGATTTCCTTCTTCTCACTATAAAACCGTCGGTCCTCTGATTGTTCCTCGTCTTCTTTCCTTCCGGTTTTCCCCATGGAGAAACCGGAGGTCTCCCGCCCGATGTCTTGCCTTCACCACCTCCGAGCGGATGGTCATGCGGGTTCATCACGACGCCCCTGACAATCGGTCTTTTACCAAGCCAGCGATTTCTGCCGGCCTTGCCGATAGATATGTTTTCGTGTTCGACATTCCCTATCTGACCGATCGTGGCCATGCTGTCTGAAGGTACGAACCTGACCTCAGTTGATGCAAGTTTTAACTGGCACATCCTTTCATCCTTGGCCACCAGTTGGGCATAAGCCCCTGCGCTTCTTGCTATCTTCCCGCCCTGGCCCGGCCGGAGCTCGATATTATGAATAATCGTCCCGAGTGGAATGTTCCTGACCGGAAGCGCATTCCCTGTCTTAATTTCAGAGCCGGGTCCTGACAGAAGCGAGTCGCCTACCTGCACGCCAACAGGCGCCAGTATATACCTTCTCTCGCCGTCTGCGTATTTCAATAAGGCTATTCGTGAAGTCCTGTTAGGATCATATTCAATCGTTTCGACGGTGCACGGGATATTGAGCTTATCACGCTTGAAATCTATTACCCTGTAGGCGCGCTTATGCCCGCCGCCTTTTTGCCACATGGTCACGCGGCCTGCATTGTTTCTCCCGCCGGTCTTCTTCCTCGGCTTCATTAGCGGCTTGTACGGCGTTGCAGTTGTGATCTCGGCAAAATCCGAGCCGGTCCTGAAACGAGTGCCCGCGGATGTTGGTTTAAATTTTTTCAGACCCATTTATACACCTTCAACAAAATCAAGTTTTTCTCCCTTTTTCAGGGTAATGATGGCCTTTTTCCAGTCCGGCCTTTTTCCTTCATATTTGCCCATACGCTTTGTCTTACCCATATAATTTATGGTGGCAACACGATCGACCTTTACTTTAAATATTTCTTCAACAGCTTTTTTTATTTCAATCTTGTTGGCGCTCTTGGCCACTTTAAATAAAACCTTGTTGTCAGTCTCTTTCAATAAAGTTCCCTTTTCCGTCAACATCGGTCCATGTAGGACATCATATGAATTTTTCATCCTGAATAAGCCTCTTTCATCTTTTCAATTGCATCCTTGGAGATAAGCAGTTTTTCATGTGAAAGAATGGAGTACACATTTAGCTCGCTTACCCTCGCTACGTTGACCTTCGGTATATTACGTGAAGCGAGTTCAAGGGCATTATTTTTCTCAGGTATAATTATCAATACATTATTCTTCAGTCCAAGCTTGTCAAGCAAACCTACTACTGCTTTTGTCTTTGGTTCCGTGACCGAAATATTATCTATTACAATTACTTCTCCGTCTGCAACCTTGACTGACAGAGCCGAACTGAGTGCCGACCACTTCACTTTTTTGGGAAGCTTATATGAGTAGTCTCTGGGATGCGGACCAAATACCGTCCCGCCCCCTTTCCATAATGGCGACCTGTTGCTTCCTGCTCTGGCCCTGCCCGTGCCCTTCTGTTTATATGGTTTCTTGCCGCCTCCGCTGACCATCCCCCTTGTTCTGGTGGATGCCGTACCCTGCCTCTTGTTTGCAAGATGGTTATGCACTACCTCGTAAAGCAGCCCCTTTTTGACATCTACACCGAATATGTCATCAGGCAAGTCGGTCTTTCCTACGGATTTATTGTTTTGATCTAATATTTCTATCTCGGCCATTAGCTTTCCTTTGCGGCAACAGGCGATTCTGATTTAATTATTAAATAACCGCCGGTTGCTCCCGGCACCGCGCCTTTCACAAGCATTATATTCTGTTCTTTTCTTACATCTATAATTTCGATGTTCTTTACAGTCACTCTTTCGTCCCCCATATGACCGGGTAACGCCTTATTTTTCCAAACCCTCGATGGGTATGAGCTTGATCCTATAGAACCAGGCGCCCTGTTAAACATGGAGCCGTGAGAACCCGGACCGCCTTTATAATTATGCCGCTTCATGACACCTTGAAAACCTTTTCCTTTTGATGTGCCTGTTACGGATACCTTTTCCCCTTTGGAGAATATGTCTACAGTGATATCGTCGCCGGCATTAAAACCCTCCATTCCCATTTCTCTTATGAAACGGAAATATGACGATGACGTTTTCTTAAAGTGTCCTTTCATCGGTTTCGTGACGTTCTTTTCTTTTCTTATGACATCAAAACCCATTTGCAAAGCCTCGTAACCGTCCGTGTCCTTGTCCTTCTTCTGCACAACCCTTACCGGGCCTGCCTCTATGACGGTGACCGGCACGAGATGGCCTTCCTCCGTAAACACCTGCGTTGTTCCTAATTTCTTTCCGAGTATACCTTTCATAGTTTTATCTCTACATCCACTCCTGCCGCGAGATCTAATTTCATAAGGGCATCAACAGTCTGAGGTGTCGGATCGAGTATATCCACAAGTCTTTTATGCGTCCTTATTTCAAACTGCTCTCTCGACTTCTTATCTATATGCGGAGACCTGAGAACGGTGATCTTGTGGATCCTGGTCGGCAGCGGCACGGGTCCGGAAATTTTCGCTCCCGTTCTTTTTGCCGTCTCAACAATCTCCTTCACCGACTGGTCAAGCAGCCTGTGATCGTATGCCCTTAAATTAATTCTTATTTTTTCGTTCATATTCTTTCTTTCGTTTTTCGTGTCCTGTTTTTATTTCTCTCGTTTCTTCACGGTCACGTTAAACGGACACGCTTCACGTTTCCTTATTCAACAACCTCTGTAACGACCCCTGCTCCTACCGTCCTTCCGCCCTCTCTTACTGCAAACCTCAGCTCCTTCTCCATCGCTATCGTCGTTATCAGCTCTATCTCCATCGTTATATTATCTCCGGGCATCACCATCTCCACTCCCTCCGGAAGATGCGCCACTCCCGTCACGTCCGTTGTCCTGAAATAAAACTGCGGCCTGTATCCATTGAAAAACGGTGTGTGCCTCCCGCCTTCTTCCTTCGTCAATATATATACCTCTGCCTTAAACTTCTTGTGCGGTGTTATGCTCGCAGGCTTTGCCAAAACCATTCCCCTCTCTACTTCATCCTTGGCTGTCCCTCTCAGCAGCACCCCTATATTATCTCCAGCCCTTCCTTCATCCAGCAGCTTCCGAAACATCTCTACTCCGGTCGCCACCGTCTTTCTCGTCTCTCCCAATCCCACTATCTCTACTTCTTCCCCTACCTTTACTATTCCCCTCTCCACTCTTCCCGTTACTACCGTTCCCCTTCCGGGTATGCTGAATACGTCCTCTATCGGCATCAAAAACGGCCTATCCGTGGCCCTCTCAGGCGTCGGCACATAGCTGTCTATCGCTGCCATCAACTCGTCTATGCACTTGTACTCCGGCGCTCCCGGGTCCTTGCTCGTGCTTTCCAGGGCCTTTAACGCCGAACCCCTTACTATCGGGATATCATCTCCGGGGAAATCATACTTGGACAGCAGCTCCCTTACTTCCATCTCCACCAGATCCAATAACTCCGGATCATCTACCATATCTACTTTATTCATGAACACTACTATATATGGAACCCCTACCTGCCTTGCAAGCAGTATGTGCTCTCTTGTCTGCGGCATCGGCCCGTCCGCTGCCGACACTACCACCACCGCTCCGTCCATCTGTGCCGCTCCGGTTAT
>JACRQA010000149.1 GCA_016222915.1 Nitrospirota bacterium | reverse complement strand
ACTCTCTGTTCCTCGGAAAAGCTGTTCCATGCGCTGCAGTCCGGACACTTCCCGAGCCATTTCGGA
Organism: Nitrospirota bacterium; assembly: GCA_016222915.1. Taxonomy (GTDB): domain Bacteria; phylum Nitrospirota; class Thermodesulfovibrionia; order UBA6902; family UBA6902; genus UBA6902. The sequence continues at coordinate 23,795 of JACRQA010000149.1, read as the reverse complement.
CTTGCATAGCCGCAGCTTTGGCATTGATAGAGGACCTTGGAACGGGACATAGGGATATATTTTAACAAGATTGTAATTTAAAATGTTATATGCAAATTTAGTCTCTGTCAGAGAAAAGTAGGGGCATGGCGCGCGCCATGCCCCTACACATAAGTTGACTTTAAAAGCCGTATTCTGTTAATTTTGAAGCTTCACAATTACATCCTATCCACGGCGGTGTAGCTCAGTCGGTCAGAGCATACGGCTCATATCCGTAGAGTCGCTGGTTCGAGTCCAGCCACCGCCACCATTTATTATCACCTGTTTCCAGGCCTCTTTATTTTAAAGGGAAAGAACGGTCATTGCCAAAATGCAAAATCTATGATAGAAGATTGATATGCACCAGGGCGAGGAGAATCTTGAAGAAATATAAGACCACTTTTTCACACATTCTTATAATGGCCATGTTGTCTGTGGGTGGATGTTCAATTTCTCCTCCAACGAGCACTATAGAAAGGGTAATAATCAGCCACTTTGAATCAGGACCTTATAAGGTCCTGGAAATAGCAATCGGAGACATAAGTCCTATCCCGGACCAGGAAAAGCAGTATATGGGGACCGAGGGCTATATCGTCAATATATCGTCAATTACCCTTGAATTCCAGAGAGATATCGGAGAACCGTGGAATTATAAGAAAGGGCATTATATGACCTTTAACGATGGTACCGTCAGAATTAAAAAAGGCACCGGCAAAGGCGAGGAATGGCTTATAGTGGACATCTCAGGAATACCGGTGTTATGACTCCAGGAAATATATCACTTCAAAGCTTCAGCATTTTTCTAGTCACTTTTCCTGCCAGCGTTTCCCTGGCGCTTAAGACGCCGTGCGGACAGACCTCGATACAGCAGTAGCACCTGATGCATTTGTCATAATCAAATCGGACTTTCTTCCCTGAATGTGTTATTGCTTCAGCCGGGCAATATTTCCAGCATTCACCGCAGAGTTTGCACAGGGAATCATCACATTCCGGTCTCTGCACAAGATGACGGCGCAAAAGACCATGAAATTTCTGAGGTCCGAAGAGAAGCGGTGTAATTTCAGGCAGTTTAAAATCCGTTATTCGGGGCAGTTCACCATCTACACTAATATCATCCGTAACAATGCCCTGTTCCACGGCAAATTTATTTGTCAGGACAGTCTCAGGAACGATGCCGAGCATCCTGCACACCGTAATGTCCAGCGCTGCTGCGTTGCTGCTTCCCAGAAGAACACCAAGATGCCTTGGCTCACCGCGTTTGCCCGGCCCCTGCCCTTCCATTGCCAGGATGCCGTCCATAATGTTGATGGCCGGATTGACCGCCTGGTATATTTTCACCAGGAGTTGCGCGAACATCTCCCTGTTTACGCCGGTCCTGAAATGCCATTCGGGCTTTTTCATCCCGACTATACATCCGAAAAGGTTTTTGACTCCCAGGGTCAAAACCATTTGCATGTGTGTTTTCAGTTTCGGCAGGTTTATGAGGACATCTGCATTCAGGGCATCGGCGGCAATCTCAATCTTCTTGAACGGTTCGCCGACATCAACGATAGAAGATTCCTTAAATTCCTTATATTCAACCGCGAGCCCTGACAGAGCCTCTTTTATTCCGCTGTCTTTGAGCACCCTTTCAAAAGAACCCACTGCCGAACTGTCTGATATCTGCGGGATTGCCCCCCTGTCAAGGACGTACTCGGCAACGGCTTTGACAATCAGGGGATGCGTGACAATGGCTTTGTCCGGTGATGCCGGGGCAAGGAGGTTAGGTTTAATTACGACCCGGCTGCCCCTCTGAATCTTATCACCGGCAAGGGAGTCCATCATTTCAAAGATCGACTGTGTGAGAGATGGGTATTTATAGTCTGATTTTCTGATTATAACTTTGTGCATGATTAACAATGATAACAATTAAATCCCGAATGATGCCGGGATTGGACGGGCAAGATTAATAACTGCAGATATAAATCATGTATTAATTATTATCGAGGGGAATAAGTGACTCCTGGTCCTTCAGGCCTTCCAGCCTTTTGGCGCCGATGAATCTCTTGAAATAGTACGGGAGATTAAGGCTGTCGATAGTCACTTTCTTGGCATATGATGAAGCATGGACGAAAAGATTGTTCCCTAAATAAATGCCCACATGGGAGGGAAAAGGGGCATATGTCTTAAAAAAGACAAGGTCACCGATTGAAAGGTCCTCCCTGTCCACGGACTGACCGACTTTGAACTGCTCCCGCGCGCTTCTGGGAAGGTCCATGCCTATCAGGTTGAAGACCATCTTTACATAACCTGAACAATCCGTTGCTTTAAATGAACTGGCGCCGAACTTGTACGGAATCCCAAGCGTATCTTGGGCAACGGAGATAAGGAATTCCTTTGTCTTAGAATATTCCGACTCAGCAGATGAAGATATCTCCTTGAGTTCTTCCACATACTTTGCATCCGGTCCAGTCCGGATTACCAGTGGAATATCGGTTTCCGCTTTTATTATATCAACAGGCTCTTTTTCAAGGACAAGCACCTGTCCAAGCTTTAACTTGCGGGACTTGAGATTGTTGAGTTTTTTCAATTCAGCAACATGAATGGAATTTTTTCTTGCTATGCTCCAGAGTGAGTCACCCTTTTTTACTTTATATGTCCTGGGTTCTGCCTTAATAGGGGCCTGAACGGTATAAACTTCTGACGCTGTAACAGACGCATTTTCTACAGGAGGATTATCTATAACTACTTCGGGAGATTCCGTGTTCAGATTTTCCGCTATCGGGATGGTCAGCTCTTTGCCGGGAGTCAATTTTTTAGTCTTAAGATAGTTTGCTTTCTTGATTTCATTAATCCCGATCTGAAATTTCCTGGATATCTTATAGAGGCTGTCCCCTTTTTTAATGGTATAAGATACATCACCCCAGGCCTGGGCGCCTGCCAGTGCAATAGAAATTACAGCCGTCGTCAGAAAAGATAATCTCATTTTATTCAATAGGTTAAACATATGCTTTGTAATATATACAAACCAGACAGGAAATTTCAACCAAAAAATGAAAAAAAATGAAAGAGTCGTGACCTGAATCACCCTATAGGGACGCGGCACCGTACGCCTGCAAGTGTAGTCTTCCGGGAAGTTATTATTCTCATTTCCTCTTATCTTTATAAGTATTCATCAGCCCGTTTGTGGAAGAATCATGGGAGGTTACAGGGGTGTCATCGCCTAATTCAGGCAGTATTTTCTGGGCCAGCTGCTTTCCAAGCTCTACTCCCCACTGGTCAAAGCTGAATATATTCAAGATGATACCTTGTACAAATATCTTATGCTCATACATGGCTATAAGACTGCCGAGGGTACGCGGGGTGAGTTTCTTTATTAAAATGGAGTTGGTCGGATTGTTGCCCTTAAAGACCTTGAAAGGCGCAAGCATTTTTATTTCTTCATCGCTTTTACCGGAGGCTTTCAACTCCTTTATGACCTCTCCTTCAGTCTTGCCCATCATCAATGCCTCTGTCTGGGCAAAGAAGTTGGAGAGCAGAATCTTATGATGATCTCCCCAAGGATTATGGCTGAGTGCCGGGGCTATGAAGTCGCAAGGGACAAGTTTCGTCCCCTGATGAATAAGCTGATAGAATGAATGCTGGCCGTTTGTCCCAGGTTCCCCCCAGATGATCTGGCCGGTCTGGTATCGAACTTCATTGCCCATCCGGTCGACATTTTTCCCGTTACTTTCCATATAACCTTGCTGAAAATAAGCAGGAAACCGGTGCATGTACTGGTCATATGGTAAGATCGCTTCTGTCTGGGCCCCGAAGAAATTGCTGTACCAGATGCTGATTAATGCGAGGATGACGGGAATGTTTTTATCAAATGGGGTATCCATGAAATGCCTGTCCATTACGTGCGCGCCTTCAAGGAGAGCGATAAAATTATCGTAACCAATGTAACATGCTATAGACAGGCCAATCGCGGACCAGAGCGAATACCTCCCGCCGACCCAATCCCAGAACACAAACATATTCGCAGGGTCAATGCCGAATTTCACAACTTCATCCCTGTTAGTCGACAGCGCGATAAAATGTTTCTTGATAAAGGTGTTGTCCCTTGCTGAGTCCAGAAACCACTTCCTGGCTGTATGGGCATTGGTCATTGTCTCCTGTGTGGTAAAGGTCTTTGACGCGATCATAAACAGGGTTGTTTCCGGAGATACCTTCTTAAGTGTTTCAGCAATGTGCGTGCCGTCAATATTTGAGACAAAATGGACGCTTAGGTCCGGCCTCGCATACGGCTTCAATGCCTCTGTCACCATTACGGGCCCCAGATCAGAGCCACCGATGCCGATGTTGACGATGTCGGTTATTGTCTTGCCGGAATACCCTTTCCATTCTCCGGATATAAGCTTATTTGAAAAAGCCTTCATCTGGTCCAGCACAGCATTTACTCCCGGCATCACATCTTTGCCGTCAACATACACAGGCCTGTTGGAGCGGTTCCGTAACGCGGTGTGAAGCACAGCCCTGTGCTCGGTCTCATTGATTATGTCTCCGGAGAACATCTTTTGAATCGCATCGCTGACTTTTACCTCATGGGCGAGATCCAGAAGCATTCCAAGGGTCTCATCATTGATGATGTTTTTTGAATAATCAACCAGGATGTCCTCGAAACTGAGCGTGAATTTGCTGAACCTGTCCGGGTCTTCCCTGAACATGTCCCGCATATGCCTGCCTTTCATGGCATCGGAATGGACTTGAAGCTTTTTCCAGGCGGCTGTTGTGAGCGGATTTATTTTCTCAAGCACTTGGTCCTCCATATGACTGTGTTAGGGAAGTAGGGGCACGGCGCGCCGTGCCCCTACTTCCCTGAATTTAATAATATTGTAGTACATGTCCCTTTGGACAGGCCTGAAGCCCGCACCTTTTATTGCCTCAACAATACCGTCTACAGTGGTCCTGAACTTGACCCCTGCAGCTGCGACTACATTCTCCTCAAGCATGGTAGAGCCGAAATCATTGGCGCCGAACCTGAGGGCAACCTGCGCCATCTTAAGCCCCTGCGTGACCCAGGATGCCTGTACGTTGGGGACATTGTCGAGATAAATCCTGGAAAGCGCGACTACACGTAGATATTCAACAGCGGTCGTAGGGGCACGGCGCGCCGTGCCCCTACCCAATTCCGTATTCCCCGGCTGAAAGCTCCACGGAATAAATGCCGTAAAGCCGCCGGTCTTGTCCTGCAGTTTACGGATAGCGTCAAGGTGTTCGATGATATCTTCAGGACCTTCCACACTGCCGAACATCATGGTTGCGGTTGTCTTCATGCCGATCTTGTGGGCTTCCTCCATGACCTTCAGCCATTGCCTGGAGCGGATTTTTTTCGGGCTCACTTTTTCACGCACTCTGTCAGAGAGAATCTCCGCTCCGCCGCCGGGGACAGAGTCGAGTCCCGCGTCTTTTAAAATTCCCAGCGTCTTGTTTATCGGCAATCCGGCCTTATCGGCAATATACATGATTTCCGGGGGCGAAAAACCGTGGATGTGGATATCGAATTTCTTTTTAATCGATTTCAGCAGGTCAACATAATATGAAAGATCAAGCCTGGGATGAAGGCCGCCCTGAATGAGTATCTGCGTACCGCCGACTGCAATGGTTTCTTTTATCTTATTGAACAGCTTCCTCTTGCTCAAGATATAAGCCTCAGGGTCTTCCTCATTTCTGTAAAAGGCGCAAAACTTGCACTTATTTATACATACATTCGTGTAGTTGATATTCCGGTCAATGATAAAGCTGACCACGCCCTCCGGGTGGAGCGCCTTGCGCATGTTGTCCGCCAGCATTCCGAGGCCGAGAAGGTCGGCTGTCTTCAGAAGATCAAGGCCTTCTTTTCTGGTTATACGGGGGGAGGCGGTTTTATTAATCCCGGTTTTCATGGGATATATTTTATACTCTTTTGACTCTAAAATGCTCCCACGCTATTCTCCTTCTCACGCTACACAAAATAAGGCAAGCGGTCTTGGGGCAGGACCGCTTTCCAGGCATCTATAATGTAATGCAAAATAATATTCGAAAAACAATGAAACCGAAATTCCTTCTTATCAATCCATGGATTTATGATTTTTCCGCTGTGAACTTGTGGTCGAGGCCGCTGGGGCTTCTCAGAGTCGCAGAGTACCTGGGCCAGTTTGATGCTGACCTGAGCTTTATTGATTGCGCAGACCTTATAGAAACAAAACGGAAATATGGAACAGGGAAATATCCGCGTCAGATTATTGAGAAGCCTGAGATACTGAAGTCAGTTCCCAGGAGCTATGCGCGGTACGGCATATCCTTTGAACTATTTGAAGAGAAACTTAAAAGCTTTCTCCCCTGTAACGCCGTATTTGTGACATCCATAATGACATACTGGTATCCGGGGGTACAGAAAGTAATAGAGCTTGTCAAGAAGATGTCCCCGCATATTCCTGTGATTCTGGGTGGAATATATGCGACCCTTTATCACACACATGCGTCAAAACATAGTGGGGCGGATTTTGTTTACAGCGGGCATATTGATAAACCTCATTGTCCCCCGGCTGAAGGAAATGCCATCCCGAATATTGCAAAGGTGATAGAGGGGCTCGGCCTCAGGTTAAATAAAATACGAAACGTCCCGTCGTATTACAGTCTGGGTCTATATGAAGATTATCCGTTTGCCCCTCTTATGACCAGCTCCGGCTGTCCTTATAAATGTACTTATTGCGCGTCGTTTTCACTGTACGACGGATTTATTCAACGCGACCCGGCTGACATAATCCATGAAATAAAAGAGCTATATGAAATGGGGGTCAGGGACTTTGCCTTTTATGATGACGCCCTTCTCGTCAATGCCGATGACCACCTTAAGATAGTCCTGGAGGAAATTATCAGGTCCGGCCTCAAGGCAAAGTTCCATTGTCCAAACGGGGTCCATGCCAGGTTTATTGATGATGGGCTTGCGTATTTGATGAAGCAGGCGGGAGTTACAACGCTGAGGCTGAGCCTTGAGACCATAAATAGTGAGAGGCAGGCCCGGACAGGGGGGAAGGTTTCTACAGATATTTTTAAATGGGCGGCGCAGAATTTAAAGAAACACGGCTTCACAAAAGAACAAGTCGGGGTCTATCTCATGTACGGTCTTCCCGGACAGGGGCTTGGGGAAGTGAGAGAAGGGGTAGAGTTTATAAAAAGCCTTGGCTTAAGAATCAATCTGACGGAATTCTCGCCTCTGCCAGGCACTTCATGCTGGGAAGAACTTACGGAAAGAGGGACCATGTCTGATGATATAGATCCTCTGCTGACAAACAATTCCGTGTTTACCCTGCTTTTTTCCGGCTATGACCTTGCCGGGCTTGAGCAATTAAAACTCAGCGTCAAACAACATAATTCAGTCTTATAGAATCAGAAACTATTTTGGAGCGGCCGGTTCCGGCTGTGCCGCGCCAGGTGCAGCAGTTGTGCTCTCAGCAGCTCCGGTTTTATTTTTAGCTTCTTCAGCCGAGACCCGTGCGCCGGCTTCATTGCTCCATGGAGAAGCCGGGTGTTTGGTCATTATCTCTTTGTATTTCTCTAAGGCCTTAACTTTGTCTCCGGTCTCTTCATATAACCTGGCTTCGAGGACCAGGGCGGTATCTTTAAAAATACCATTGTCAATTCCTGCAAGTTTGCCGAGAATATTGATCGCCTTGTCTTTCTGATTTGTCCTGAGGTAGGCGGATGACATTTTTTGATAAACAAGCGGGAGTATTTTTTTGTCGCCGCTGAATTTTTCAGTAAACCTGACGTATTGTTTCAGGGCATTATCATAGTCTTTGAGATTGTAATAAGAATTGCCTGCATAAAATAGCGCCGTGGGGGTCACCTTCGCGTCAACGGACTTCTTATAAAGCTCAAGGGCCTTTTTCCATCTCTCCACTTCGGGCATGGACTTATCAGATATTTCCCCGTAGTAATATTTATATGCCTCCCTTTCAAGCGAATATGCCTTATCACTCATGGAAGATGAATACATCGCAAATGCCGCGTATAAAACCACGACACCAAGCACTATGGATACCCACATGATTACCTGCTTCCGTCTCTCTTTTATTTTATCCAGCGCCTCCAGTGCAGCGCTTTTTACCTCGTTCTCCTGGACTGGTTTCTTCTTGGCAGGTCTTTTCTTTATTACCTTAGGCATTTAACTCCTCCCGACTCTCTCTACGAGCTTTCGTGAATTTGCAAAAATAGTTTCAATATTTTCTTCAGGGATACCTGCAGCCCTCAAAACAACAGTTGCGTACGCCCGGCTGATCAGGTCTTCCGGACCGTGTGAATCCGTATTAATCACCATGACTGCCCCTGTCATCATAGCGACTTTTGCTACGTGACCGTTTGAAAGACTGTGGCCTTTTCTTGATGTGATCTCCAGGGCAACGCCCTTCTCCGCAGCTAATGCCGCATCTTCAAAGCTGATAAGCCCGGGATGTGAAAGGATGTCCGCCCCGGCCTCAATAGCGGCCCTGTTTGTTCCGGGGATTACAGGCTCTGCAATAGTTTCACCATGCACAACTACGATCTTCGCTCCTAAATCCCTTGCATCAACAACGAGCTTGCCGATCAGCCCCGGCGGGACATGCGTGATTTCAGCCCCTGGAATTATGGACAAGGGTGAATGTTCTGAAAGCTCTCTGGCTGCCTTCACAAGCCTTGGTACAACAAAATCAACATTTGACATGTCCATGTGGTCTGTCAGCGCTATCGCCTTATACCCGGCATGATACGCCCTCTGAACAAGCTCTGACGGCAGCAGCGCCCCGTCACTGAAAAGCGTATGGGTATGCAGGTCAATCATGACATAGTAATATGCAGGAAACAAGAATGAAATGTCAAAAATTACCTGTAATTTAACTTGATCATTGAGCATGCTTTGACATGCCAAAATCTTTCCAGTATCATATTCCCATTATGGAAGAAATCAGGCTTACGGAGAAGGTAAAGGCCGGCGGCTGAGCTGCAAAATTAGGCCCGGCGGACCTATCAGAGATTCTTACAGATGTATACAAGTGTAATAACCGGGGAGTTGTCGTAGGCCCCGGTGATGACGCCGGGGTGTTCCGTTATAAAGACACTCTTATGGTTGAAACTGTCGATATAATCACCCCTATTGTAGACGACCCGTATACCTTTGGGGCCATCTGTGCGGCCAATTCAGTAAGCGATGTTTTTGCAATGGGAGGTACACCGCTTACAGCGCTTGCAATCCTCGGGTTTGCCACTTGTGATTTCGGGCCTGATGTTATAAAGCAGCTACTTAGAGGGGCGGTTGAGAAGCTCCACGAGGCAGGGGCCTGTTTAATAGGCGGGCACAGTATCGAAGATAATGAATTCAAGTTCGGCTTTGCGGTATCAGGTGTTGTCGAAAAGAAAAATCTCCTAAAGGCCGGGGGCGCAAAGGCAGGAGACGTCCTGGTCCTTACCAAGTCGCTCGGCACGGGCATTCTTACCTCTGCGGTCAAAAAAGGCAAGGCGGACAAAGTGTTATTACAGGAAGTAATTGATTCAATGCTCTCTCTGAATAAAACCGCCTCAAAGGCCGCGGTATCGGCAGGCGCAAGGGCCGCAACCGATGTAACGGGTTTTGGTCTGCTCGGCCATGCGCTGAATATGGCCAAAGGCTCCAAAATCAATCTGAGAATTTTTAATGATAAAGTCCCCTTGATGAGCAAGGTGAGAGAACTTGCCGCAGCAGGCGCGGTGCCTAAAGGCGCTGTAAAGAACCTGGAATTTTGCAGCAGGAACACTCAATTCTCTGAAAATATTTGTGACGGGGACAAGCTGGCGCTGTCTGACCCGCAGACCTCAGGAGGCCTGCTTATCGCACTTCCATCGGCCGGGTTGAATAAATTCGACCAGGCAATGAAAAGGGGCGGGATTCCTTACTATGTTATTGGTGAGGTTATTAAAGGCGACGGTAAAATTGTCGTTGAATAGATTGGCCTGTTATTGAGATAAATGGAAAATCATCAAGAGACAGATTCAATGATTAAAATGATTGCCGACCACATGGAGAACGGCTTTCTCGAAAATATCGCCGACATGTTTAAGTACGATAAAAGTTACTTTCCTTTTATAGGGAATATGCTGAGTGATGAAAGAATGGGGGTCAGGATCGGGACAGTGGCCCTGGTTGAGATACTTATGACGCAGGATTTCGATAATGTTTTGCTGGCTATTCCCGGTATTGCGCAACTTCTTAATGACCCAAATCCCACAATTCGCGGTGATGCCTGTTATTTGCTCGGCATAATCGGACATGAAGATGGACTGCCTTATCTTGAGGAGGCCCTCAGCGATGAAAACCTGCTTGTCAGGGAAACTGTTGAAGAGGCGATAATTGCTATAAAAGAGGGGGGTATTTAAGCCGGAAGCGCTGTGGTCTCTGTTTCTTCTCCTGCCTGCGAAACATCTTCTGAGGTCCTTGAGGCATCATTCTGCGGATTCAATACCCAGATCGAGCCAAACTCCTTTTCCTGGTATATCTTTGCAAGCCCGAGCCTGATTATTTCTGAAAGGCGGATATGAGGTCAAATACATTTGCATCAAACAGCTCCGGCTCGGAATCAAACTCAAGCGAGTCTTTGTCGGGAATGCTTCTTGTAAAAATATTTTTCCACATTTCCTCTCTCTTTCTTAAATGGAGGGAGGAATCTTTATATGACTGGTATTCAAGGAGCCTTTGCACCAGTTCAGTCCTGGGGTCTTCAATGACGTCTTCTGATTGGTCCTCATCAGGAGGCAGGAGCATCTTTGATTTAATATGGATAAGGGTAGCGGCCATCACAAGGAAGTCGCCGGCGATCTCGAGGTTGAGCTCTTTCAGCATCTTGATGTATCCAAGATACTGCCTGGTGATATCGACTATCGGGATATCGTATATGTCTATCTTGCTCTCTTTAATCAGGTGAAGAAGCAGGTCAAGAGGGCCCTCAAATACAGGCAGTTTGAAGTGAATGCCGTTCAGGGACTCGGAAACGGTTTCAGAGTCCTTATGGGACAGGTCAGCGGGTTGTTGTTCTATCTGAGACTGTATCGTCTCTTCCAATACCTCCGGCATTAGAACATATTATATTATCCGCCGAAATTAATGCAAGCAAAATTTGAGTCATAAAGCTAATTATTTTCATATTGCATAATCCGGCAGTGGTCCTTGACTTAAAACCTTTACAAAGCGATGTGATTTTGAAATAATTTTGCATTAGCAAGAGGCATAATTACGTTAAATTATTAAGGCCTTGAATCATCATACAACGAGCCCGCTAAAGGTATCGCAGGTAAAGATTTTAAGTCAAGGACCACCGCCGACATTTTTTAATTTAATGCACCAGTAAGGTTATAACGTCTGGTATATAATATCCCCATGCTTGATATTATAAAAATAATTTCCGTGCTGGCTGTTATTGTTTTATTGCTGAAACGGAAATGGAACCTCGGCGTTGTCATGGCGCTTTCATCCGTAATCCTTGCCTTGCTGTATATGCTGACACCCCTGGATTTTCTTAATGCATGTCATATGGCGGCAACGGACAAGACAACGATCAACCTTATCGTAGCATTGACGCTCATCCGGATATTTGAAAATGTCATGAGGAAGAGCGGACTCATGCAGGCGATGATGGACTCTCTCAGGGGGATGGTCATAGACAGGAGGATTTTAATGGCGTCGATGCCAGCGCTTATCGGGCTCCTGCCGTCAATGGGCGGGGCGATGTTTTCAGCGCCCATGGTGGAGGAAGCGTCAAAAGGCATAAAAGTGTCCCCGGAAAAGAAAGCCTTTATCAACTACATGTTCCGCCATCCGTGGGAATTTACGCTGCCTCTTTATCCGGGGGTCGTGCTTGCATCAGCAATTACCTCGCATTCTCTGAGGGAGATATTTCTTGCGAACCTGCCGTATGCGCTTTGTCTTGTCATCGGCGGAATGCTCTGGGGCTTAAAGGGCATAGGGATGCACAAGGAGGGGTTTAAGACAATGTCCGTGTCCGGATTTTTGAGTTTTCTGCCTTTGGCGCTGATCGTGGTCATGGTCATAGTATTTCATCTCAACCTTTCACTCAGTATGGGGGCGGTGATTATCGGTTTGTTTGTTACCCAGCGTTATTCGTTTAAAAATATTTTTCAGAGCTTGAAAGAGGGCCTCTCATGGGAGATATTATTAATAATTCTGGGCGTTATGACCTTTAAGGCCATTCTTAACAGTTCCGGGGCGGTAGCTAATATCGGCAATTTTTTCACGGCAAACAATATCCCTGTCCTGCCAGTCCTGTTTTTCCTCCCGTTCATTTACGGGTTGCTTACCGGGCTCACTGTCGGATTTGTCGGCGGCACGTTCCCCATTCTCCTCGGGCTTGAAAATGTAAACCACATCGGCGCGGTCTCCTTTGCCTTTGCCTCCGGATATGTCGGTGTGCTTTTATCGCCGGTCCACCTCTGCCTTGTACTGACAAGGGAATATTTCGGGGCCGCGATGTCGGGGATATATGATAAGACCGTCAGGGTATGCATTCTAATAATGCTCGTTGCACTGGCGGAGTATTTTCTTTTGGGGCGGTATTGACTTGAATGAGCTATATATTCTCATTACAATAGGAACTATCTTATGAAAAAATATATAGACCAGTTTATCGATTTCCTGAAAGGTGAGCAGAACGTATCTCCCCATACCCTGAGGGCATACACTAAAGACCTCAATGAATTTGTATCATTCCTCGACGAAGAGCCGAAGGACATCGATCACCTGGCTATCAGGAGTTATATTGCATCGCTGCATCACAAGAACCTGAAGAAATCCTCCATATCGAGGAAACTCGCGTCAATCAGATCATACTTCAAATACCTCCACAGGGAAGGCCATGTCAAAAAGAACCCGGCCAAACTCGTAGCAAGCCCCAAGTTACCGAAGACCCTGCCGAGGTTTCTCGATATCGATGAAACCTTTAACCTTATGGATTCCCCCAAGGGAGGGACGTTTATCCCGACGAGGGACAAGGCGTTCCTTGAGCTTCTCTATTCTTCCGGGCTGAGGGTCTCTGAATTGACTTCACTCGACGTCGTTGATCTGGACATCAAGGAATCTCTTGTCAGGGTAAAAGGCAAAGGCAGAAAAGAGCGCATAGTCCCCATCGGGTCCAAGGCGATGGAGGCCATACAGAACTATCTCCCGGAGAGGATTTCGCTGAAGAAAAAATCACCGGCGCTTTTTTTGAATAACAGGGGAGGCCGGTTGACACAGAGGAGTGTGAGACGTATATTAGTAGCTTACAGCAGGATGATCAACCTTAAAGGGGATATCAGTCCTCACACCCTCAGGCATACCTTTGCTACGCACCTGCTGCATGAAGGTGCGGACCTGAGGTCCATTCAGGAGCTCTTGGGGCATTCATCCCTTTCCACAACCCAGAAATATACACATGTGGACATAAGGCACCTGACCGAGGTATACGATAAAGCGCATCCTTTGGCCGGGAAGGACAAATAGGATATAATCTTAATTACGGAGCAGACTATGTCAATAGAGCAGGATTCGATATTTCACGGAACAACGATACTGTGTGTGAGAAAAGAAGGCAAGGTCGCCATCGGCGGAGACGGCCAGGTAACGCTGGGGCACACCGTGCTGAAGCACAACGCAAAAAAAATCAGAAAGATGTACAACGATAATATCCTGGCGGGCTTTGCCGGGGCCACCGCCGACGCCTTTACCCTCTTTGAGAAGTTCGAGGAGAAAATCGAGACGTACAGGGGCAATATCACTCGTTCGGCTGTAGAGCTTGCAAAGGAATGGAGAACGGACAAGATACTGAGGCGGCTTGAAGCGCTTCTGGTGGTTGCCGACAAGGAGCATTCCTTTATTATTTCCGGCAATGGAGACGTTCTTGAGCCTGAAGACGGGATAGCGGCCATCGGTTCAGGTGGCCCATACGCACAGGCTGCCGCAAAGGCACTGCTGGACAATACGCAGTTGGGGCCGAAGCAGATAGTTGAAGAGGCCATGAAGATAACATCAAAGATATGCATTTATACCAATGAAGTAATTAATATTGAGGAACTAAATGAATAACCTTACACCGAAAAAGATCGTTGAAGAGCTTGATAAATATATTGTCGGACAAAAAAAAGCCAAGAAGGCCGTAGCCATAGCATTGCGAAACCGCTGGAGAAGACAACGGGTGTCCGACGAATTAAAAGAAGAGATATTACCTAAGAACATTCTAATGATCGGGCCTACAGGGGTTGGAAAAACCGAGATCGCCAGGAGGCTTGCAAAATTGGCCCAGGCCCCGTTTGTCAAAGTAGAGGCATCAAAATTTACAGAGGTGGGCTACGTCGGACGGGACGTGGAATCCATGATTAGAGACCTCATCGGCCTTGCGCTTACTATGGTGAAAGCGGAACAAATGGAAAAGGTGCAGGAAAAGGCCCAGGCGCTTGCAGAAGAAAAAATCCTTGGCCTGCTGCTGCCCCAGCCCAGGCCGAAAAGAAAGTTGTCCGCTGAAGAGGCGGAAGAGCCTGTTGAAGAAGATAAACAGAGTTATGAAGACACTCGCGAGAAACTGAGGACCCAGCTTAAGGAAGGCAAGCTTGACAGCAGGTACATTGACCTTGAAGTGCGCGAGAAGGTCATGCCCTTCGGCGTCATCTCAAATATCGGCATGGATGATCTTGAGATGAATTTAAAGGAGATGCTCGGCAATTTCCTCCCTGAAAAGCCCAAGAGGAAAAAGGTGAAGATCCCTGAGGCCATGCGGATCATTCAGCAGGAAGAGGCCGGCAAGCTGATTGACATGGACAAAGTCACCAGGGAGGCCGTTGAAAGGGCAGAGCAAAACGGCATCATATTCATAGACGAGATAGACAAGATCGCCTCAAAGGGTTCAAGTTACGGCCCTGATGTATCGAGAGAAGGCGTTCAGAGAGACCTGCTCCCGATTGTCGAAGGTTCAACGGTGACGACGAAATACGGAACAGTAAAAACAGACCATATACTCTTTATCGCGGCAGGGGCCTTCAATGTTTCAAAACCATCCGACCTGATACCCGAACTGCAGGGGCGTTTTCCAATAAGGGCCGAGCTGGACGCGCTCGGGAAAGATGAATTCCTCAGGATACTTCAGGAGCCGAGAAACGCGCTGTTAAAACAGTATGTCGCCCTTATAGAAACTGAAGGTGTGAAGATAAAATTTACCGATGACTCCATCGAGGAGATCGCCTCAACCGCCGTGCTGGTCAATGAGAAGACCGAAAATATCGGCGCCAGAAGGCTCCATACGATCCTTGAAAAGGTCCTTGAGGACGTCTCCTTTGACGCCCCGGACATGAAGGAACACGACCTCAACGTCGACGAGAAATACGTACGAGAGAAACTGAGCGCTATTATTAAGGATGAGGATTTGAGCAGGTATATCCTGTAGTCACGGCATATCAGCGCTTCAGTAAATCGTATTATCTTAATTACCCTATTTCATCAATTCCAAAGTGTGCACATCTTGACTTATAACATCAGTGCGATATACTGGAAGTAATCGGTAGAATGCAGTGAGCGGGCGATATTGCCTGGCTTCTTGTGTTATATGAAAATCTGCAATCAGGGGGACTGAAATTAAACTTCGCATAATAATATTGACGCTGGCCCTGCTTTCCCTGATATCTACGGCAACAGGCGGCTATTTCTACTATTCTTCATCAAAGGACTATGCCTACAGAGAAGCCCACAAGAGGGCGGACGTCACTGCTAAGATAGCTGCAACCCGCATAGCCTCAAAATTGGAACAGCAACAACAGGCCGTCGGGACGCTTGCCGGTTTGAAGGAGATCAGAGTTGCCGCGGCAAGGAAGACCCCGGCTTCTATTGTTTCTGCAAACCTGATCCTCGATCATTTTAATTCTACTTTGGGGGTTGACGTCTGTTACCTGATGGACCGGAACGGTAATACTATCGCTTCTTCAAACCGTGATGACCCGGACAGCTTTGTCGGGGTGAACTACGCCTTCCGTCCCTATTTTATTCAGGCGGTGCAGGGCGGCCCGTCTATTTATATGGCCCTTGGAGTCACATCGAAAAAGAGGGGGATTTATTACAGCTATCCGGTCTATGGCGATATACATGACGGCGCCATTGGAGTTGCTGTAATAAAAGCCTCTGTCGGACCGATGGATGCAGGCATAAAGCAGGTCACCGAAGGGACCCTTTTACTTACCGGACCGCATGATGTTGTTTTCGTGTCAAACCGTGATGAATGGTTATTTCATTTATTGTGGGAAGTGACGAGTGATGTCCTCAACGAGATATCAGAGTCAAAACAGTTCGGTCCCGGGCCGTGGGACTGGACGGGAATGAAGAGGACCGCCCCGGACCGCGCAGCGGACAAGACCGGGGCCGAGTATATTGTTCATGAGATGAAAATCAGTAATTATCCGGGATGGAAGGTCGTCTACCTCTGGGAATCGAAAACTGTTTCTGATAAATTCATGATGCCGCTGTTCAGCACCTTCGGGGATATAATCTTCGCATTGTGCCTGATTGTAGGATTGTCGGTTTTGGTCCTGTATAAAAAGGCCAGCCAGGACATCACAGCCAGGAAAAAAGCCGAAGTCCGGCTGGAAGAGGCCTACGAAGAGCTCGAAGCCCGTGTCAGGGAGCGTACATCGGACCTGATGAATTCAAATGATAAGCTGAAGGCGGAGATAGAAGACCGTAAGCGGGTCGAGGAGGCCCTTATCAGAAGTGAGGCCGAATTCAAGGACCTCTCCCAGGAATTCAACGCCCTCTTAAATGCCATTCCCGCCAGTCTGTCTCTGCATTCTTCCGACCTTAAGGTACTCTGGGCCAATCAGAGCGCGGTGGCCTTTCTGGGGAAAAAGGTCGCAGATCCGGGAAGGCATTACTGCTACACCCTGTTGAATGACAGGACCGCGCCGTGTGATTCATGCCCGGTGATGCGGGCCTTTGAAACAGGCAATATCGAAAGTGAAACGATTCATACCGCCGACGGGAGGACATGGGACCTAAGGGCCGTTCCGATCAAAAATGAAAAAGGGGAAGTTATTAAGGCAATTGAGCTTGGCACGGACGTTACGCAGCAAAGGAAGCTCGAGGAGCAGCTTCTTCATGCCCAGAAGATGGAGGCAGTGGGGCAGCTTGCAGGCGGGGTAGCCCACGAATTCAATAACATACTCACCGCTATCATTAATAACGTATACCTTTTACAGAGGAAGACGGAAGAAGACGGTCCTGCAAGGGAGACGCTCGATATAATACTTAAACTGTCCAATAACGCGGCCGTCATAGCAAGGGAGCTCCTTGCCTTCAGCCGGAAGCAGCGTGTAGAGCTGGCGCCCCTGGGCCTCAATGACATAGTAAAAAATACGGAAAAACTTCTGAAGGATTTTATCGGAGAAGACCTGGAATTCAACGTAAGGCTGTCGGACAAGTCACCTGTAATAATGGCCGACAGACGCCAGATTGAACAGGTCATTATCAATCTTGCCACAAACGCCAGAGACGCAATGCCCGGCGGCGGCAGGTTGACCATAGAGACAGACATAGCTGGAATCGATGCGGCTTTTATTAAGGCCCACGGTTTCGGCAGACCAGGAATGTATGCTCTTCTGAAAGTGGTGGACACCGGTATTGGCATTGATGCGGAAACGAGAAAGAAAATATTTGAACCCTTTTTTACTACTAAAGAAGTCGGAAAGGGGACAGGGCTCGGCCTGTCCATCGTATACGGGATAATAACACAACACAACGGCTACATCGACATTTACAGTGAACCCGGGCATGGCTCGGCTTTCAATATATATTTACCCGAGATAAAGTCGGCCGCCAGAGAGGAAAAGGCGATAATTCCGGCAATCGCTGCCGGAAAACAGGAGACCATCCTTATAGCAGAGGACAAGGCCGAGGTACGACATTCCATTAAATTAGTCCTTGAAGCCTCCGGCTACAGGGTCATAGAGGCGATAGATGGAAGAGATGCCGTAGATAAGTTCATCGAACACGCAGATGACATCGCTCTTCTTATCATTGATGTCATTATGCCTAAAATGAACGGCAAAGAAGCTTTTGAAGAAATCAGAAAAATCAGGCCAGGGACAAAGGCCATATTCATGAGCGGCTACACTTCGGATATTATAATAAATAGTATCCCTGAAGTGGACGCGGTCTTTATATCTAAACCGATCATTCCTGATAAGCTGCTGTCAAAGATCAGGGAAGTGATGGCCGGATGAACGTGAAGAATTTACCACAGAGGACACGGAGTTAAGATTAATTAGTCTCAACTCTGTGCACTCTGTGGTTAAAATATTTAAATTACAGACTGCTAACTTCTTCCATGGGATGAGTCAATTCATCATGAGAAAACTCTATGACCTGTTTCTCTTCCAGTCCCACGTGTTCAGCCAGCCAGAGAGATACCAGGCGGTAGTCATCTGAGCCGCGGGATATCCGAGCACTGATAATAACAGGCGTCCCGCGGCCGGGCGCCTCGGCAAGAGAGACATTTTCATGGATTATCGGTGACACCTTTCCAGGGAACATTTCATTAAGTCTGTCCATGATCTCCCAGTGTATCCTGCGGCGGGGCTGCGCGCGGCATGGGATGATGGCCCTTATATCAAGCTCCGCGTTCCGGGACTTTGCAGACTCAACGGCAGCCCGCATTTGCCTGACACCGTTTAACCCCAGAAACGAGGCCTCTACAGGTACAATCACATGCTGACTGGCCAGTAGAGAAGACATTGTGAGTACGTCCAGGCTGGGCGGGCAATCTATAATCACACAGTCCCAGTCCCCGGTCGTCTGCCGGAGACAACTTGCAAAGATCTCGTCTCCCGGTCCGTCAACGAATATCTGTCTTGCCGCTGCCAGCTCAGGCCCTGAAGGCACAAGATCCAGTCCCGTGACACCCGTAGGAACGACCGGTAACGCGATTATTTTCTGCATGGCATCCAGGAGCCTGCGCCCCTTGCTCATTATCCCGACACATATACTTGCGCTTCCCTGCGGATCGAGGTCTACAAGAAGGACCTTTTTCCCCTGTTCAGCCCAGCACGCCGCGAGATTGACTGCTGTTGTGGTTTTACCGACTCCGCCCTTGAGGTTTACTACCGATACTACCTGTTTCATTTTTCCTTATTCCCTCCCCTGTTGCTTCAGGCCGCGGATGTGGCCTGCTTAAAGTAAATAAGTAAACATGTATTCGGATTTAATTATTTGGCAAACAGGTTGTAATCTATATTTTATTTTATTAATTGTCAACGGGGACATTTTTTATTTTGGATGTTTAGACATTATCATGTCGGTGCGTGAACGACGGGTTGCTCATACCGCGTCAAACGCTATTTCTTTTTTATCACGTCATCAACCAGGTTACTCGCCGTGACCACGGAGGCTCAAGTCAGGATATATGAGCCCGCAAATCTGTTATAATCATCAATGCTTGAAGCAATAATACTGGGTATAGTTGAAGGGATTACCGAATTTCTTCCAATATCATCTACCGGCCATCTTATCCTTGCGGGTGATCTGCTCGGGTTTACCAGTGACACGGCAAAAACCTTCGAGGTGTTCATCCAGCTTGGCGCGATCCTGGCGGTCGTCTGGTTGTATCGCGACAAGTTGTCTTCCTCAATAAAGGGCATAGGGACAGACAAGACAAACCGGTTTTTGCTGAATCTCCTGATAGCATTCTTACCCGCTGCATTTTTCGGATTTCTCCTGCATTCATTTATAAAGCGGCACTTATTTAATACGGTGACCGTTGCCATAGCGCTTATCGTCGGTGGAGTTGTCATATTCGTGATTGAAAAGGTCGTAAAGAAGTCCGTTGTCAAGGATGTGGATGACGTTTCGTTCAAGCAGGCACTGGGCATTGGGATGGCGCAGACACTGTCGCTCTTTCCGGGGGTTTCAAGGGCCGGGGCCACTATAATGGGCGCCATGTGCTTCGGGCTGGAGAGAAAGGCCGCCACTGAATTCTCCTTCTTCCTCGCTATCCCCACCATGTTTGCGGCAACGTCCTATGACCTGTTAAAGAACCTTCATTACCTGTCCATGAAAGACGTCCCCATCTTCGCCGTCGGATTTCTTGTCTCTTTTATTTCAGCGTTTCTTGTTATAAAGGCTTTCCTTGGATTTGTTACAAAACATAACTTCAATGCCTTTGCCGTATACAGGATCGTATTCGGCGCTGTCGTGCTTTTTTATTACATAAATTAAAAAATACAAGTTAACCACAGAGACACGGAGGCACAGAGATAAAACAAAAAGCTCTTTTATAATGCCTGACTGTGAAGATACATAAACTGTATCCTTCTTGTCCGTCTCTGTGGTCCAATCATTCTAAATCCGGCTTTGCGGAATGTGGAATGACGAAACGGAAGTAAAATGTTAAAATCATTGTCAGCATGGAAGAAAAAAGCAGCAGGATAAAAGAAGAGATCATCGGCGTCCTTGCCATAGCAACCGGCATTGTCATCATTATAAGCCTGGTCAGCCATAACTCGTGGGACCGCTCATTTTCCACGGACAGCCCGGAATTAAAGAACCTGCTCGGCCGCTTCGGCTCCTATGTTTCGGACTTGCTGCTTCAGGTCATAGGACTTACTTCTTACATTGTTCCGGTGGTTCTTATGCTCTCCGGCATCAGGAGGGTCCTGGGAAGGCCCGCTCCGCAAAGGCGGTCTCTCTTTATTATTTCATTTATTCTCCTGGTCCTCTCGGTCTCCTCACTCCTTACTCTGACTTTCAGCAGTCATTCCGGAGGAGCGATAGGAGTTGTCAGTACAGACCTGAGCAAACAGATCATATCAACCATAGGCTCCTATCTGCTGTTTGGTACCCTGACGCTTATTACCCTGATGTACCTTATACAATTTTCACTTATAAGCCTGTTCACTTCCGTAAAGAGCAGGGTGTCATCCGGGTCGCGCGCAATTGCCGCCATTAAAGAGAGGAAAACGAAAATCGCAGTTGATGAAGATGCGGAAGATGAAGATGAAAAGAACGTGCCGCATATATTTGAAGAGGTGATTGAGCCGGGGATACAGCCTGAGCAGGAACCTCTGCCAATCAAGGGGCCGGAGATTATAATCAGGCCTGCGGCAAAAAAGGCCCCGGCGACTTCAAAAAAATCCTCAAGCGAATATGAGCTGCCCGGCATTGATCTCCTGAATGATCCTCCGCCTTCAAAGTCGAGGCCGCCCAAGGAGGAGCTGCTGGAGAGATCGGAGTTTCTCGAAAAGAAGCTCCTGGATTATTCCATTGAAGGCAAGGTCACCTATGTGTCACCCGGACCGATTGTAACGATGTTTGAGTTTGAGCCCGCCCCCGGAATAAAAATTAGCAAGGTCATGTCACTGGCGGATGACCTTGCGATGGCCCTCAAGGCAACCAGCATTCGGATTTCACCTATTCACGGCAGGTCCACGCTCGGGATCGAGGTGCCGAACAAGGACAGGGACTCGGTAGTCTTTAAGGAAATCATAACGAACGAGGCCTTCACCAAGAGCCCGTCCAAACTGGCGCTGGCGCTTGGAAAGGACATATTCGGCGTTCCCGTAATAACCGATTTAGCCAAGATGCCCCACCTGCTGATAGCAGGGGCCACCGGCTCCGGCAAGAGCGTGGGCATGAACAGCATAGTGATGAGCCTCCTGTACCAGGCAACGCCCAAGGAAGTAAAGATGCTCATGATCGATCCCAAAATGCTCGAGCTCTCCGCGTACGAGGAAATCCCGCACCTGCTGATGCCCGTTATTACTCTTCCTAAAGAGGCGTCCAATGCATTAAAGAAACTCGTATTTGAAATGGAGAGACGCTACAGGCTGCTTGCGGAATCCGGGGCAAGAAATATAGACGCTTACAATAAACATATAGAATCGGCGGCCCGCTCAAAGAGTTCAAAGGACGATGAAGGCCCCGGCAAGGAACCCCTTCCCTACATTGTCATATTCATCGATGAGCTTGCGGACCTGATGTTCGCTTCCGGCCGTGAGGTGGAAGATTCGATAGCAAGACTGGCAGGCATGGCAAGGGCCGCTGGGATTCATCTCGTGCTTGCGACCCAGAGACCATCGGTTGATGTTATTACGGGAATTATCAAGGCAAACTTCCCTTCAAGGATATCCTTCCAGGTATCATCAAAACTGGATTCGCGGATCATCCTCGATACCTATGGCGCCGATCAGCTGCTTGGAAAGGGCGACATGCTTTTTACAAGCCCCGGCAAGAGGATAAAGCGCATTCACGGCGCATATGTGAGTGAAGAGGAGATCACTGACGTAGTTAAATTTATAAAGGCGCAGGCCGGGCCTGACTATACATTATTTGAAGACCTCGTTACAGAGCCCCAGGAAGCGGGCGACTATGCGGAAAAGGACGAACTGTATGCGCAGGCCAGGGACATTGTGCTGTCTGCGGGCCAGGCATCCATTTCATACATCCAGCGCAGGATGAAGATAGGGTATAACCGGGCCGCAAGGATCATGGAGATGCTGGAAGAAGAAGGCATTGTCGGACCTCCGGGCGAGGCAGGCAAACCAAGAGAGATAATCAGGAGGCATGAATGATAAAAAAAGGTCAAGGGTCAGGGGTCAAGGGTCAGGGGTCAGCGAATAAATATCTAATTTCTTTTTTCCTATCTCTTATTTTACTTTTCACTGTTCACTTTTCACTCTTCACTTCTGCATCGGCAGCCACAGTCGATGAAACAGTCTCTTCGCTGCAAAAACAGTTTGCATTGATAAAGGACATCAAAGGCAAATTCATTCAGAAGAGCTATATTAAGGACCTCGAAGACACACAGGAATATTCGGGGGCCTTCTTTATTAAAAAACCCGACCGGATGATATGGGAATACGCCGCCCCACGGGATGAGAAGGTCGTGATCAATAGCATGGACACATGGATATACAAGAAATCCCAGAACCAGGTCGTCAAGACAAAGTTCACTAAGGAAAGTTACAGCCAGGTACCGATTGCGCTGCTGGCAAGCCTTGAAAATATAAGGGACGATTTTGATATCACAATGCCGGAAAAGAATGCCCTTCAACTCGCGCCTAAGCGAAAAATAGGTTTCATAAAAACAATCGTCCTGGAACTTGCGTCCTCTGATATGCCGGTCAAAATGTTTACCATATTCGATACGTACGGGAACATCATAATGATTGAACTGAAAAACGTGCAGACCAACCCTGGTCTTAATGATTCGCTCTTCACCTTCAAGATACCTCAAGGTGCAGAAGTCTATGACATGAGCAAGTGAAAACAAAGAAGAAAAATAGACGGCATCTCGCGTTCATCCTGCTGTTTATAATAGCGGCGGTCCTTTTTTATGTTGAAGAATTTGAAAAGGAAAAGCGGCCCGGAGGATTTTTCGACCTGTTCAAGTCCGGGAAGAAACCGGCGGTTACCGCGCCGAAAACTCCGCAGCGCAGGGCCCTTCCAAAGGTGGCGATTGTAATAGACGACCTTGGGCCGAACAAGCAAATGGCAAGAGAGGTCCTTCAGTTAAAAGGCCCGCTGACACTTTCCATTCTTCCACAGCAGGACTATTCAGCCTGGATCGCGGAGGAAGGGAACCGTCTTGGCAGGGACATCATGATACATATACCGATGGAGGCGGCAAAACCTCTCAAGCTGGGTAAAGGGGGCCTGTATACATGGATGACCGACAGGGAAATATCCCAGACACTGGAAGAGGACATGCGGTCTGTCCCTCATGTAAAAGGGGCGAATAACCATA
>JACRQA010000127.1 GCA_016222915.1 Nitrospirota bacterium | reverse complement strand
GCCTTATAACGTATAAATACTTTTTCAACCGGAAGGTGGCTTTTCTCAAGGAAGCAGACGCGGTCGCGCTGTTCCCCGGAGGGTTCGGCACCCTCGATGAGGCCATGGAAACGCTTACACTATTGCAGACCGGTAAGCATGATCCGCTGCCGCTTGTGCTGGTTGATGAGCCGGGCGGCACATACTGGTCGAGATGGCTGAAGTTCTTTAGGGAAGAGTTGTTATCGGAAGGGTATATCATCGAGCGTGATTTCAGGCTCTTTGAATGCGTTGATTCCATCGATGCGGCCGTCAAGAGTATCAACCAGTTCTATAGCCGCTATCACAGCATACGCTATATAAATAAAAAACTTGTTATCCGGCTTCAGTCCCCTATTGATGACCCGGCATTGAAGGAGCTGAATCATAAATTTGCCGATATCCTTCATCCCGGAGGGAAAATATGCATTTCAGCGCCGTTCAATGAGGAAGCCGATGAACCTGAGATTGCGCACCTGCCGAGGCTGGTTGTAGACTTTAACCTGCAGGATTTCGGGAGCCTGAGGACACTCATAGATGAAATTAATTTGTGTTGAGCATATGTTCAGGGAATAGGGTTTAATATCACGGTCAGGGGGCAGGAATAGAAATGAACAGGCCCAGGGTATTGATAGCCGACAGTACACCCTCAGTGAGGCAGTTTATCAGATATTGCCTTGAGGACCATTTCAAGAATATTGAGTTTGAAGTGGCGAATAGCGGCAAGAATATACAGAAACGTCTTGAAGCGACGCACTTTGATCTCATACTCTATGACAGGGACCTGCCGTTTTTAGAAGGTGATGAATTGCTGGTATGGCTGAGAAGTCACCAGGCGCTTAAAAATATTCCGTTCATAATGCTGTCAGGAGACAGAAGCGAGGACAGCGTCAGGAAGATCATCGAGCTGGGAGCTGACGCCTGTCTTGTAAAGCCGCTGCTGATGGCCACCCTTGTTAATAAGGTCAAAGAGATATTCAATAAGTTTGAGAAGGACAAATCCGACAGGAGAAAATATGAAAGGGTCAGGGGACCGGGGACTGTATACCTGAGATTCAATTCGCAGCAAAATCAGGGACAGCTGCTTAATATCAGCTCCGGGGGAATGCTGAGCCTGTTTGACAGGGAGGGTCCGCTGCCTGATATATTGGACAGGGTCGGGATCAGTATTGAAGCAGATAATAAAAAAAGAATCGAAGGCCTTGAGGGCGAGATCGTAAGAATCCAGGTTGTCGATACACTGTCCGGCCCGAGGCATATACACTATGCGGTAAGGTTTATGGAAGACATGGAGGCTGAAAAGAAAAGGCAGCTCGCGGAATTTGTTGCAGCTCTACATCATTGACCGGTCAAGCCTGCTGTGCCCTTGCCCTTCCGTATATTTTGGTAATGTCCGTCAATTTTTTTATGAGCGCCTGAGACAATTGGTCCTTTTTTAATCTCCATTCCCAGTTTCCCTTCGGACTTGCCGGGAGGTTCATCCTGGCCTTTTCTCCAAGACCCAATATGTCCTGCATAGGGACTATGGCCATGTCCGCCACAGACATCATGGCAAGCCTGATAATCTCCCAGTGGACCGTCTTGTCTGAGATGTCCCGTCCTATATATTCGCATACCCTATTCCTGTCTTCAGTGCCCAGCTCATTTTTATACCACCCTGCTATTGTATTGTTATCATGCGTTCCGGTGTATATGATGCAGTTCCTGACATGGTTATGGGGCGCATAAGGATTGGTCGGCAGGTCGTCGCTGAAAGCGAAAAGGAGCACCTTCATCCCGGGGAACCCGAATTTGCTCATGATGTCTTTCACGTCCTGCGTGATTATGCCGAGGTCTTCGGCAATAATTGATATGTCGGGAAACTGTTTAAGGACAGTATTAAAAAAATCTTTTGCAGGGGCATCCACCCATTTACCGTTTATTGCCGTTTTCTCACTTGAATGCACCTGCCAGTAACCTACAAATCCCCTGAAGTGGTCGAACCTGAACATGTGAAATAGTTTCAGTGTATGTTTTATTCGCTTGATCCACCATGAGTACCGGGATTTCTTCAGCACATTCCAATTATAAACCGGATGGCCCCACAGCTGTCCTGTCGAACTGAAATAATCAGGCGGAACACCCGCAACATATATCGGTTTTTTGTCATCACTCAGGCTGAATATCTCCGGATTGGCCCATACATCGGAACTGTCGTAATTAACATAGATGGGAATGTCCCCGATGATCGTGATATTTTTACTGTCACAATAATTCTTGAGCCCGGCCCACTGCTTAAAAAATATGTACTGGAGAAATTTTTCTCTTAAAATATTCTCACTCAGCCTGCCCGCCATTTCTTTCAGGGCGCTCTTTTTCCTGTCGCGCAATTCAGCGGGCCATTTCCCCCACTCTATCCCGTTCTGTTCGGTCTTTATAGAGGTAAAGAGAGCGTATTCGTCGAGCCAGAAGGAGTTTTCACTGCAGAACTTCTGAAAGTCCTGATGGCCCGGCAGCTTCTCTTTATTTTTTATATAAAGCTTATTGAATAGTAGTTCCTTATAGTTGATGACTGCATCATAATTGACTTTCTCTTCGGGAAAATCAGGGACGTCCCGGAGGTCCGGCTCTGAAAGGAATTCGTCCTTGACCAGACGGTCGGGGCTTATTAATAAAGTATTGCCGGCCAGGGCTGAAAAACTGCTGTAAGGGGAGTTGCCGTAAGCAGGGCATGAAAGGGTCAAAGGGAGTATCTGCCAGTAACTCTGGCGGGTCTCTGAAAGAAAGTCCACAAACCTGTACGCGTCCGGCCCCAGGTCTCCTATGCCGTATGGAGATGGGAGCGAAGTAATGTGAAGGAGTATTCCACTGCCTCTTCTCTGCAAATTTCCTCCTTTAAATCTTTACATGCAAATGATGGCCGAGCTTTGAAAAAGCCACGACCCAGCCGGCAGCGAAGCTGTCGCCTGTTTCAGCTTTTTTCTT
Source organism: Nitrospirota bacterium (assembly GCA_016222915.1). GTDB lineage: Bacteria > Nitrospirota > Thermodesulfovibrionia > UBA6902 > UBA6902 > UBA6902. The sequence goes on along the minus strand of JACRQA010000127.1, from coordinate 10,227 downwards.
CATCCCGGCGAAATGATTTTTCCTGATGGAAAAATATATGTTTTGCGCCTTCCAGAGGTTTAACTGAAGACATAACGGCGTGAGAGCTTCCAGCGTATCTTTCACTAATTCGAAAAGCCGTATGTGTTCCGGATTCTCATGGAGTTTCTCCATGACTGAATGGACCCAGGAACTGGCGATAAATCCGACGGTAGTTGTATCGACATTGATCGACCATCTCTTTATTTCTTCAATTATCCGGCCGAGCCTGTCCACGTCCACCTCGTGATTAAATGTCTTTTTCAGGTCTGTGTTCAGCGTGTACTCAGCGGCTGAAAGGAGAGGCCTCGGCAACTGGTTTTGAAGGCTGTAATAATAATTCATGATCGGGTAGTTGTTTTCATATATCTGACGATAGGAGGCTTCAACTCCCTCATATGTCAGCCGCAGTATCTCGTTCAGGATTTTTCTCTGCTCGTCTTTAAACAGATGCCACAGAGAATAGATATCTCCCCTGAAGTGCTTATCAAGCAGCCTGACGATATCGGGGATGTCCCCCTTTTCAAATGCCCGTTTTATCTCGCCTTCGATGATGGAAAAATCCTCTTCCCCTGGAAAGTCCTTTATGCCCGCGTTGATATTATGGTCCCCCAGATGCACGACTGCGAAGGCGATTATTATTTCATCCCATGTTATGCCGGAGAGGAGCCTTGCCTTCCCGGTCACCATGGTCAGTTTGCCTGCCTCCGCCCTTTTGTATATTTCACTTTTGGCGTTATAGCAGTAAATGTCGATGTCTTCGGGATACTCCTCAAAGATGGATGATATGCTGTAGTGGGCCGCGACACGCAGCAGGTCTGTTTTGGCGGACTTTACATACCGGTCATAAGGCTCGGCTGCGTTATTAAATATGTTGCTCGGGGCCTTTTCCAGATACTTCAGAAAAGCCGGTTCGAGCAAAATGCCTTTCAGCTCCTCCGCATACTGAAGGGCCTTGGAGGCGTACTGTATTATCTGGACGGATTCGATGCCTGAAACCTCGTCGAAGAACCAGCCGCAGCTTGTGTACATCAGCATGGCATTTCTCTGCATCTCAAAGAGTTTCAGGACCCTGGTCTGCTCCTCCCTTGAGAGCGTCTTTACAGAGTGAGACGCCAGAAAGCTTTCAATGTTTTTATGGGACCTGTCGAATACGACGTCGATATAATCATTCCTCGCGTCCCATGGGTTCTTTAAATATGCCTGCGCTTCTTCCTGATAGATAACGCTGAGCTGGTCACGAAGCCAGTCCAGGGCCTCTCTCAGGGGCCTTCTCCATGTCTGGGTCCAATCATGATGCATGCCTGAGTTGCAGCCGCAGTTATTGCGCCACCTTTCTACGCCGTGAATGCAGCTCCAGGAAGAATCTTCAAATATGTCGACGGCGTGCGTCGGCGGGTGTTTCTCAAGGTACTCGCCGTAGTTGGTCAAACGGGCGAGATTGTTGGAGCTGATATGATGCAGCGCGTAGGAGAGCGCCATATCTCCAAAACGGTGATGATGACCGAAGGTCTCCCCGTCCGTTGCTATGTGGACAAGCTGTGGCCACTTTCTGCAGTCGTTGAAGTTGGACAACAGCCTGTTTGCAAAAAACACCCCGTTATTCAGCAGACCGCCGAAAGACACCTCCTGGGAGGTGGGACCGTCGTAGAAAAAAAGGCTGATATTTCTCCCTGATGGAAGAATGCAGGTATAGGCCCTTGAAGGATCGATTTTTTCACCGCTTACGTCATGCCAGGCTTTGGTTTCCCCGATAGGGCGCAAGCTCTTTGCCTGCCTGGGAGACAGGACAGTGAATTTAATGCCGTTATTGACCAGTATCTCAAGGGTCTCCTTGTCAACAGCCGCTTCAGGAAGCCACATGCCTTCGGGGTCTCTGTGAAATCTCTTTTGGAAGTCTTTTATCCCCCAGATTATCTGGGTATATTTGTCCCTCCGGTTTGCCAGCGGGAGAATCATATGGTTATAGGCGTGCGCAATTGCCGAGCCATGTCCTGAAAAGCGTTCCCTGCTTAATCTGTCGGCCTCAAGGATCGATTGATAGACATCGGGTTTGTGCCTCTCCATCCATGACAGGAGCGTGGGGCCGAAGTCAAAGCTGATTTTCGAATAGATGTTTACTATATCGATGATCCTGCCTTCCGTATCGAGGATGCGCGAGGCCGCATTGGGGGCATAACACTCTGCGGTTATTTTCTCGTTCCAGTCGTGGTATGGATATGCGCTGTCCTGGAATTCAATCTCTTCAAGCCACGGGTTTTCTCTGGGCGGCTGATAGAAGTGTCCGTGAATGCAGATGTATCGGTCCATAGATTAATATTGAAATATGGCATGTTATAGAGACGTATAATTATACGTCTCTACGAAATTTTACCCTTTGAAAAACAGTATCCCAAGAGGCGGCAGAGTTAATGACAGGGAAAAGTCTCTCCCCTGTGCCGGGACCGGATCGGCATTTATGCCTCCTGCGTTACCCTTGCCGCTTCCTCCGTAAATCTCCGCATCGCTGTTTAAAAGCTCTTTCCAGAACCCTCCCCTGGGGACCCCGACTCTATAGTTATATCTCAGCTCCGGTGTGAAATTGCAGACGACAAGAACAATATCATCCGTATTCCTGCCCTTTCGCATGAAACTCAGAGTGCTTTCTTCCGAAGCATGGAAATCTATCCATTCGAAACCGTCTGCGGAAAAATCAAGTTCATGCAGGGCCGGTTCGCTCCGGTAGAGGTGATTTAAGTCCCTGACGCATCTTTGCACTCCCTGATGATAGGGATATTCGAGCCCGTGCCATTCCAGGCTTTCGTCGTGGCCCCATTCTTTCCACTGGGCAAACTCACCTCCCATGAACAGCAGCTTTTTCCCGGGATGACCGTACATGTATCCGAACATTAATCTCAGATTTGCATTCCTCTGCCATTCGTCCCCCGGCATCTTGCCGATAAGCGCGCCTTTTCCGTAAACCACTTCGTCGTGCGACAGCGGCAATGTAAAATTTTCCGAGAACGCATACCATATGCTGAATGTAAGCTGTTCATGGTGGTATTTTCTGAATAACGGTTCTTTCGACATATATTTCAAGGTATCATGCATCCAGCCCATGTTCCATTTCATTCCAAACCCCAGCCCGCCGAGGTGTGTAGGCCTTGATACCATAGGCCATGCCGTGGACTCTTCGGCTATGGTCTGAACATCGGGATGGGCGCCGTAGACCGCTTCGTTAAGTCGTTTCAGGAAAAATATAGCGTCCAGGTCCTCTCTGCCCCCGTATTTATTCGGTATCCACTCTCCCTCGCTTCTGGCATAGTCAAGGTAGAGCATTGATGCAACGGCGTCTACCCTGAGTCCGTCGATATGATATTTTTCAAACCAGAACAGGGCGTTGCTGATAAGAAAGTTTCTTACCTCGTTTCTGCTGTAGTTGAAAATGTAGCTGTTCCATTCAGGGTGATACCCTTTCTTGGGATCTGAATGCTCATACAGGTAGGTCCCGTCAAAATAGGCGAGGCCGTGCTCGTCTGAAGGAAAGTGCGACGGCACCCAGTCAAGGATGACCCCGATGCCGTTCTGATGGAGATAATCAATCATATACATAAAATCCTGGGGGGTCCCATACCTGCTGGTAGGCGCAAAATATCCTGTTGTCTGATAACCCCAGGACCCGTAGAACGGATGCTCCATTACCGGCAGAAGCTCGACATGGGTAAAGCCCATATGCCTGACGTATTCCGTGAGAGAGTGTGCCAGCTCCCTGTACGTGAGGAACCTGTTGTTTTCCTCGGGCACGCGTCTCCATGAGCCGAGATGGACCTCATAAACTGAAAAAGGGGCGCTCAGGTTATTATGTTTATGCCTTTCCGACATCCATTCACCGTCACTCCATTCATAATCAAGACTCCAGGCGACGGAAGCGGTTTTGGGGGGTAGCTCCCAGTAAAAGGCAAAGGGGTCGCCTTTATCTACTGAATAATTATTATGTCTTGATACGATATGATATTTATAAACTTCTCCTTTGCCGATTCCCTGAATGAAGCCTTCCCATATCCCTGACTCGTCCCATCTGGCCATCAACTGATGCCTGCTCTTGTTCCACCCGTTAAAATTGCCTATTACCGAGACCTTTTCCGCATTTGGCGCCCACAATGCAAAATATATCCCGTCTTTGCCGTCAACGGTCAGGGGGTGCGAGCCGAGTTTATCGTAAAGCCTGAAATGGTTTCCTTCTTTTAAGAGATATATATCATGGTCGGTAAGAAGGGTTACATCATGTCTTACGGTCAGCGTGCCGCCATCCTGCTTGTTTATCATTGTTGGCTCCTCAATGGGAAATGATTGTTCCCGTTATCATCATATTCCATAATGTAAAACAATTATATAAAAAAAAATGAATAACTGCAAAAAACTCAATGAGTTATATTGATATCCGGCATGAATACGGTAGGGTGCTGCATGGCTTAATAGTGGTCATTAAAGATTAGACTCTCTTTTCCCGAATTATATAGTACTACCAGATCATACGTATTATATGGTTTTTTGATAGCTCTTGTTAAAGCCATGCTCCGTTACGATATGTATCTGCAGAGGTATAAAGCGATGGTAGATTCAGAAGAGAAGCCCGCAGCTCCGTCCGGCGGGCTTATGACGGGTAAATCGTGATTAGAAGATTAGATAAATATTATGAGCATAACTAAAGTTGGTTCGCTGGATTCACTTTTAAAAGGGGTCGCTACGCTCCCTTCTCTTCCCGCCATTGCTTTACGAATAATACAGGAAATAAAAAAAGACAAGTCTTCTTTAAACGATCTTGCGAACATAATCTCGTACGACCCTGCACTCACGGCAAAGATATTAAGAATTGCGAATTCATCTTTCTATGCGCTGCCTTATAAAGTCGACTCGATAGAAAGGGCCGTACATATTTTAGGCCTTGAGGCCCTCAAGAACATTGCGCTTTCTTTTGCCATAGTAAAGGGCCTCAAGAGAAACCTGGTTGATGAATTCGACCATGAGCTTTTCTGGAAACGGTCCATCACCTCCGCAGTGAGCGCTGAAATGATTGCGTCAAAACTGAATGTGAAACGCGAGGACACATTTGTCACGCCTCTGTTGATGGACATAGGGGTCCTGGTGATGTACCTTATGAGGCCTGATGATTACTTGAGGGTAATTAACAAAAAGAGGGCGACCAACATGCCTACCTGCGAGTCCGAGGTATCCATCTACGGTTTTGACCACCAGGATGTCGGGAGTGAGATACTGAAGAAGTGGGGGTTGCCGGAAAGTATTTATTTGCCGATTGCATATCACCATAAAAAGAAGGACTGTCCCCCAGGCTTAAAAAATATGGCTGATATCCTTATGCTTTCCGATATAGTGTCTTCGGTATATCATGGGAGCAAGAGCTCCAAAAAGTTCGGTGAATTAAAGCAATTGCTCCAGGACCGATTAGACATGACCGATATGGAGGTGAGTGAATTTGTAGATTTGATCGCGGACAAGACCGTTGAAATCCTGACCTCCTTTGAGCTTGATGCCGGGGACATGAAGCCTTATTCTCAGATACTCCAGGACGCGAATGAAGAGCTTGGAAAACTTAATTTGTCCTATGAACAACTTGTAATGGAGCTTAAGCAGGCAAAGGAGATGGCTGAAAAACTTGCAGTGGAGGCCTGGGAGGTAAAGGAAAGACTGAGAGAGGTCGCTATTAAGGACGGGCTGACCAATCTCTATAACCACAGGCACTTCCAGGATACTATGGATAAAGAGATTGTGAGGGGGGAAAGATACTCTCACGTCCTGTCCCTTATCATGATCGATATTGATTATTTCAAGAAGATCAATGATACATACGGACACGCACAGGGGGACATCGTTTTGCGCGCAATAGCGGACATCTTTGAGCAGACAGTCAGGAAACCCGATACGACTGCAAGGTATGGGGGGGAGGAGTTCGCTATTATCTTGCCTGAAACCGACATAAAAGGGACAATCACACTCGCGGAGAGACTGAGACAACTGGTAGAGAAACTGGAAGTTAAACTCGGCGATAAAATCGTCAAGGTCACAATCAGTATGGGCGTGACCACGTATGATCCTGCCAGGGGCAGAAGGACCAAAGCGGCAATAATCGACGCAGCGGACAAGGCCCTGTATAATTCAAAGAAGACAGGAAGAAACAAGCTCAGCATAGTGATGTAATATTGTCGCCCGCCTTCCTTTGGCTTTCTTTCTAACACTCTAACATTGTAAAATGGTTTCTGTAATTTTGAATTTTGGAATTTGGATTTTCTTTCTGGAGGGGCCTGTTGGAACTTTACAGACTGGGCATCGCCGAAGCCAGGGCAGCGATAGACAAAGGGGAAACCAGCCCTATGGAATTGACGGCTGCGTTATATAAAAGGATAGAGTCTCTTGATGACACAATCCGCTCTTTTGTGACCCTTGATAAGGGAAATGCCATGCTTCGGGCTGAGCAGACACGACCGGATTCCAGGCATCAGCTTGCAGGGATACCCCTTGCGGTAAAAGACAATATCTGCACAGAAGGCGTAAGAACAACCTGCTCGTCAAAGATACTCGAAAATTTTGTTCCGCCTTATGAAAGCACTGTTACGAAAAACCTGAAGGAGCAGGGTTATGTTTTAATCGGCAAGACCAATCTGGATGAATTCGCAATGGGCTCTTCAACCGAGAACTCCGCGTTTGCCACTACGAGAAACTCGTGGGACATTACCAGAGTCCCCGGAGGTTCAAGCGGCGGCTCTGCCGCGGCAGTTGCGGCGGACATGTGCATTGCGGCGCTCGGATCGGACACCGGAGGCTCGATACGTCAGCCTGCTTCATTCTGTGGAGTGGTGGGCCTGAAGCCTACTTACGGCAGGGTCTCGCGATACGGACTTGTTGCCTTTGCGTCATCGCTTGATCAGATTGGCCCGATTACAAAAAATGTGCAGGATTCTGCCATTCTCCTGAATGCCATTTCCGGGCATGACCCGTTTGATTCTACATCTGCGGACGTTGCCGTGCCGGATTTCACATCTGCTATCGGTAAAGACATAAAGGGCCTGAAACTTGGAGTGCCGAAGGAATATTTTATTGAAGGCATGGATAAAGAGGTTGAGGAGGCGGTAAAGCAGGCCATCCGGAAACTTGAATCACTCGGCGCTGTCCCGGTCCCGATTTCCTTGCCGCATACCGAATATGCAGTTGCCGCGTATTACATTCTGGCTACGTCGGAGGCATCTTCCAATCTTGCAAGGTATGACGGTGTGAAATACGGACTGCGTGTTGAAGGCAAAGACCTCCTCGATATGTATATGAACACTCGTGAGGCCGGTTTCGGCCCTGAGGTGAAGAGGAGGATAATCCTCGGGACTTATGCGCTTTCTTCCGGCTACTACGATGCCTATTATAAAAAAGCCCAGCAGGTGAGGACGCTTATAAAACGGGATTTTGAGAAAGCCTTTGAAACAGTCGATGCGATAGTGACCCCGACAGCCCCGAACCCTGCGTTCAAAATCGGCGAGAAGACGGACGATCCGCTTCAGATGTATCTTGCCGATATTTTTACAATCTCAGTAAACCTCGCCGGAGTGCCGGGGATCTCGGTGCCGTGCGGCTTTACCTCTCAGAACCTGCCGGTAGGGCTGCAGATAATCGGGAGGCATTTTGACGAAGAAGCTGTTTTGAAAATTGCGTATGCCTACGAGCAGGCGACGGAGTGGCATATGAGAAGGCCTGAATTTTGAGAATAATCAACACTGATTGATACTGATTTGATTTTAAATTATAATGACCAAATTACAAATTTCAAACAAATTCCAATTATCAAATATTCAAACAAGGGGAACCATATCCAGCTTATATGGTCCATGCTGTTCTGCATGTTTAAGTCATTGAGATTTGCTATTTATTTGTTATTTGGTTTTTGTAATTTGGTATTTATTAGTAAAGGTCTGGTTGAATTATTGTGTTAAGGGAGTAAATGATGCAATACGAAGCTGTAATCGGCCTTGAGATACACGCTCAGCTCCTGACGGAATCAAAGATGTTCTGTGGATGCCCGACAAAATTCGGCTCAGAGCCGAACACGCAGACCTGCCCGGTGTGCATCGGCATGCCTGGAGTTCTGCCTGTGATGAACAGGAAGGCGATTGAGTACGTGATAAGGACGGGCATTGCATTGAACTGCGGCATTGCCCCACACAGCAGGTTTGCGAGAAAGAATTATTTCTATCCGGACCTCCCCAAGGGTTATCAGATCAGCCAGTATGAGCTCCCTTTATGCGAGCGCGGTTTCGTTGAGATCACTGTCAGCGGGGACACCCGGAGAATCGGGTTGACAAGAATACATCTTGAGGAAGATGCCGGAAAGAACATTCACGAAGGCGCCGGAAACGAGAGTTTTGTCGATTTAAACAGGGCCGGCACACCATTGATGGAGATTGTCTCGGAGCCGGACATACGCAGTCCCCAGGAAGCTGCTGAGTTTGTGAAAAAATTGCGGACGGTTGTCCGTTATATCGGGGTCTGTGACGGTAACATGGAGGAAGGTTCATTGAGGTGCGATGCAAACGTGTCGGTCAGGCCTGCGGGGCAAACGGAATTAGGTACAAAGACCGAGATCAAGAACATGAATTCCTTCCGCTTTATCGAGAAGGCGCTTGATTATGAAATAAGGCGACAGATAAAGATGCTTAAAGAAGGCGACAGAGTTATTCAGGAGACCCGTCTCTGGGACCCGAACAGGGGAGTCACGGAGTCCATGCGCTCAAAAGAAGAGGCGCATGACTACAGGTATTTCCCTGACCCCGACCTCATGCCTGTGGAAGTTGAGCAGTCATGGATTGATGAGATAACAGCGGGCATGGTTGAGCTTCCCGACGTTACGCGCCACAGGTTTATTGAAAAATATTCCCTGTCAGGGGATGACGCGGATTTTATCGTCTCGGAAAGGGTGACTGCCGCATGGTTTGAGGAGGCGGTCAATCACGGAGGAGACCCGAAGAATGTAATCAACTGGATAAAGGGTGATCTCATGAAGCTTCTCAATGAAGACAACAGACAGATTGAGGGATGTCTGCTGACTCCCAGGCATCTTGTCGGCATGCTAGGCCTGCTCGACAAGGGGACTATAAGCGGCAAGATTGCAAAGACGGTTTTTGAGGAGATGTATAAGACCGGCAAAGATGCTGAAGCCATAGTAAAGGAAAAAGGCCTCGTCCAGATGAGCGATGAAACCGGTATAGAAGCGATAGTGGATGAGGTGTTAAGCAAGAGTCCTCAGGAAGTTGAACGTTTCAGGGCTGGAGACGCAAAGCTGATGGGCTTTTTCGTCGGACAGATTATGAAGCTGACAAAGGGCAAGGCAAATCCGAAGATCGTGAATGAGTTGTTGAAGAAGAAGTTGTTGGGGTAATGTCATTGCAAGCCAAGAGGGGGGACCTGAAGAGGCCGAAGCAGTTCAATATCCCGCGCGCTTGATAAATGCCTTTACCACATGAATGCTGGTTTGCACGGCGATGGCACTGTTTAATATAGTTGCAAGCATTACTACACCATGTTCAGTAAAGGCAAAAGACAACGCGTGAGAAAATCTCTTCTTTTTCACAAATCAAACAATGAGGGGGTGTCTTTACTTCTAGAATTTTCCGAGGGTAATCTTGATGATTTGACTTGACGTGAAGCAAGTAATTGCTTTTTTCCTCCAACTAAAAGCGGAACTGATTTAGTATAATTTAGTAAATGAGAATTAACAGGAGGTGATGTCATGAAATACAGAATTCTTATAGAGCAAGATGAAGACGGGACATTTGTTGCTGAATGCCCTTCTTTGCCCGGATGTGTTTCTCAGGGAAGGACCCGGAAGGAAGCTTTGGAAAATATTCAGGATGCCATTAAAGGATATTTAGAAAGCCTCAATAAACATAACGAGCCTGTTCCACCGTCGATTGAAGAAGAAATTGTCGAGGTGGCAATTTGAGCAAGCTGCCGGTCGTTTCAGGACAGGAGCTGTGCAAGATTCTAAGAAAGACAGGATATGCCATAGACCATCAGACAGGAAGCCACATCATTCTCCGGAATGAAAACCCACCCCACCGGAGATTAACAGTACCGAATCATAAAGAAATCGCAAAAGGAACTTTAAGAGCAATCCTGCGCCAAGCCGGATTGACGGTAGAGGAATTTAAAGATTTGGCATGATGGTAAAAG
>JACRQA010000126.1 GCA_016222915.1 Nitrospirota bacterium | reverse complement strand
CGACCGCGGATTTTGAATTCAAGGGCAGTCTCGTATTCCATCCGGATGCGGTAACAGCCGGAATTGCTGCAATTAAATCAGGCAAAGACATTCTCACTGATGTTGAAATGGTAAAGACGGGGATCAACAAAAAGCTTCTGGAGAAATGGGGCGGGAAGGTGATTCGCAATATACAGGAGTCAGGAGTCAGGAGTCAGGAGTCAGGAGAAAAAGCAAGAGCCGAGATTGGTATCGAATCAGCATTAAAGCAGAACAGCAACATCGGCATCATCGCCATCGGCAATGCGCCGACTGCTTTGCTTAAAACTATCAGTCTTTTAAACTCCGAACTCCGAACTCTGAACTCTGAACTTCTTGTCGTCGGCGTTCCAGTCGGTTTCGTAAAAGCTCTGGAATCAAAGGCCCTGCTTGCTGCACAGCCGTTCCCTTTTATCACAAATCTCAGCAGAAAGGGCGGCTCGACCGTTGCGGTGGCTATAGTGAACGCACTGTTGAAGATGGCGGAGGAGAAATGAGAGTTAAGAGAGCGGCGTTATTTTTTCTGCTGTTCACTGTTCACTATTCACTGTTCACTGACGTTGCATATGCTATGCATATCTCTGAAGGCATACTGCCGCTCAACTGGGCAGCATTATGGTTTGCTGTCGCGGTCCCTTTTCTCTGGTTTGGAATGAGGAGGCTTAGGGAGCTTTCAAAAATCGACCTCTCTTACAAGCCGCTCGTCGGGCTTATGGCCGCCATAGTCTTTGTAATATCGCTTATGCCGATCCCGGTGCCGACTGCGGGCACGTGCTCTCATCCGGGCGGCACCGCTATTCCGGCGATACTCCTCGGCCCTTCGATAACTGTTTTGATAACCGGAGTGTCGCTCCTGATTCAGGCGCTGTTCTTTGCGCACGGCGGACTCAGCACGTGGGGAGCGGATGTTGTATCTATGGGAATAATGGGGGCCTTTGCGGGTGTCGGGATATTCAAGCTCATGAGAAAATTCAATGCCGGTCTTGCGGTGTCCGCATTTCTTGCTGGAATGATTTCCGACTGGGCGATCTATTTCACGACATCTGTTGAGCTTGCTTCAGGCATCAGGGGGGATGAACCTTTCGGGCCGCTGTTTATAAAGATTCTCATTGCATTTGTGCCCACGCAGTTGCCGCTCGGCATAGTTGAAGGCGCGATGACTGCAGGCATGGTCAAACTGCTCTTTAAGAGAAGGTCCGATCTGCTGGTAAAGTTCGGCGTGATAAAGGCAGGGGAGGCGATATGAAAATAAAGTTGAGAGTTCAGGGTTCAGAGTTAAGAGTTAAGAAAACAGAAAACAGGTTAAGCTGTTTGTTGTTCGCTGGTTACTGTTCGCTATTTACTATCTTTTTACTTCTCATTTCTCACTTCCTATTTCCCACTTCGGCTGCCGCCGCTGACTGGTCCGGCGTGGATGAGTCTGTTGTGGAAAAGTACGCGAAGGACCACGGCAGGGAGGCAAAGGGACCGTTGATAAACACGGACCAGGGAGACCTGCTTTTATTCATGTTCCTGATAGGCGGCGTCATAGGCGGGTTTGCTGCCGGTTATTACTGGAGGACACTGACAGAAGACAGAACAAAGAACAAAGAGCAAAGAACCAAGACAGAAAAAGGGTGCTATCATGCATAATTTTAAAAATCTGAAGATATATCAGAAAGCAATTGAGTTTTCTGTATCAATATATAAATTGACAAATCTGTTCCCGGAGTATGAATTGTTTGGGTTAACAAACCAGATCAGAAGAGCTGCAACTTCAATTGCTTTGAATATTGCCGAAGGAAGCGGTAATTCTTCCAACAAAGAGTTTAAGAGATTCCTGGAAATTTCATTACGATCAAACTATGAGGTAATTGCGTGTCTTGAGATTGCTCAAAGACTAACCTATTTCAAAAAGGAGGATTCCGACAACTTAATCACAGAGGCAAATGAAATCGCATCAATGATAGTTGGCTTTAGAAAGCAGCTATAGTCTTTGCTCTGTGTTCTTTGTTCTTGGTTCTAAATTTTATGGCTCATTGTGACTGTTTTTCCGAACATTTCAGTAAGAGGCATTTCCTTTCAAGCATAGATGCAAGGGTCAAACTACTTATTGCCCTTGCGCTTCTGTTGATGGTACTGACGTATAAAGGGACAATGTTCCCGCTGATAATAGCTGCGGTTTCTATCATGCTTTGCCTGAAAATGCGCATCCCGTTAAAGGTCCTGGCTTTCAGACTGGCGCAGCCTTTATTGCTGGCGCTAGTGGTTTTATTGCTGAAGTTCTTTTTCTCAGGAAACGATACGATGTTTATTATCTCATTTCCATCTTCCAACTTCTCACTTTTTACCTTGACCGGCCACAGGGATGGGCTCACAGAAGGCCTGCTGATTACAGCGAGGATACTGGGTGGGGTTTCACTCCTGGCAGCTGTGGGGTTTGCAACTCCCTTTATTGAATTTATGGCAGCGCTTTCGTGGCTGAAGGTCCCGAAGCCTTTTATCGAGATAATGATGTTTACTTATCGATATCTTTTTGTCTTTCTCGAAGACGCAACAACTATTTACAGCGCCCAGAAGAACCGCCTCGGGTATACAGGGATAAAGAAAGGGTTGAATTCCTTTGGGGTGTTGACCGGGTCGCTGGTCCTGCGCGGCCTTGAGCAGAGCCAGAAGACCGCCGATGCAATGTCACAGAGGGGCTATACAGGCGATATGCCTTTGTTGAAGGGGAAGCCTTTGAGGGCAATAGAACTTGCCGCTGCATCTTTAATCGTAGCTTTCGGAGGTGCTGTGTGGATGATCTGATGTACAGCGTCAGAAATGTTTCATATAAATACCCTGACGGCACGCATGCATTGTCTGATATAACTTTCGACGTAAAGAAGGGAGAATTCATCGGCCTATTGGGGGCCAACGGGTCAGGCAAGACGACCCTGCTCAGGGCCATGGACAAGCTCCTTAAAGGTGTTGAAGGCAGCGTACATCTGGACGGTGTAGATATCAGGACCCTCTCCCCAAAAGATATATATAAAAAAGTCGGGCTCGTGTTTCAGAACCCGGATGACCAGTTGTTTGCGCCAACCCTCTTTGAGGATGTCGCCTTTGGACCGACGAATATGGGATTTGCATTAAAGGAAGTTGAAGAGCGGGTGATGAGCGCGCTCCATGCAGTTGAATTAGAAGGCCTTGAAAAAAAATCCGTCCACAACCTGAGCTTCGGCCAAAGAAAAAGGGCCTGCATTGCAGGGCTGCTCGCGATGGGTCATGAAATGCTTCTGCTTGATGAACCTACCGCAGGGCTTGACCCAATGGGTGAATACAAAATGATGGGCCTGCTTCAGAAGCTCAACAAAGAGAAACAGGTGACGATTGTAATGGCGACCCACAGCGTTGACCTTGTGCCGGTCTTTCTTGATCGTCTTTATATTTTGAGCAGGGGAAAGATTAAAAGAGGCGGTGCCCCGGAAGAGGTCTTTAACGCTCCTGAGGACATGGCCCATATCAAACTCAGGCTTCCGCATATAGCAGAGCTTATTTACAAGTTGAAACATGAAGACAAGCTTGACTTTGACCGGATTCCGCTCACCGTTGGTGAGGCAAGACGGGAGATACTGAAATCTCTCGAAACATCATTAAAGAGGAGGTGAACTTTTGAAAAAGGCAACAAAGGCAGAGAAGAAAAATACGAAAACGGCTATATCATATCACATGAAATGCGCAACGACGGCTAACGGACTTACTCATTTCGTGATGTATGGTGATATCCCGAAGAAAAAGATGCCTCTGTAAAATTTGTATGTAGGGGCAAGGCGCGCCTTGCCCCTACGTCATTCCCGTGAAAACGGGAATCTAGAAAAAACGGACTGGATTCCTGCTTTCTCAGGAATGACGACAAAAGCAGAATAATAATTTATTAAAAGGAGACTACTAATAATGAGCAAAGGATGCAAATGCGGATGTTCACAAGGCGATGTTGAAAGGGGCCTTTCTTTTTCCAATGTTGATGACAACTGGAAGCTGGCACTCGATGCCGACAATATATTCTGGAGTATCCTGCCGAGGAACAACGGCGACTTCATGCTCCCCCAGAACATGATCGACCTTTATAAGAAAGAGATGAAACACCTTGACGATGAGATGCATAACTTCAGGTTCAATGAACCGCTGAACTGTGTATATATTGATCCTACTGACAGGTGCAATGCCAACTGTCCATACTGCTACATCCCTTCAAAGATAAGGCAGCAGGGGACCCAGATGACTGCTGAACAGCTTGATATTGCGCTCAGCAAAATCCTGGACCATTTCAAGGGTGTGAAGAAGAAACCCGTTATCGTGTTCCATGCTGCAGAGCCGCTGCTTGTAAAAGACATTCTATTCGGAGCCATTAAGAAGTATCACAAGAAGATGCTCTTCGGCATCCAGACAAATTCCCTTTTACTTGAAAAGGAGGACGTTGAATTCATAAAGAAGTACAGAGTTGGTATCGGCATCTCACTTGATGCGTCAACTGCGGAAGTCAATAATCTTTCACGCGTATCGAGGAAGGGAGAAGGGAATTTCAAAAAGGCCGTACAGGCCCTGGACTGGTTTGAAGGGTATGAGGGACTGAACGTGATCTGTACTGTCAATAAATACAATGTGGACAAACTCTCGGACCTTGTCACATTCCTTCATTCAAAGAAGGTGCCTATGGTCCTGCTCAATCCTGTGCGTCTTACACAGAAACGTTCCGAACAGGTGAAACCCGACGATAAGGTCTATGCTCAAAACCTGATAAAGGCCGTTGACACTGCAATGGCGCTTACAAAGAAGACCAAACAACAGATAGTGATCGGCAACTTCGCCAATGTATTGCTGGCGATCATATCACCAACAGCAAGGCGAATGATGTGTGACATCTCTCCGTGCGGAGGAGGCCGGACATTCCTGACTGTCACAGCGGACGGCGCAATGGTGCCGTGCGGGGAATTTATCGGCTTTAAGGAATTCTCAGGCGGAAACATATTCAAGACATCAATCGCAAAGGCAATGGAATCAAAACCCTTTAAAGCGATCAGGGCGAGGATGGTAGAGAATATCGATGAATGCAATACCTGTGACTTCAGGCACATCTGCGGCTCGCCTTGCCCGGCAGAGATGTATGCGCGCGGAAATATAAATAAGAAGGCCGTGTTCTGTGACTTCTACAAAGAGATCATCGTGCATGCCTTTAAGATGATAGCTGAGGACAACGTGAAGTATCTGCTCCGCGATGATTCACTTGATCAGATGGTGATGGAATATAAATATTAGAAAAGGCACAAAGAGTGTGAATAAAAAGGAACTTCGATCAGGATATACAACAGGAGCGTGCGCGGCAGCGGCAGCGAAAGCTGCGGCGTTGCTGCTTGATGAGCAATGTCGGCAATCAAACGTAGGGGCAAGGCGCGCCTTGCCCCTACAGGTCGAATATGTGGATATCCCGTTTCCTGACGGCAGCAGGGTGAAATTTAAAATTCACAACTCGAAACTCATAAACGATAACTCTGAACTTACTGCGCGGGCATCCGTTATCAAGGATGCAGGCGATGATCCTGATGTTACAAATGGAGCAGAGATTGTTGCGGAAGCAAAACTAAAAGGGTCAGGGGTCAGGGGTCAGGGGTCAGAAATGACGCGGATTATTATAAATGGTGGAAAAGGTGTCGGCACAATCACCAAGCCCGGCCTGTCTGTGCCAATCGGTGAAGCTGCGATAAATCCGGTCCCGCGAAATATGATTAAAGAGGCGGTGATGGAAGCTATTACAGCGGGGTCAGGGGTCAGGGGTCAAGGGTCAAGTAAGAATGAATCGATTGCAAATCTTAAATCCTTGCCCCTTGCCCCTTGCCCCTTGCCCCTTCTTGAAATAACCATCTCCGTCCCAAACGGCGAGGAGCTTGCTAAAAAGACGTTGAACCATCGTCTCGGCATCGTCGGCGGGATTTCAATCCTCGGCACCACAGGTATTGTCAGACCTGTTTCTACCGAGGCATGGACAGCGACTATTGCATCATCCATGGACGTTGCAAAGGCGATGGGGCATAAAGAAATAGTTATCTCTGCAGGGCGTTCGTCAGAAAAAGCGCACATGAAGAAATATAAATTGCCCGAAGAAGTTTACGTCCTTATGGGAGATTATCTTGAATATTCATTGAAAGAGGCCGTGAAGCACGGCTTCAAGAACATCCACCTTTGCGCCCAGTGGGCCAAGATGGTTAAAATAGCCATGGCAACTCCGCAGACGCATGT
>JACRQA010000125.1 GCA_016222915.1 Nitrospirota bacterium | reverse complement strand
GCAGCGAGCGGCATGATTCCATTCCTTCTTAGCCTGGTATCTTTAATATCCTATATGAGACAGCCCAGACGCAGTATGATATTGCTGCATTGTTTGTTCGCAGGCTGGGCTTATCTTACAAAAGAAACATATGTCCCTCTCTTCTTTATATCGATCTTGACCGTCATTTTTTATAGAAAGCATCCTTATAGGCAATATTATTTTATTATAGGCTGTCATATGATCATATTCGTGACGTATCTTGCAGCCAGGTTCATAATTTTAAGAAGTTTAGGCGGGTACGGCATTCCCTCAAATTACTCGGGGATTGAATTATATTTTCTTAACTATATAAGTTTTATCAACCAGATTTTATTGTTCACTTATTACATCACTTATATTCCCGCGGCCCCGGCATATTTTATATTTTATCTCGGCGTGATTTGCGTTATGCTGACAGGCATATTAAATACGCTGACATTATATGTGAAGGTAAACCGAAAGGTACTGTTTATTCTTTTAACTGTTTTTGTCTTGCTTTCATTATGGTTTATGTCGGTCATTAAAACGCCGGACTTATTTCAATTCAGTAAACAGCCGGACGTATTTGAGACGCGTCCATTCCTCTTTGAAGGGCTTTTATTTATAATGGCAATTGGGCTCTATACACTTATCACTCTCGCCTGGACCAATCGCAGGACAATATTTAATTTTGACAAGCAGGAGATGAAGTTGTCGTCTTATATAGAGAAAGCATACGGGGTCCTTTTTAATCCTTCATCAAATCCCGGCCGGAAAGAAACGCTGGTCAAGTTCCTTTTTTATTCATGTTTACTTACAATGGTGTCGGGACTGCCGATGTTTTTCTTGCCGGCAAGTCGTATTATGAATGTAAGCGCCCTGGGAATGGGAGGCATTTTTGCATCAAGCTTTTTCATGGTTATTTCAATATTGGGAGAGAAGGAATTTTCAACTTCCAGTCCCTTCGGGAAAAAGGCCCTGGCACGTTATCTTGTACTGCTGCCGCTTGTTTTTTTTATATTAAACAACGGAGCTATCTTTAGAAATATATACTCTGGGCCGGAATCAATCTATAACAACTCCGATACGCTAAAAGGCGAGATAATCAGTTATGTGGAGCTGTACCCGTATTTCAAGAGTCGTAATTTGTCCGAACAGGGAGCATATATTTTCAATAAATTAGTTTCTAAAGGACTCGTAGACCCATCGACCGGGAAGTTGAATATTGAGAGAATAGAATATTTCTATCCAAAAAAGTTTCCGGACAGATTCCTGCGGGGCAGCAGTTTGAGTAAAGACGACCTGTATGGTTTTCACCCAACCGATTCCAAAATATATCCAATCGTGAACTGAACCAATGGATGCTACCAAAACAAACCCTTCTCCGGCGCCGCAGGTGGAAAAAAACAGAGTTTCTTTCAAGGAAATTTATCGCTTAACATTCGTCTTGTTTTCCTTGTATCTTTTGGGGGACGCATTTTATCGTTGGGACGGGTTCAGTTATTATGCGTCCTTTTCGGAGTTTCTTCCCAGTGTCGCCCTTGCATTCATTCTCTGGAGCATCGTGTCCGTATTTGCCGCGATACTGGTGTGGACCCTCAGTAAGGTATTTCAATGGGGCTGCAGTCTCCTGGGGATACATATACATGTGGACCAAATTTTGTTATACGCGATAATTTTTGTATTGACCGGGTCGCTGGTGTGGAAAGTGAAAAAGCTGATCTGGCCTCTGCTGCAAACCACCTTGCAGGTAAAGCTTATTGTGTTGTCCTCTGTATTCATTTTGTCCGTAATTGTGACCTGGCTTTTACGTGAAAGGGCAAAAAGATGGGCGGAAATAATTTTTGAAAAAATTACGCCTTTGGTTTGGCTGTTCGGGATATTGGTCTTGCTGGCAGTGCCATTAGTGGCTTATCACACGTGGATAAATGCTCCAGACAAGACGGTTTCACATGACAGCGTCCGGCATCTTCCCAACAGTGCGACCCGGCCTAACATTATACTTGTGACCTTTGATGCTCTGGCTGTCAGTAATATGTCGGCATACGGTTATCATAGGGAAACAACACCCTTTATAAATAAATGGGCCTCAAATGCAATACAATTCGGGCAGGTTGAAGCATCATGCAATTTTACGACTCCATCAGCGGCCAGCCTTATGACAGGTAAAAGGGTGTGGACCCATCAAACTTATCACATAGAAGGCTCCAAACCTGTAAAAAGCAAAACTGAAAGTCTCCCTTCCTTATTAAAAGACAATGGCTACTACAATATCGCGATAGTAGTGAACCCGTTTGCGTCAATCAGGGTGTTGGGCATGGCCGGAAGTTTTCACATGGCGCCGCTTACAAGCGAATTCGGCGGGTCCGCTTCTTTGTTCGGATGGAAGTTCGGCATAGTTGACGTGTTGCTTTACCGTGCCTTCGGCGACAGGATAAGGCTTCATAACTGGATATTGAAAAATGATTTTATCTTCAGCAAATTTATCAATCTGGTATCCAGAAATATCTCTGAAACGCCTGTGCCGCCGGAAAAGGCATTTAAGCGATTTTTATCGATGATGGACAGCGATCTTCCCAGACCTTTTTTTGCATGGGTCCATCTCTTTCCCCCTCATGATCCATATCTCCCTCCGGGGCCTTTTCGGGGCGGGTTCAACAGCTCTGATGAATTGAGGACGTATAAAAAACAGGAGGAGCTGATAGATGAATCCTATAAATATCTTTTTCAGCATATGAAGCTGCCTGGGGAAATGGCGGCTTCAGTCGATCTTATGCGGGACCATTATGATGAGTATCTTAAATATGTCGATAATAGTTTCGGAGAGTTTATCCAGGAGCTGGACAAAAGGGACATTAAAAATACTATTACAATTTTAACATCAGACCATGGAGAGAGCTTCCAGCACGGTTATCTTACTCACGGAGGGCCTTTCCTTTATGAGCAGGTCACCCGCATACCACTCATTATCCAGGCGCCGGGGCAGGCACAAGGGCAAAAGGTCGGTATGCGTGTCGAACAGATCGATGTCCCCGCCACTATCCTGGACCTGGCAAAAATACAGGCGCCTTCATGGATGGAGGGCAGGTCGCTTGTGCCTCTTATGCAGGGAAAGCATCTTGAACCAAGACCTGCTTTTTCAATGAATTTTGAAATAAACCGAAGCCGCGGGCATGAAATCAGCAGGGGGAGTATAGCTGTATGGGAAGACGATTACAAGCTGGTCCATTATCTCGAAAAAGGTGAATCTCTTCTTTTTAATCTTAAACAAGACCCCGAAGAAATGATAAATCTCCATGAAGTGGAGCCGGAGACAAGCCGGCGTCTTCTGAAAGAAATTACGGACAATCTTGATAAAGCAAACAAGCTGATCAGGGAGACGACATCCGATTAACAAGAATGGCGCTTCCCCTGCGGTAAGCCGACTCCGAACCTTTACTGCTCTTCTGTCCGGTGAAACATCTCCAGAAGCTTCTTCCTCAGATCCACCTGATGCGTACCCTCCCAGTAAAATTTCGAGCACCTCAAACATTTTTTAAAACTCTTTGCGGTGAGATAAACATATTCGGGGACCTGGTCTTTTGCCTGTTCTTCAGGTACATCCTCCAGGATGCTGTTGCACAATGAACATCTGCTGTAGAGACAGGTTTCAAACCTGTCTCTATCCGGACCAACTGGATGAAGGTTAAACGACATGATCACCTTTTTTAATTGTTCAAAGGGGTCGTTCTCACTGAGCAATAAGTATTTTCCCAGCCCTCTGACTTTGACCAGGCGGGTGTCTCTGGTAAGGAGAATCCTGTCTTCTTCCCTTGCTATTCTAAGAAGGAGACTGTCCTCTATATGGGGATAATATAATGTGTCGTGGCCAAGCAGCCGCAGCCATTTCGCAAGACGGCCAAGCATGGAATCGGCAATGAATTTCATAGTGATATCTCAGCCACAGGCTTCCACCCAACTTCTGAAAACAGAAAGCGGGAAGCAAGAGGTAATTTATTACTCCTCGCTTCCCACTTCTTACTATTTACTTTTTCTTAGTAGTTATTGCTGCTGAAACCTTCTTTGGTTTCTACAAAAGTCTCCTTGTACATGTCGGTACCGGTACCGGCAGGGATAAGCCTTCCCATAATGATGTTCTCTTTCAACCCTCTCAACTCGTCCTGAGCTCCATTGATCGCGGCCTCGGTAAGCACCCTCGTTGTCTCCTGGAAGGATGCGGCTGAGATAAAGCTGTCCGTGGAAAGAGATGCCTTTGTGATTCCAAGCAGTATGGGCTGTGCCAGGGCCGGTTTGCCCTTCTGCTTGATGACCTTCCTGTTTTCTTCCTCAAACACAGCCTTATCAACCTGTTCGCCTGTAAGGAAGTACGTGTCGCCTGCGTCCTCGATCTTCACCTTTTTCATCATCTGACGGACAACGACTTCGATATGTTTGTCATTTATGGCAACGCCCTGAAGCCTGTACACCTTCTGCACCTCATCGACAAGGTATCTCTGCAGTTCATTGGGTCCGAGTATTTCGAGTATGTTGTGCGGGTTGATTGAGCCGTCCATCAGGGCCTCTCCCGCCCTTACCCAGTCGCTTTCATGCACACTTAAATGCTTGCCCTTGGGGATGAGATATTCCCTGGTGTCCGTTCCCCCCTTGACATTAACAACTCTCTGTCCCTTGTGAAAGCCTTTGAATTCCACAACCCCGTCTATCTCGCTCACGATGGCCTGCTCCTTGGGTTTCCTCGCTTCAAAGAGCTCCGCAACCCTGGGAAGACCGCCCGTGATGTCCTTGGTCTTTGTCGTTTCTCTCGGGATCTTGGCTATAACGTCACCAGGGTGAACAATCGCCGTCTTGTCCACAAGGACGTGCGAACCGGAGGGCAGCAGGTACCGGGCGAGTGCGTTCGTCCCCGGTATCCTCAGTGTGGCCTTGCCGTGCTCGTCCTTTATTGAAATCCTGGGCCTCATGTGCGCAGGGTATTCAATGATGACCTTATGGGCCAGTCCCGTAACTTCGTCCACTTCTTCCTTTACAGATACCCCCTCGACGATGTCGCCGAGCGCAATCCTTCCGCCGACTTCTGTGATAATCGGCAGTGAATACGGGTCCCACTCTACGAGGAGCTGCCCGGCTTCTACCTTCTGACCGTTTTTGATCTTCAGCTTTGCGCCGTACACAACGGAGTATTTTTCTCTCTCTCTTCCCTTTGCGTCCGCAATGGCAATACTTCCGTTACGGTTCATGACGATTAGGGCGCCTGTCCTGTCTTTAACTGTAGACAGCTCAATGAACTTTACCGTTCCGCTGTTCTTTGCCTCAAGGACCGTCTGTTCGACCAGTCTCGTGGCAGTACCGCCGATATGGAAGGTCCTCATCGTAAGCTGCGTTCCCGGCTCTCCGATAGACTGTGCGGCCATGATCCCGACCGCTTCGCCTGTTTCAACAATTCCGCCCCTGCCGAGGTCGCGTCCATAGCATTTTTTACATACCCCGACCTTTGATTCACAGGTCAGGACCGAACGTATCAGGACCCTGTCGATGCCGGCTGCCGCGATCTTCTCCGCCAGTTCATCCGTTACCTCCTGGTCCTTCGATACTATTTTCTCCCTGGTCACAGGGTCCTTTATGTCTTCAGCAACGATCCTGCCGTAGACCCTTTCCTCAAGGGGTTCGATTATCTCGCCGCCTTCAATAAGGCTTGTCACGGTAATTCCCGCGTGGGTCTTGCAGTCATCTTCTCTGATAATAACGTCCTGTGTAACGTCAACAAGTCTTCTTGTAAGATATCCTGAATTCGCTGTCTTCAGCGCTGTATCAGCAAGGCCCTTTCTGGCGCCGTGTGTTGAAATGAAATATTGAAGCGGTGTCAGCCCTTCCCTGAAGTTAGCGGTGATCGGGGTCTCGATAATTTCTCCTGAGGGTTTCGCCATCAGACCTCTCATCCCGGCGAGCTGCCTCAACTGCGCGGCAGACCCCCTGGCCCCTGAATCCGCCATCATGAAGATACTGTTAAAAGACCGTCTCTCTTTCAATTCCTCTTCGGACAATTTAGTGATATCGTCCACACCTTCAGAACCCAGCTCCTTCATCATTTCATCGGCGATCTTCTCTGTAACATCAGCCCATATATCGACGACTTTGTTATACCGCTCGCCGTTTGTGATAAGGCCGTCAGCGTACTGTTTCTGGACATCAAGCACTTCCTGTTCGGCCTCTTTTATAAGCTCCTGCTTTTTGGTCGGTATATGCATATCATCTATGCAAATGGAGTTTCCGGCCAGGGTAGCGCTTGCGAAGCCGAGCTTTTCAATATTGTCCAGGAGGATGACCGTGGCCTTTCTGCCGAGCCTCTTGAAACAGAACTCGACAAGTTTCCCAAGTTCCTTCTTGGTCATTTCCTTGTTGACCATTGAAAATGCCATGCCTTCCGGCAGGATTTCCCCGAGAATGATACGCCCGGCAGTCGACTCTACATGGGCGCCGTTCATCCTTACCTTTATCGGGGCGTGCTGATCGAGTATTCCTGCATCAAAGGCGATCCTGACTTCTTCGGGGCTGTAGAAAATCTTTCCCTCCCCTTTCGCGCCTTTTTTCATTTTCGTCATATAGTAAATGCCGAGGACCATGTCCTGGGTAGGGGTCGCAATCGGCTTGCCGCTGGCAGGGCTGAGGATATTATTTATGGACATCATCAGCACCCTTGCCTCTACCTGGGCTTCTATTGAAAGCGGGACATGCACGGCCATCTGGTCGCCGTCGAAGTCGGCGTTAAACGCCGTGCAAACCAGTGGATGAAGTCTTATTGCCTTGCCCTCCACCAGCTTGGGATCAAAGGCCTGCATGCCGAGACGATGAAGGGTAGGGGCCCTGTTTAATATCACGGGATGCTCCCTGATGACCTCATCAAGACAGTCCCATATTACGTCTTCTCCGCGCTCTACTATTTTCTTTGCGGCTTTTATGGTAGTTACGTAACCCTTTTCCTCCAGCTTGCTGAATATATAAGGCTTAAACAGCTCAAGCGCCATGGTCTTGGGCAGACCGCACTGATGCAGCTTAAGCTCCGGTCCGACAACAATAACGGAACGGCCTGAGTAGTCCACCCTCTTTCCCAGGAGGTTCTGCCTGAAACGTCCCTGTTTACCTTTGATCATGTCGCTAAGGGACTTCAGCGGTCTCTTTGTCGCTGCCTTGAGCACGCGGCTTCTCCTGCCGTTGTCAAACAGCGCGTCCACCGCTTCCTGGAGCATCCTTTTTTCATTGCGGATAATGACGCTCGGGGCATTGAGCTCCATAAGTCTTTTCAGCCTGTTGTTCCTGTTTATGACCCTCCTGTAGAGATCGTTCAGGTCCGATGTTGCAAACCTGCCGCCCTCAAGGGGAACAAGGGGCCGGAGGTCCGGGGGCAGGACCGGGATAACGTCCAGGATCATCCATTCAGGTTTGTTGCCTGACTTTCTGAAGGCCTCTACCACCCTCAATCTTTTTGTAAGCTTCCTCTTGATGCCGAGGGAGGAGGACGCTATGATCTTTGTCCTTAATTCCTTTGCCAGCTTATCGAGGTCCAGTGTGCTGAGGAGTTCCTTCACTGCTTCAGCGCCTACGCCTGCTTTAAACTTGTCGCCGAATTCCTGGACGTGTTTTCTGTATTCTTCATCAGTGAGAAGCTCTCTCTCCTTCAGTTTTGTTTCGCCGGGATCAACGATAATATAGCTTTCAAAGTAAAGCACCTTCTCAAGCTGGCGCATGGTCATGTCAAGGAGCGTGCCTATCCTTGAAGGTATGCCCTTCAAAAACCATATATGGGCCACGGGGGTGGCGAGCTCTATGTGTCCGAGCCTCTCACGTCTGGACTTTGCCTGTATGACTTCTACGCCGCATTTGTCACAGACGACGCCACGGTGCTTCATCCTCTTGTATTTGCCGCAGATGCATTCCCAGTCCTTGACAGGCCCGAAAATCTTGGCGCAAAAGAGACCGTCTCTCTCCGGCTTGAAGGTACGGTAGTTGATGGTCTCGGGTTTTTTGACCTCGCCGTATGACCAGGCCCGGATTTTTTCAGGCGATGCAAGCTTTATCCTTATTGCCTGAAACTCGGTCGGGTTCTTGGGCTTCTCAAATATTGAATATATATCTTCCACTAATTTTCCCCCTTGTAAGGTTTAAATTAAATTTATTAACTGAAAATTTTGCATTCTTCATTTTGCAATTTAAAATCAAGTTTATGACTTTGCCTTGCCCGATGAAGTTAATTTGCGCTTCTCACCCTCGTCTTTTTCCTCCATCAGATCAACATCAAGACCAAGACTCTGGAGTTCTTTGATCAAGACATGGAATGACTCGGGTACGCCGGGTTCAAGGTTGACATCTCCTTTTACAATGGCTTCATACACCCTGGCACGGCCGGCAACATCATCGCTCTTGACCGTAAGAAATTCCTGCAGAGTGTAAGCGGCGCCATACGCCTCAAGCGCCCACACTTCCATCTCTCCGAGTCTCTGGCCGCCGAACTGGGCCTTACCGCCCAAAGGCTGCTGTGTGACAAGAGAGTATGGGCCGATGGAGCGGGCATGTATTTTATCATCCACAAGGTGATGGAGTTTGAGTATGTACATATTGCCTACAGTAATTGGTTTCTGGAAAGGCAGTCCCGTCTTGCCGTCATACAGGGTGATCTGTCCGCTCGGCGGGAGTTTCGCTTCCACCAGGAGTTCCTTTATTTCCTTTTCACTGGCCCCCTCAAATACCGGCGTTGACACATAAATATCAAGCTCCCTTGCGGCCCAGCCAAGGTGGGTTTCGAGTATCTGTCCGACGTTCATTCTGGACGGAACACCGAGGGGATTTAAAACGACATCTACCGGGGTCCCGTCAGGGAGGTAAGGCATTTCCTCTTCGGGGACTACGATTGAAATGACGCCCTTGTTTCCGTGTCTGCCGGCCATCTTGTCGCCGACCTGTATCTTCCTTTTCATGGCGACATAGACCTTCACGATCTTCAGCACTCCCGGGGGCAGGTCATCTCCCTTTTTAAATTGTTCCAGCTTGGCGTTAAAGTCACTTTCAAGCTGCTTTATCTGCCTGCCGACTTCATCCTCAAGAAGTTTGATATCGTCCCTTTTATTGTTGTCCATCAGTTTTATCTTGCGAAGCACCTTGTCAGGTATCTGCTCGAGTATTTTCTCGGTGAGCGCCTTCCCGCTTTCACACAGGACATCACTACCCGTGACTTTTACCTCCTCCGCCACTTTCTGGCCGAGCAGCAGCTTGCGCGTGCTGATATAACTGTTCTCCTTCAGAATTCTTATTTCATCATCCAGGTTCCGTCTTAAATGCGCCATCTTGTCTTCCTGGATGTCCTTGGTCCGCTTGTCCTTTGCAACGCCTTTCCTGGTAAACACCTTAACATCCAGGACAGTACCTTCAATTCCCGGCGGAACATAGAGACAGTTCTCCCTTACTTCCTCCGCCTTTTCCCCGAATATCGCCCGAAGCAGCTTTTCCTCCGGGGTAAGCTGGGTCTCGCTCTTTGGAGTTACCTTGCCCACAAGAATGTCGCCTGGCTTTATCTGTGCACCGGTCCTGATAATTCCGCTTTCGTCAAGGTCTTTCAAGGCCTCTTCCCCAATATTGGGAATGTCTCTTGTTATCTCTTCAGGCCCGAGTTTGGTCTCCCTGGCTTCAATCATGAACTCTTCAATATGGATCGATGTAAACACATCGTCTTTTACGAGGCGTTCGCTGAGAATGATGGCGTCCTCAAAGTTGTATCCTCCCCACGACATAAATGCAACGAGGACATTCCTGCCCAAGGCAAGCTCACCCATGTCGGTTGCGGGGCCGTCTGCAATGACTTGTCCTTTTACCACCCTGTCGCCTGCCTTGACAACGGGTTTCTGGTTTACGCAGGTGGCCTGGTTTGAGCGGTAAAACTTGATCAGGTTATGTATGTCCACTCCGCCGTCGTCGCCTTTTATCACAATTCTTGAGGCGTCGACCGCCTCCACTACCCCGTTTCTCTTTGCGGCCGCTATAACTCCGGAGTCCCTTGCGGCAACCGCTTCTATCCCGGTACCTACCCTCGGGGCGTCCGTCTTTAGCAACGGAACGGCCTGCCTCTGCATGTTTGAGCCCATCAATGCCCTGTTGGCATCATCGTTTTCGAGAAAAGGAATCAGAGACGCGGATATACTCACAATCTGCTTTGGTGAAACATCCATGTACTGCACTTCATCCGGCGTGACCAGCCTGAAGTCGCCTCCGACCCTCACGGAAACGGTCTCAGTTGCAAGGTTACCCTTGGCGTCCAGAGGTGAGGTCGCCTGGGCGACGACGTAATTCTCCCCGTCGATCGCGGAGAGATATTCGATGTCTTTCGTCACCTTTCCGTTTTTGACCTTTCTGTATGGTGATTCGATAAATCCGAAGTCATTTACCCTTGCATACGAAGCCAGAGAAGTTATCAAACCGATGTTCGGCCCTTCCGGCGTCTCTACGGGACAGATACGTCCATAGTGTGTGGGGTGTACGTCTCTGACTTCAAATCCGGCCCTTTCCCTTGTCAAACCTCCGGGCCCAAGGGCGCTCAGTCTCCTCTTGTGTGTTATCTCCGACATAGGATTTGTCTGGTCCATAAACTGGCTCAGCTGGCTTGAGCCGAAGAATTCTTTTATCACCGCAATAACTGGTTTTGCATTGATTATATCGTGAGGCATCGCCGTCTCAAGCTCGGTAAGGGTCATCTTCTCTTTGATGGCCCTCTCCATCCTTACCAGGCCGATCCTGAACTGGTTCTCAAGGAGCTCTCCGACAGCCCGTATCCTTCTGTTGCCGAGGTGGTCGATGTCATCGACTTCACCCTTGCCGGCGCGCAGATCAAAAAGATATCTGAGGATCTCTATTATGTCTTTGTCCGTCAGCACCCTTGTCTCAAGGGGCACATCAAGACCCAGCCTCTTGTTCAGCTTGAGCCTTCCGACCATGGAAAGGTCATATCTCTTGGGGTCAAAAAACAGGCCTTCAAAGAGAGACCTTGCGTCTGCTATCGAAGGCGGTTCCCCCGGCCTGAGCTTCTTATAAATCTCAATCAGCGCCTCGTCCGTGTTGCTTACTTTGTCAAGCAAAAGTGTGTCCCTCAGGGAAGGAAGATACCGTATACCGTCAATGAAGAGCAGATTAAGGGAAGGGATTTTCATGGACAATATTTTTTCCACCATCGCTTCCGTAAGCTTCTCATTGCTTTCCAGTATGATCTCGCCTGTTTCAGGGTCGATAATATCCGTCAGGGTGACCCTCTCGACAAGCTCTTCTTTTGCTATCGGTATCTGGGTGATTCCGGCAGCCTCCATCTTCTTGAGGGCCGCCTTGGTTATCCTTCCGCCTTCTTTGACGTACACTTCATCCGATTTCGGATCAACTATGTTCTTGATTGCCCTCAGGCCGGCAAGCACCCCGGTCACTTTACGCGAAGGATTGCCGTTCTTTATTACAATTTCTTCTATCGGGTAATAGGTCCTGAGGATCTGTTCTTCCGTATAGCCAAGGGCCTTTAAAATGATTGTGGCATGAAGTTTCTTCCTGCGGTCGATTCGCACATAAAGCGTATCTTTCGTATCGAATTCGAAGTCGAACCATGAGCCTCTTGCGGGTATTATACGTGCCGAAAAGATGACCTTCCCGCCGACCTGCGACTTGCCTTTATCATGGCTGAACAATATTCCGGGGGAACGATGAAGCTGGCTTACTACGACCCTCTCAACGCCGTTGATGACAAAGGTGCCTGTTTCAGTCATCAAAGGGAGCTCTCCCAGATAGACCTCCTGTTCCCTGGACTCTTTCAGCCTGCGCTGTCCTGAATCGCCCTTTTCCCACAGGTTCAGGTTGACCCTGATCTTAAGAGGGGCCGCGTAATTGACGCCTTTCTCCAGGCACTCTCTTACGTCGTATTTCGGACTTGCAAGCACATACTCTATGAACTCGATGGATGCCGTCTCGTTGTAATCGAGAATGGGGAACACACTTTTAAATGCCCCCTGCAGGCCGCTGCTTTCTCTCTGGTGCGGCGGTATCTTTTCCTGCAGGAAACGTTCGAATGACCGCGTCTGAATTTCGATAAGATTTGGAATAGCAAGAATCTCGGGTATCTTCCCAAAATTTTTTCTTACCCTTAAACCTTCTGCCATTTAATTCTCCTTTAACAGAACCCAGAACCCGGATTTCAGAGCACAGACTTACTAATTAAGTCTGTGCTCCGTGTTCTGTGATCTTTGCTCATTATTATATTTATTTCAACTCAACTGTCGCGCCCTGCTCTTCAAGCTTTGCCTTCATGGCAGCGGCCTCTTCCTTCGATACGCCGGTTTTTACCGGCTTGGGAGCTCCGTCAACAAGCTCCTTGGCTTCTTTCAGGCCCAGGCTTGTAAGCTCTCTTACGACCTTGATGACCTGGATCTTCTTGTCGCCTACTGTTGCAAGGACGACATCAAAACTTGTCTTTTCCTCTGCTGCAGCAGGGGCGGCAGCGCCGGGAGCGGCAGCAGCCATAGCTACAGGCGCAGCTGCGGTGACTCCGTATCTCGTTTCAAATTCCTTTATGAACGCAGACATATCCAGGATGGTCATTTTATCAATGAATTCAAAAACCTCTTCTTTGGTAACAGACATCTCTTCCTCCTTAATTGTTTTATATAGTCTTCAGTCACGCATGTTGCAGCGGGGACAGACCCCCGGCCTTTTCAGAGCATGCGCCCTGCTAACCGTTTTCTTTCTTTTGTTTCAGTCCTTCCATTGCATACATGAATTGGGTAAGGGTTGAGTTTAACAGACCTGCCAGCTTGCTCAGAGGCGACTGCATGGCGCCTACCAGCATTGCCAGTTGGACCTCTCTCGGAGGAAGCTCCGATATGGCCTTGATCTGTTCAGGGGTATAGACCCCGCCTTCAACAACCCCGCCCTTTATCTCAAGCTTCTCGTTGGTCTTGCTGTATTCAAGGACTTTCTTGACAACAAGCACAGGATCATCATAGCCGATTGCAATGCCCATTGGACCGGAAAAAATATCTCTTGCGGCGTTTACGGGTGTGCCCTCTGCCGCCCTTTTGGCAAGGGTATTTTTTACGACCTTGTACTCCACGGCAGAAGCCCTGAGGGCGATGCGAAGATTGGTAAGTTCTTCAACATTGAGCCCGCGGTAATCGGTAAAGACAATCCCCTTTGCTTTTCCGAACTTGTCTTGAAGCTCTGATACAATACGGGATTTTTCTTGTTTATTCAGCTTATTCACCTCCTTTTATATCAGAGACTCCAGAATAGTTGACCTGCATGCAGAGAAGTGTGGAGAAATTCTTTTGTAAACTCCAGCGCACTATTATATTCTCACTTAGTATGCAGTCTATGCAGGCCGGCACTATTTCTTCCTTTATTAAGCAGCCCATCAATGGGTTGCGCCTGCAGTCTCCGACTATTTATTTTCAGGTCTTCAGTTTTCTGACTGAAAACCGGCAACCTACAATTTTTTATACTGAAGCAATACCGGAAATATTTACCGGAACGCCGACACCCATCGTAGATGAGATAGAGACCTTCTTGAGATATTTCCCTTTGCTTGTCGACGGCTTCGCCTTTTCAATCGATTTAATCACGGTCATGGCGTTGTCCAGGAGTTTATCACTTTCAAAAGACACCTTGCCTATGGATACATGGACTACGCCTGCCTTCTCCGCCCTGTAGTCGGCTTTACCCGCTGTTATGTCCTTTACCGCTTTCCCTACTTCAAATGTGACCGTGCCTGATTTGGGGTTCGGCATAAGGCCCCTTGGTCCGAGCACCTTGCCGAGTTTTCCGACCAGACCCATAAGGTCGGGTGTTGCGACTACCTTGTCAAAGTCCACCCAGCCGCCCTGGATTTTCTCCACGAGATCCTCGGCGCCAACAAAATCAGCCCCGGCGCTTTTTGCTTCCATGGCTTTTTCGCCCTTTGCAAATACAAGCACCCTGATTTTCTTTCCGAGACCATGAGGTAAAACCACACTCCCTCTGACCATCTGGTCCGATTTTTTCGGATCGATACCAAGCCTGACAGCCAGGTCGACCGTCTCATCAAACTTTGTATGCACCAGCTGCTTGACGAGGTCCACAGCCTCTTTCAGCTCATACTGTTTCGTTCTATCTATTTTCTCTTTGGCATTATCATGTTTCTTACTCATTTTAAAAACCCCCGTCTCGATTCTTGGTTTATTACTTCTCACTTCTTATTTCAACTTCTTACTTATACGATGTCCACACCCATGCTTCTTGCCGTGCCCTTGATAGTCTCCATGGCCTTCTCGACATTAAACGCATTCAGGTCCGGCAGCTTTGTCTTTGCTATCTCTCTTACCTGGTCGATGGTAAGTTTTCCGACTTTATCTTTGTTGGGTGTGCCTGAGCCTTTTATGATTCCGGCCGCCTTTTTAATCAACTCCGAAGCAGGCGGAGTTTTTAAGATAAATGTAAAGGTCCTGTCCTTGTATATAGTAAGAACACATGGGATAATTGTGTCCCCCATCGCCTGTGTCTGGGCGTTAAAGGCCTTGCAAAAATCCATAATATTTATTCCGTGCGGACCTAATGCAGGCCCTATGGGCGGGGCCGGGTTGGCCTTGCCTGCTGTTACCTGCAATTTCACCATTGCCGTTACTTCTTTCTTAGCCATTGAAACCTCCAAACATAACAAACTCAAAAATCAGAGACAAAAAATAAAAAATCCGGAACGTATTTTAAATTAGATGTTCTCCTTATTTCTGATAGTGATTTGTTATCTATAAGTTATTGTGCTCTCTCTATCTGAAGAAAGTTCAGCTCAACCGGCGTCTGCCTCCCGAATATAGTCACCATTACCCGCAACTTATCGTGGATCTCGTCTATTTCGTCGACAAACCCGTTAAAATTGGCAAACGCGCCGTCTATGATCCTGACGCTGTCGCCTCTCTCGAACCGTGTCTTGACCTGTGTTGCAGGCCCCTTTTCAATCTGCTGAACGATCACGTCAATTTCTTCCTGCTGCACCGGCGCAGGCTTGTCTCCTCCGACAAACCCCGTGACCCTTGGGGTACTGCTGACAAGGTGCCATGTATCATCATCGAGGTCCATCTCTATAAGGATATATCCGGGATAAAACTTTTTCGTGGTTTCTTTCTTCTTTCCCGATTTCAACTCAACGACCTTTTCCGTGGGGATTAAGATTTGAGAAACTCTTTCGCCGAACCCTCTCCGCTGAACATTGTCCTCTATCGAAGCCTTAACTTTTTCCTCAAATCCTGAATACGTATGCACTACATACCACTGTTTCGCCATAATTTCTCCTACTTGATCACCATTCCGATAAATTTGGAAAGGACCAAATCAATCACACCTAAAAATACTGCTATTATTAAAACCAGCACGACAACGACCTTTGTGGAGCCGATCACTTCCTCACGTGACGGGAAAACCACTTTTTTCAACTCAACTTTTACTTCCTTGAAAAATGTTTTTATCTTCTCAAACACTTGGTTGCCTCTCTCTTGTATATACCGTAAATTTTGCGTTCACCGCCGCGAACATATTTCTATTTACGTGTTCTGATGGCAATTATTATTTATCAAATTTAAATCCGGGTGTCCAGTCCGCCTTATATGTTTCCTTATTTACATAATAAAATGGCAGGCCAGGAGGGATTCGAACCCCCAACCCTCGGATTTGGAGTCCGACGCTCTAGCCGTTAGAGCTACTGGCCTATAAATCCCAGAGAACAGAGTACAGAACAAAGAACCCAGACTAGTGAATAACAAAGTCTGTGTTCTGATTTCTGTGTTCTTGGTTCTGCCTTTACTCCTTTGTCTCTTTATGGTCCACATGCTTTCTGCAGTGCCTGCAGTATTTTTTGAGAACAAGCTTTTCCGTAACATTTTTCTTGTTCTTTGTGGTTGAATAATTCTTGTTTTTACAGCTTGTGCATTGTAAAAGTATTATGTCCTGCATTTATTCCGTCCTCCGTGTCCGTTATCCGTGTCCGTTATTTCTTTCATTACGGTTGCGCTGAACAGACACGCTTCATATATTCCTTATTCAACAACCTCTGTAACGACCCCTGCTCCTACCGTCCTTCCGCCCTCTCTT
>JACRQA010000147.1 GCA_016222915.1 Nitrospirota bacterium | reverse complement strand
GCCTTCTTCGTTTGTTTTTGCCGACGTGACAATAACTATGTCCATCCCGTGAATACTGGCTACCTTATCATAATTAATTTCCGGGAATATAATCTGCTCTTTTACTCCAAAGGCATAGTTGCCTCTGCCGTCAAAGGACTTTGCTGAAATCCCCTTGAAGTCCCTGATTCTCGGCAGTGCCAGGCTGATAAACTTATCAAGAAAATTATACATCCTGTCACCCCTTAACGTGACCCTGCACCCTATAGGCATTCCTTCACGGAGTTTAAAGGCGGCGATGGATTTTCTGGCACGTGTGATAACAGGCGCCTGCCCTGTTATTGTAGCCATCTCCTTGACGGCGGATTCCAGCAGCTTAATGTCCTGCATGGCTTCTCCCATCCCGATGTTAAGCACTATGCTCGTGATCTTCGGCACCTGCATTTTACTCTTATATGAGAAATCTTTCATAAGCTGTGGCGCCACTTCACTTATATATTTGTCCCTTAGTCTTGCCATAATTAATCAACAACCTCCCCGCACTTCCTGCAACTCCTGAACTTCTTCCCGTTTTCCAGGATGCTGTTTCCTATCCTTGTCGGTTTACTGCACTTGGGGCATACAAGCATTACATTTGACATCTGAAAAGGCGCCTCTTTTTCTATAATGCCTCCCTGTGTGTATTTCTTGCTCGGCTTCATATGTTTCTTGATCATATTCAGCCTTTCAACAAGGAGCTTATTGTTTGCCGGATCAACGCCGAGGACCCTGCCTTTTTTACCTTTCTCATCGCCGGTAATTATCACTACCGTATCATTTTTCTTTAATCCTAAACCCACATTATCTCCTTAAATGACCTCCGGCGCCAGTGAAACGATCTTCATGAATTCTTTCCATCTCAGTTCCCTGGCCACGGGGCCGAATATTCTTGTGCCTATCGGGTCGCCTTCTGCATTGATCAGAACTGCCGCGTTTTGATCAAACCTTATATATGAGCCGTCCGGCCTTCTCAGCGCCTTTTTGGTCCTAACCACAACCGCCTTGGCCACAGTACCTTTTTTAATGTTCGTGTTCGGCTCAGCTTCCTTCACACTGACCACTATCTTGTCACCGATTCTTGCATATCTCCGGTGGAACCCTCCAAGGACCCTTATGCATAGCACTTTTTTTGCTCCCGAATTGTCTGCGACTTCTAGAACAGTTTCCTGTTGTATCATTCGTTTCCTCTTTTTACGATATCAAGAACTCTCCATCTCTTGTCTTTGCTTAGCGGTCTTGATTCGATTATCGAAATCCTGTCGCCCGTTTTACACTTGTTTTCTTCATCGTGGGCCTTAAATTTTGTGATCTTCCTGATTGTCTTCTTGTATACCGGATGCTGTGTTATCCTGGTAACGGCAACAACAACCGTCTTGTCCATCTTGTCGCTTACTACATTACCTGTATAAATCTTCTTTGGCATTAGTTCTATCCTGTCTGCTTTACTTTTTCATTTATTACAGTTAAAACCCTTGCGATATCTTTTCTGACGTGCCTGATCCGCAGCGGATTCTCTATTTCACCGGTAACTTTTCGAAATCTCAGATTGAAAAGCTCCTTTCTCAGGTCCTTTTCCTCCAGCCTGAGCTCGTCAACTGTCTTTGTCCTGAATTCAGATGCTTTTTTCATTTTATCCGACTCTCTTAACAAATTTGGTGGCAATTGCCAGTTTATATGAAGCCAATCTCAGAGATTCCTTGGCTACGTCTTCGGTAACACCGGCCATTTCATATAAAATCCTCCCCGGCCTGACAACCGCTACCCATGATTCGGGAGCGCCTTTTCCTTTGC
The DNA here is from genome assembly GCA_016222915.1 of Nitrospirota bacterium. Lineage (GTDB taxonomy): Bacteria > Nitrospirota > Thermodesulfovibrionia > UBA6902 > UBA6902 > UBA6902. The sequence continues at coordinate 1,985 of JACRQA010000147.1, read as the reverse complement.
CCATTCTCGTCTCAGCAGGCTTTTTGGTCAGAGGCTTGTCGGGGAAGACCCGTATCCATACCTTGCAACCTCTTTTGGCGTGCCTCGTGATGGCAACCCTGGCTGCCTCTATCTGACGATTAGTCACCCAGCCCGGCTCCATGGCCTTAAGCCCGTATTCGCCGAAGGAAACATCCGACCCGGCATATGCCTTGCCATTCATATTCCCCTTCATCATCTTCCTGAATTTTACTTTCTTGGGCATTAACATGATTGATTATCCTCTCAAAGTACCGTTTCACCGCCGGAAGATGCGATGGCCGGCTCCTGTAATATATCTCCTTTGTACACCCAGACCTTGACTCCGATTCTTCCATAGGTAGTTCTTGCTTCTGCCGTGCCGTAGTCGATGTCGGACCTGAACGTATGCAGAGGGACCCTGCCCTCTCTGTACCATTCCGACCTTGCAATTTCCGCTCCGGCCAGCCGTCCTCCGCATGCCACCTTGATACCCAGCGCCCCGAAACGTAATGCTGATGCGACTGCTTTCTTCATCGCCCTCCTGAATGCTATTCTTTTCTCAAGCTGCATAGCGATATTCTCCGCAACCAGTTGAGCATCCAGCTCCGGCTTTCTTATTTCCTTTATATCTATGCTCATCTCTTTTCCGGTAATACCTTGAAGCTCTTTCTTCAGCTTCTCGACCTCAGCGCCTTTCTTGCCGATGATGATTCCGGGGCGCGCCGTATGTATAGTGGCCTTGATCTTCTGGCCGGTCCTTTCGATCTCGACTTTGGGGACGCCTGCATGGAAGAGATTCGCCTTAATATATTTCTGAATGGTCAAATCCTCAAACAGCAGGTCTTTGTAATTCTTCTTGGCGAACCATTTTGAATTCCACGTCTTTATGATTCCCAGTCTTATTCCTATCGGATGTGTCTTCTGCCCCAAAATCAAGCCTCCTTATAATCTATTCTTCTAATATCAATGTTATATGACAGGTTCTCTTCTTAATAATGTCCGCCCGTCCCATAGAGCGCGGCGTCATCCTCTTCATGGTCGGCCCCTGGTCCACAAATACTTTTGTTATTTTCATAGACTCCGGGTCCGCCACTTTCTTTTGCTCAGCATTTGCCATAGCGGACTTTAATACTTTTGAGACCATTTTGCCGCCCTTGTGCGGAAGAAATTGAAGATTGACCATGGCGTCTCCAGCCTTTTTGCCCTTAATTAAATCCGTCACTCTTCTCATCTTTCTCGGCGTTATTCTCGCATATTTTAATTTGGCTTTCGTTTCCACCTTCAATTACCTCTCGCTATTTCTTAGCCTTTTCCTTCTTTTCACCTGAGTGCGCCCTGAACGTCCTTGTCGCAGAAAACTCGCCCAGTTTATGGCCCACCATATTTTCCGTAACGTAAACGGGAATAAACTTTCTGCCGTTATGCACGGCAAGCGTATGCCCGATAAATTCAGGAGTGACCGTGGACCTGCGTGACCACGTCTTGATAACGTTCCTCTCATTTTTCTCATTCATAGAGAAAATTTTCTTCATGAGCTTTGCATCCACAAATGGTCCCTTTTTTAATGATCTGGACAAAACGTTTCCTCCCTAAAAAATCCTGATTCCTCTATCTATTTCGATTTCCTTCTTCTCACTATAAATCTGTCGGTCCTTTGATTGTTCCTGGTCTTCTTCCCTTCCGGTTTTCCCCATGGAGAAACCGGGGGCCTCCCACCCGATGTCTTGCCTTCACCGCCTCCGAGCGGATGGTCATGCGGGTTCATCACGACACCCCTGACAATCGGTCTTTTACCAAGCCACCGATTTCTGCCGGCTTTGCCGATAGATATGTTTTCGTGTTCGACATTCCCTATCTGACCGATCGTGGCCATGCTGTCTGAAGGTACGAACCTGACCTCAGTAGATGCAAGTTTTAACTGGCACATCCTTTCATCCTTGGCCACCAGTTGGGCATAAGCCCCCGCGCTTCTAGCTATCTTCCCG
>JACRQA010000146.1 GCA_016222915.1 Nitrospirota bacterium | reverse complement strand
AAATATTATATGAAGATTAATTTTTCACATTTAATTTATTATATTATTTGCTAAATGAATTTTTGATGTTAAACCGGTTGGTTTGCTGAGCAAGGGGCAAACGATTTCGTTTCTGATGTATCCATCATTAACCGATGAAACAAGTAATGGTCATTTCGGCATTACACGATATCTTGAAGTCCGTCGATAACAGATGATATGAGCAAGAAATATCTGCTGATTACCCTGATTGTCATTACCGTAATATATTACTTGCCGATAATTAAGTTGCCTGTTGCTCCATACGATGAGGCGGTCATTCTGGTCGGCGCCGAAAGAGTGCTGGCGGGGCAGATTCCCTATAAAGATTTTCTGACTGTATACGGTCCGGGACAGGTTTATACTTTAGCCTCGGTTTTCAAAGTGCTTGGAACGTCGGTCACCTCTGAGAGGATCTACGACATTGCAATCAAGTCTTGCCTTTCTCTCCTTATCTTCCTGATTATCAGACAATTATCTTCCAATAAAACAGCGATAGCAGGATGGGTCATGTCGCTTATCTGGATAGATTACAGCCGTTTTCATGCTTATCCGGTTTATCCGTCAGTGTTGTTTACTTTTCTCTGCATTTACTTTTTAGTGCTCCACATGCGACGGGGAAAGCTTTATTACATTGTCTTAAGCTCAACATCAATTGTGCTTGCCGTATTATTCAGACACGATCTTGGAGGACTTGCCGCAATCGCTATTGCGCTTGTTCTTTTAGTTAGAAGGTTGACCGGCGCACAACGTTCATGGACCCCGTTAGTGACTTATATAGCCAGCGGTATCGCTTTAGGGACCCCGGTAATATTATATTTTGTCTTATCGGATGCCAAGGCGGTAATTAACAACTTGATTATTATGCCATTGGACATGATAGCCAATCAGCAGGATCTTCCATATCCCGCTTTATCGAGATATAATCTGCCGTTTTATGTGTTCCCGCTGATGTCTCTTACCGGCATTACCTCATTCTTCATTTTTGTAAAACGCAAAATGGATGAAACGACAGCTTACGGTATCCTGCTTATCTCGGCTGCCGGTGTAGCCTTCTTCAATCAGGCCTGGGGGCGCGCCGATGCAATTCATCTGCTTCCGTCAGCCTTGGCAGGTATCTTGTTGTCTCCGATTTTATTGGATGCCTTACGGAAGATGCTGTCCCTGAGCCCGCGATCTTATGGATTGCTTTTTATAGGTTTTATCATTTTCTTTGGAACCACATTGTCCAAACCACTCAGCAGGAATATTTTATTGCTCCCCGGCAACTATGATATAGAGATCATTAATCCCGAAATCGAGCGGGCAAAATATTCGATTCTCGCCGAAGATACTAAAAACACTGCTTCATATTTAAAGAAAAACATCCCGGCAGATGATTACATATATGTAGGCGTGAAGAACCACGATCAGTTGATTTTCAATAATGCGATAATTTACTTTCTTGCAGAGAGAAAATGTGCAACTAAATACCATGAGCTTAACCCGGGGCAAACCAATACACTGCTGATACAGGAGGAAATAGTCGATGAATTAAAATCCAGGTCCATCGGCGCAATCGTCCTGACACCCGGATGGCGGGATGAACCTAATCTGAGCAGCCGCGATGCAAAAATCGACGTTCTCGATAATTACATTGCGGACCATTTTGAATTAAAAGAGACATTCGGCATATATGAGATATGGATGAAAAAGGGAGGAGAACCCATCTCTTGGTATCAGAACGGGCATCGAATGTTTCAAACATTCACTTTGGATAAATATTCTGATGCAGGCGTAAGTAGTTAGCTGACTAAAGTGCGGCCTTTTATTTGACCTCTGGAACCCCCCTCGTTTTTTGACGTTATTTTATTAACAGCCTCACTGACCCCTTTTACTCTTACCCATTCTTGAACCTCTCATATTATTACATCCTTCCAATTGGTTGCTTTCTAAAGTACACGGCAATTTGTGTCGAATACTATGAGCAGGATGTTGATTCATGACCCGGTATTATTCACAGAGAATGTTCAATGACTTTCTAAGCAGGCAGATATGATAGCTTTTTCAAATGTAACAAAGCATTACGATAATAAACGGGTCCTCTTCAATGTTTCCTTCGACTTAAAGAATGGTGAACTGGTGTTCCTGACCGGGCCGAGCGGCGCGGGGAAGACCACTTTACTGAAGCTCATTTATTGCTTTGAACGTCCCGGCAGTGGAAAGATCATTGTTGATAATATGGACGTCAGCGCGATAACGCAGGGGAAAATCCCACAATTAAGACGAAAGGTCGGCATTGTCTTTCAGGACTTCAGGCTGTTTACCGACAAAACCGTATTTGATAATGTTGCTGTCGCGCTTCAATTTAACGGCATGCATCCGCAAAAAATCAGAGGGTATGTAAATGAACTTCTCGAGAAAGTGGGGATGCTCAAGGCCGCCAGGGAATTTCCACAGCACCTTTCAGGTGGTGAACAGCAGAGAATCGTAATCGCCAGGGCGAAAAAGTGGGGATGCTCAAGGCCGCCAGGGAATTTCCACAGCACCTTTCAGGTGGTGAACAGCAGAGAATCGTAATCGCCAGGGCCATGGTTTCCAAGCCGAAGGTGATACTTGCGGATGAGCCTACGGGTAATCTCGATGATAACAATGCCGATACAATAATGAAGCTTTTAAAAGATATCAGCATAAAAGGCACTACCGTGCTTATAGCAACTCATCATAAAGACCTCTTTCAGGGGTCCGGGCACAGGGTATTGCATTTAAATAATTCCATAATTGAAAGCGACTATATAGCATGAATGTTTTAAGATACGCACTGAAATCCGCATTTAAAAGCATCTGGATTGAAAAATGGTTCAACCTGATCGCGATCTTTGCCATCAGCATCGGCCTGTTCATTCTCTGCGCGTTCGTAATGCTGACCTTAAATATGGATTCCGCCATTGAGAGGTGGTCCAAGAGTTTCGGCATAATTGTATATCTCTCCGATGGCTTGAGCAGGGAAGAAGAAGAGAAGGCAGGCGACCAATTCCGCTCAGACCCTGATATATCTGAGGTGAAATACATATCAAAAGATACTGCCCTGGAGCATGTCCGCAGCGCCCTTGGCTCCAATGCCCTTATCCTTGATGTCTTTAAGGGAAACCCGCTTCCCTCTTCCTTTGAGCTGAAAATAAAGAGTGATCTGCTGCAGCCGGCTTATGTCAGAGAAAAGGCGTCAAAGATAGAGAAAATGGACGGCATTAAAGAAGTGCAATACGGGGAGAAATGGCTTTCATCCCTGAATACCGCTACAAAAATCATGAAGATATTTTCAATCTTTTTTGGAGGCGGCATATTTATCGCAATTACTTTTATAACTTACAGCATAATCAAGATATTTTTTCATAGAAGAAAAGATGACATCGAGACGTTAAAACTGCTGGGGGCTCCGAGGATGTTTATCAGACTTCCTTTATTAATAGAGGGCATGTTTATGGGATCTGTGGGCGGCGCCTTAAGTTCTATTGCATTATTTGTTATATATTCACTCGTATATGCAAAGATTGCTGAATATGTTCCCTCAATCAAGCTGATCATTACGTCAATGCCTATATTTCTATATGTCCTGGTCCCTGTTTCCGGGGCACTTATGAGCCTAGTCGGGAGTTTCATCGCCATAGGCAGGATACGGTATTAATTATATTCCATGCATTCGGATGCCATCAGAATGAGTTATGCGAAAATGAAAGTCCTGCATCCCTCTAGCATGATTGCATTACTCATTCTCTGTTCTTTATTTTCTATCAACCAACGCGTTGCTTCTGCTCAGGACAATAAGCTCTCGGAAATCCAGGAAAAGATGAAGTCAAAGTTGAGTGAGTACCAGGAAAACAGCAAGGAGGAGGCAGTTGCTAAAAAGCTGGAAGATATAAACAAGAATTTAAGACAAGAGGAAGCCGAACTTAAGAATTACGGCAGCCAATTATCACAAACACAGTCAGAAATCCAGAAACTCTCCGAAGAGGTTAATCAGCTTACCGCAAAACTCGAAAGCAATATAGAGTATCTGCGGTCTGTAATTATCGCGTTCTATAAACAGCAATATGACAGTAACGCCCTCATTCTTCTGTCAGCAGATGACAACCAGGACATGATTCAAAAGATGAAATACGCAAGCCTCCTGGCACATTACGACAGCACCGTAATAAATCAGTACGGTGCAGAAGTAAGAAAAATAAATGACAAAAAACAGCAAATGGCGGCCCTGCAGAAGACCCTCAGGGAGGGGGAAGAAAATGCCAGGATCAAGAGAAATAAAATAAATGAAGAAGGCCTGAAGAAAGCCCAGCTGCTCGCCGAGCTGAAGGCAAAACGCGTCATGTATGAGGCAAAAATCCGGGAGTTTGAGGCGTCGTCCGGAAAAATCCAGGTCATGCTTGCGGATATTAAGTCAAAAGAGCTCCCAAAATCCATTCAGGGAAACGGCTTTATTTCATTAAAAGGAAATCTGTCGTGGCCTGTCGATGGTGAACTAGTGCCTCGCTATGATAAAAATAGTGAGCTCCCGACAGGTACCTCCGCCCTCAAAAGCGGAATTGAAATCAAGGCAAAACCGGAGAGTGAAGTTGAAGCTGTGGCCGGAGGCAGGGTCGTATACACGGGCATATATGAAGGATACGGCTTTGTAGTCATCATCGACCACGGAGACGGATACCATACGCTGTACGGGAATATTTCAGAGATATCTCTTGCAAAAGGGAACATAGTAATTCAGGGATCACGTGTGGGCAGGCCGGTCAAGTCAATGACGTTGAACGTCCCATCCCTATATTTTGAGATCAGATACAAAGGCCGGCCGGTTGATCCTATGGGCTGGTTGCAAAAAAAGGGCAGGAAGGTATCTTAAGTTTAATACGGGAGTCATGGTTTCAGACCTACTCATGTATTTAATGTGATTATGTTGTATAAGACGTTACTGCAAAGAAAAAGTCTATATTTTTATGTAGAAGAATGTGAAATGTTATCATGGAAGGTTCTGAAATAATTCTAAGCTAAATAATTAAGCGTGACCGCCGGATTCTCTCAAGCTAAAAGAGGCAATGTTTCAGAAATCAAGATAGAATCGATCTCGATACTACATACTTCATCATTGGGCATTATCCCCCTCTCCGATTATCCTCAAACATCTCCACAGGCATCAAGTGTTTTAATCGCCAGACCACCTTAATCGGCCGCTCGCTCTCATAACTGACACGCTCCACAGGCCCAAGATAAGCAAACGGTATAGTAACGCCATTCCGCTTTTTCTTGTCTCTGGCAAAAACCAAAATCGTGTAACCCCGCTCCACGTGATGAATAAGGTTCTGGCCCGTTTCAGACTGCTGCGCAGTGTTTGACTGTGATTCCCAGTGCAACAGCTCTCTGCTTATGGGGTAATCTGCAT
>JACRQA010000145.1 GCA_016222915.1 Nitrospirota bacterium | reverse complement strand
CCGGATATTATTACACAAGCGACGGGGGCAGGATCGATTCGGACGGGTATGTATTCGTCATGGGAAGGGTCGATGACGTGATAAATGTCGCGGGACATCGTCTTTCCACCGGTGAGATGTAGGAGATCGTTTCGCAAAACCCTCATGTTGCGGAATGCGCGGTGATAGGGATTGCCGACACATTGAAAGGGCAGGTGCCTGTCGGGCTGGTTGTCCTTAAGTCCGGGGTTACGGAGGACCATGAAAAAATAAAATCCGCCCTCGTGCAGTCGGTGAGGGATGAGATAGGCGCAATTGCGAGTTTCAAAAAAGCCGCGGTTGTAAAAAGGTTGCCCAAGACACGCTCCGGGAAAATACTGCGCAGCACAATGAGAAAAATCGCGGACAAGCAGGAATACACGATACCTTCAACCATCGACGATCCGTCCATTCTCGGAGAAATCGAAGAAGCGCTCAGGCAGCTTGTCTAACTAAAGAGATCATAAGACCCAAAGTCCGCAGGGCCGCAAACAGCATTGCCACGGACAAACGCGGTGAAGCAAAAAAATAGAGTCGTCTTTAAGACGGCCCTATTTAAAGTTGCGATGTCCTGGTAGGGTCAAAACCCTGAAGCCTTATGTGAGTGATAAGGTGTTTGTCCCTTCCTTCTGTATTCAGAAGAAGCCTTTCCACCGTCTCCTACCGCTCACTAACCGATCTCCCCGGTTCTTAGCTCTATCTTCACCAGGATACCGCTCTCTCTTCTACTTATATTATACCTCTCTTTGCTCCTGTTGCATAGCTGCAAGAACGGGAAGCGCGGTGTATGCCGTTAATATCTACCCCCCCTTTACATCTCCTGTTTTTGCTCTATAATGTATTTATGAATCTTCAGAATCAGAAACCATCTTTTTACGGAGGTAATAGTTATGCTGAAAAAGTCGATATCATGGTATCTCGTTATTGCTGTCTTTATCATTTCAATCGTCCCCAATGTTGAGGGGGCCTTCATTCCTTCTGAAGCGATGGCCTTCAATGCCGCGCAGAGGGATGCGGACCTGGGTAAGGTAAGGGCCTTCCTGGAAACAAAAATCGTCAGTCAAAGGCTTCAGGACCTCGGTTTCAGTCCTGACGAGGTAAAGGAAAAACTCTCCCTCCTCAGTGACGGGCAGATACACAATTACGCTCAGCAGCTTGATAATCTTAGGGTCGGGGGCAACGGCCTTGAGGCGGTCATTGCCGTACTGCTGATAATTATACTTATTATATTGATACTGCATCTTACCGGACATAGGGTCATAGTCAAATAATATAGAGAATTGAAGAAGCCCTTATTTCTCGTATTACTTATTGCCATACTTCCGGGCTGTGCCGGGAAAATAGCGAACGCCCGTTATCCTGCAGACGCGAGGGTCATACATGGCGTTCCCTTTTATGAAGACACAAGCCATCAGTGCGGCCCTTCATCTCTGGCGGCCGTAATTAACTATTGGCAGAATAAATCCGACGACCCTGTTTCAGTCACTCCGGAAGAAATAAGTTCGGAGGTCTACAGCAAAGGTGCCGGGGGGACCCTGGGCATGGACCTTGAGTTTTACGCGCGCAGCAAAGGCCTTGAAGCAAGGCAATACGCGGGCAGCATTGAAGACCTGAAAAAAAATGTCCTGGAGGACACCCCTCCCGTAATCCTTGTTGATTATGGGATACTTGCATACCAGAGAAATCATTTCATGGTGGTGACCGGATATGCAGGCAATGATATAATAGTCCATTCCGGCATCGAGGAAAAAATAATACGTTTTGACGAGCTGAATAAGATATGGGAAAAAACCGGCTACTGGACACTTGTTATAAAGCACTAGGGTTGGCGCTCCTGACAGTTCTGCTTTCTTCCTGCAGTATGCCCCGCATCATTGTTCTTAATGACCCGCTTACACCTGAAGAGCACATCAACCTGGGTTTGAGCTATGAGCGACAGGGTGAGTATGGCCCTGCCCTCGAACAATACGAAATAGCAGGTAAAAAGCTTCCGGAGGCTTTTCTTTATAAGGGGAACCTCTATTTTCTGAAAGGCGAATATGAAAAGGCCGAGGCAGCGTACGAAAAAGCGATCAAGAAGTCGGGTGACCCAAGGGCCTACAATAATCTTGCCTGGCTCTATTTCACCATGAACAAGGAAATGGGAAAAGCCGAAGAGCTTGCCGAAAAAGCTGTCTCTCTGTCCCCGGAGTCAGAAGAATTCAGGAATACACTTGATGAAATACGCAATAGAAAAACACCTGACTGATGGAGCATCCGGTCACGGACCCGATTGTTCAGACCGGATATCCCTGAGATAACGGAACAAGACCCGGGATGCCCTTGGAGGATTATTATGTTCCTTTTCCTTTAGGGCTGTTTGGACAAGCTGGGCTATTTTTATTCGGTCTGCGTCAGGGCACTTTATCAGTATTTCATCTATGAGTTCTTCATTACCGGCCAGGAGTTCGTCCCGCCAGTTCTCTATTTCCTTAAAGGTCAGGGTGCGTTTGTAATATCCCTGTTCTATATTGTTAAGGGCTTCCACAATAGGCACTGTGTCGATCTTTCGCATAAGTGCGCCGATGTACTGCATCTGCCTTCGGTATGCGCCATGACTTTTGATGGTCTTTGCAAACTGGACCGCCTCGTAAATTTCTCCCGGCAAACCAATGTCGTCAAGCTGCTCCGGCGGCATTTTCACAAGCCGCTCTCCCAGCTCCTGCAAAGAAAGGGCCTCTTTTTTCTTTTGTGTTTTGCTCTTTCGGGTCAAACTTTCCAGGCTGTCTGAAGCGTTTTTTCTTGGTCTATTCGGCATTATTAATAAAACTCCTTTGAAAGAGAGAGGCATTGATTATATTAAAACAGTTCATACTTTACCAGTCTTCCGTCAAGGCCCCCGGTTTTCAACGGCTTTTTCCAGGCAGGCTTCAGCCCTATGTTCTTTATCAGGCCCCGCTCGCCGAAATAAATAAAGGCGGACGAGCCTCGGCATCTCTGTTTCAGAAAATCTCCCAGCGATTTATAGAGGAGATCAAGGTCCCGCCTGTTTCCCATCCGCATGCCGTATGGAGGGTTTGCAACAATGGTCCCGTTTTCAAGACCTTTGTGTTTCCTGAAATCAAGGGTCTCAAGTTTGACTTTATCTCCGGATGGCAAATTCAGAATATTTGTCTTTGTAATTTCTATGGCCTTTGAGGATATATCGCTTCCGGAGATAAGTCCCTCCGGCAATCCCCGGACCTGGCCGTCAATGTCTTTCTTTACTCTTTCCCATAGGGCTTCATCAAAGTCAGGCAAGAATTCAAAACCAAATCGTTCGCGAAAAATTCCGGAAGGGATTTTACAGTAATGCATCAGCGCTTCACATAGTAAGGTGCCTGAACCGCACATCGGATCGTACAGAGGGACATCGCCGTTCCATTCCGTATAGCCGATAATTGCCGCTGCGACAGTCTCCTGCATCGGAGCGGACACGGCGTCTTTCCTGTATCCCCGCCGGTGGAGAGACCCCCCGGACGTGTCCAGACTTATCACGGCCCGGTCATCTCTTATGTGCAGGTTCAGCCATATGTCCGGATTTCTCGGGTCGATATCAGGCCTTTTCCCGGTCAATCCCCTGAATAAATCTACGATCCCGTCCTTTAAACGGAGGGACGCATAATGCGAATTGGTTATCCTGCTGTTTGAAACATTACTGAAAATGGCAAATGTATTTTCCGCTGAAATGAAATCCGTCCAGTTTGTCCCTTTTGCCGTTTCGTATAATTGTTCTGCAGAGGGGCAATCAAACGACACCAGCGGCGCAAGTATCCTTGTGGCAAGTCTTGTGCAATAGTTGATCCGGTAAAGCGCCTCGCTGCCAGCATTAAAATATATCCCGCCATATTCGGGGCTTACATTATGCGCGCCAAGTCCGGACAGTTCCCTGGCCCCCGGTTCCTTTATCCCGTCTGCTATTTGAGCAAAATAGAGGTTATTGTTTTGATATTCGTACATATGGAATTCGATATTCTAACAGAATAAAAGGAGAAGCATCTCAGCGTCGTAATTCCATATTTATTTTTCCGGGGTCAACATAGGTTTGATATTAAATTTGCCTTCTATGTCTTTTATTATCCGGTTACCCTGCGTTTTGTCCTTTACGGGTATTTTGACTTTGATTAATTTCGTTCCGCTAACCAGATAGGCGTCCGGATAAAGCTCTTTTATCTTTTGCAGCATTTCCTTTGCATTCTCAGGATTTCTCCATGCGCCGACCTGAACATACTGTGCCTTGTCATCTTTGACACTGATTACAGGAGGCTGCTGCGATGCCGCCGGGACATCCTGTTCTATCGGCTTACTGCTTTCTGTTGTTGAAACATGCTGTTCATCCGGCGGCTGGACTGCCGGAGCTTCGGCTTTATCAGTCCCGGCAATTTCAGCAGGAGGCACGGGACGAATGAGCGCCTCTTCCTGTGGGGATGTCGATGGGGCCGGGACAGGGACAGGACTTTTAATGCTGATATCGGGACTTTTAATAATTAAAGACAGGGTATAAATCAAAACAGCCAACAGGACCAAGGTACTTGATGAATATATAAGCATTCTGTTCCCGATGAGTTTTGTTAGAACATTAGTAGCGTGAGCTGTTTTTTCTTCAGCGGCATCTGCCTTAGGCCAGGGCATGTCTGATTCCAGGGGCTCATCATTAATCATGTCTTCATCATCCGGTCCTTCAGCCTGCGCCTGCCTGAGTACCTCATCAAAAGCGCTCACTGGTTTCTTTCCGGTAAACAAGCCCTCCTGGATACTTAATGGCTTCTCGTCCCTGAACGCTTCAACTCCGGTATCCACATCAACGGTCTCCGCCGGCTCTGAAGCTGCCTTGTCTGCGGGCTGGAGGCTTAACTGAGGTATCTGCACTCCTGTTTCCTCTTTCCCGGTCCCATCATCACTCCCCTCCGATAAAAACGAATCAACAGGGACTTCTCCGGCAGCGGACATTATTTCAAGCATTCTCAGCCTTGTGTCGAGCTCCGTCTCTTTTAATTTTATTCCCATCAGGTATGCAAATTTTTCAGCATTCTTTTTCCATACCACAAGCGCCGGGACAGATACCGTCAAATCATGATGAGGATGCCTTAAACTGACTTCGAGGCTGTCCCCCGGTTCAAATGTGACACACTGTGTCTCCAGGCAAAAGCCCTCATAAGAAAAATTTCTTGTTATACCCGTGAAAGTCGCGGCAATGGCCGTCAGGAGTTTAAATTCCAGAACGGTGATTACATCGAATCTCTGAAAGGCCCTTCGATTAGGCATCGTTGCTTTCCTCTCGGCTCATGCCGGTCTAAATAAAGCATTGTCAGGGTCAACGGACCGTCTGACTAATATTGATTATAAATAATAACCGGGCGTTAATTGCAATATTTTATTTTGCTATAAGCTTTTTGCGGGTCATTTTATTAAATCATCAGAAAAATGTTAAAATTATGCCTTGATATTTGAACGCACTTCTTTATCAAAATGTCTCTGGGTCGTATGCTGTTTTTAAAGATGTATTTCGATGCAGCAAGCTCGTTTTTTGGAGCGCCTGGGACAATAAAATTTAATGTTGATCGTCTTTGTCATGCCGTTTAAATAATTATTTAATGGTGGACGGATTCTCTTATAAGGGAAGTTAAAATGAAAAAGAAATTACCTGCATTACATATAGCTGATTTAACGATTGATCCTCCGATTATGCAGGGCGGCATGGGAGTGAGAGTGTCGCGGTCCGGGCTTGCAGCAGCAGTAGCCAATGAAGGGTGTGTGGGAGTTATTGCAGGGGTCGGTCTGGGGAAGTTTGAGAACCTGCCCCGTTCAGAATTCGAGGCTGTCAATAATGAGGCCTTACGGGTAGAGATAAGAAGGGCGAAAAGCCTGAGTAAAGGCATAATCGGGGTGAACCTGATGGTGGCCCTTTCCAACTACGAGCCGTTGGTGAGAACGGCGGTGGATGAAAATATCGATATGATCATATCCGGTGCAGGTCTTCCCCTGGAGCTTCCGAAATTCGTGGAGAAGAAGAATATCAAGCTGGTCCCGGTTGTGTCGTCGGTCAGGGCTCTGAAAATCATCTGTGACAAGTGGAAAAGGAATTTCAGCAGACTCCCGGACGCTGTCATAGTTGAAGGAAGTAAGGCGGGAGGTCATATCGGATATGATTTCGGGGCCGTTGTTGAAGGGAATGCCCCGACTCTTGATCAATTAATCACTGAAATAGTGGGCTTCGCCAAGACCTTTGACCCGGAGATACCGGTCATTGCCGCAGGAGGGATTTTTGACGGCAGGGATGTAGCACATTTCCTTAAATTAGGCGCATCAGGGGTCCAGTTGGGGACACGTTTTGTCTGTACGGATGAATGTGATGTTCACGAAAATTTTAAACAGGCGTATCTGAATGCAAAGAAGGAAGATATTATTATCATAAAAAGCCCTGTCGGCATGCCCGGCCGGGTGATTAAAAATAAATTTGTTGATGATATTATCAGTGGTAAAACCAAACCCGCGGCATGCAACTACCACTGTTTAAAAACCTGCAATCCCAGGACCGCGCCTTATTGTATTGCCAAGGCGCTTACAAACGCGGCAGAGGGGAATGTCGACGAAGGCTTCGTCTTTGCAGGTTCTAATGCGTACAGGTGCACTGAAATAGTACCGGTCAAAAAGCTTATCGATGAGATCGTTTCCGAAGCAGTCAATTATATGTAACAGCGCTTCACGCACATCCCGTCAAACAGCGACAGTTACTTAGTGAGCATGTTTCGTAAATTCAGATAGATGTCCCTGCTGTTGTCCTTCACCGCATACTCCTCTTTGAATTGCTCTGACGGGACCCTCTGCTTAATCTTCAGAAGGCGCTTCAGATCATCCATCACAGGGAAAAGCTCCACAAATCCGTTTGCCGCCCTGATTGGAAACCAGAGGGATTCCATTATGCTTTCCCTGGAAGTAGCTCCTGATCCAAAGCTGCCCATGCTTTTTTTAATGTAAATACATTCAGCCAACACGAAGTCACTCATAATCATGCCCCTCTCTAAATTTGATCAAGACTAATTTATCAATATAATCGGACTAATTTAAACAGACCTTTACTTGTTAAACATCCGGGAACATCGGACTCAGAGCAGGGGACTGGAGCATGATAAAAATGCTAATATATTCAAATTTGCAAAAACCTGAATCTGATTATTTATTGCTTTTGAGTTCAAATGACAAAGGGACTGATACATGTATACACGGGCGAGGGAAAGGGGAAGACAACTGCGGCCTTCGGTCTTGCAAAGAGGGCGGCAGGTCACGGCAGGCGCGTCCTGATACTGCAATTTCTCAAGAGCAGGACCGGAAACTCGGGAGAATTTGTCTCGGCACAAAAAACCGGGATAGAGGTCATGAAATTTGAAGGGCAGACCACGCCACTTTTCGACCCTCAGGTTAAAATCACCGACTTGAAGAAATCTATAAAGAAGGCACTCGGTTATTCCATTAAAAAGATAAAGAGCGACTCATATGACCTCGTAATTATGGATGAGATGAACACTGCCCTTAGTTGCGGTTATGCTACTATGAAAGATGCGGAGAAAATCATAAAGGCAAAACCGGTGAGACTGGAATTGATTTTTACAGGCAGGGGCGCGCCTGCGGAATTAATAGAACTTGCCGATTATGTTACCGAGATGCGGATGATCAAGCATCCGTATAACAAAGGGGTGAAGGCGAGGAAGGGTATCGAGTTTTAAATTGAATTGAGCCGGAGAAAAATTAGGTGTATGGGAAAGATTGCTGACAGGGGAAATATTAAAAGCATTGTTTCAGACCTGAAAGGTCATGGGAAGAAGATCGTCTTTACAAACGGCTGCTTCGACCTTATCCATATAGGACATGTCCGCTATTTATCAGAAGCGAAAAAGTTAGGTGACGTGCTTGTAATAGGACTTAATTCAGATAGATCGGTCTCCGCGATCAAGCCCGGCAGGCCTGTTATCCCCGAGGGAGAAAGGGCGGAGGTACTGTCCGCGTTATGTATGGTGGATTACGTGGTCTTGTTTGATGAGGAGACCCCTTATGAGCTTATCAAAGACGTTCAGCCCGACGTCCTCGTTAAAGGCGCTGACTGGGACCCAAGGGACATCATAGGCAATGACATTGCCAAAGAGACCCGCACCATTCCCTTTGTTGAAGGGAAATCAACAAGCGAGATCATCAGGAAGATACGGGGCTTAAAATAAGCCAGAAATTAATTCGTACTTTTGATATCCACGAATCTATTCTTCCCGAGTGTCATTAGATAATCAGTTAATGCCTCAAACTCCCAGTCCCTGAATTTGAACCTTGGCATGCATACATCAGGTTTTATAGCCTGCGGATTTTGAAGCCATTGCCTGATCCAATCCCTCTTTAACCGGCTTGCTAAGTCTGTATGATCAGGGCCTACCTGTCCGCCGTGTCCATCGATAGAATGGCATCCGCTGCATGCAAATATCTCCTGATAGAGTTTTTCTCCGTTCCAGACATCTTCCGGCCCTATCTCTTTTTTAGGCTCGAAATTGTATGGATAAGTCTCCTTAGATACGGATAGTAAATATTCAATAATGGCAGTGACCTCGCTGTCGGGCAGATTAAAGTTCGGCATTCCGGCTTTTAGCATTGGAAGAGGTCGTATTTTATGAGGACGCTTCAGAAATGTGAATAACCATTCCGGTCTCGACTTTTTCCCTTCCATGGTCAGGTCCGGTCCGATTGCTCCCCCTGTGTTTTCAATCTTGTGACAACCCAGGCAGTTATATTTTTCAATGAGGTCCCTGCCTTGAGGCACTTGATTATGGATATTGCCTCCTGCCATTTTATATTCCGGCGGCATAGTATCTTTTCGCAGGCTGAGCAGGTATGTAACAAGGGCCTCCGCCTGTCCATTGTTGAAATCATAATACGGCATCAAGGTCACTATCTTGTCCGTTGAAAATTTCCCAGGGGCAGTCACCTTTACAAGCATCCAGTCTTTTAAGGTCTTCTTTATGTTTTTGATATTACCGAAAGCCAGCACATCGACCCTCTTGTCCCCGATTGTATCAAGCTCCGGGGCATGATATGCGGACGGCAGTTTTTCTATTTCATGGCACCCGGTGCAACCTAGGCCTTTAACCAGTCTTCTCCCTTTATCTATGTTATTCCCGGCCGGTCCGGCAAACCGTAGGAGCACGGCGCGCTGTGCCCCTACCAGATAGTCTGCAATCCTTTTAATATCTTCCTCGGCTATCATAAGATCAGGCATAATGGATTTTGGATCGTAAGCCCGGGGGTTTTTCAGAAATTCAATGAGCCAGCCGGGGTTTACTTTATTACCTATATCTGACAGATCAGGAGCGAATTCGTTGCCGTTACCGTTGATTCTGTGGCAGCCGGGACAGCCGAGTTCGCCAAACAACTTTCTGCCTTCAACTGCAAATCCCCCTGCATCCCCCTTTTCCAAAGGGAGACTTTCAACCTCTGTCATGAGGGGCTTAATGGGTGTGCTCCCCCCTTTAGCAGAGGGGGGATGGGGGGATTTGAGACTCAGCAGATAGTCAGCCATATATCCGCTCTCTTCATCGCTGATAGTAAAGCGCGGCATTTTTGTTCCCGGACGATAAGCTCCGGGGTCCTTAAACCAACTAACCAACCAGGTCCTGTTGACTTTATCTCCTATGAATGTAAGGGCTGGTCCTATGCGGGCCGGTTTTTTGACCTCTGAGAGCCGGTGGCATCCGGTACAGTTGTATTGCTGAAAAAGCTTCCATCCGTTTATCAGGGCTGAAGCTTCGTCAGTTCCCGCGCTTATCGAGAGGATTTGCTCCGCATCATGACATTTCATGCATGAAGACTGGGCAACCGCGCCTCTTAAAACCGGCCTTGTCCAATTACCAACTTCTCCGTGTGCAGCATCTGCAGTCAATGCCGGGCCCTGTCCTTCATGACATATTACACAACCGAATTTTTCAACGGGATGGCGTTTCAGATAATTTCCTGAATGGGTTTTAAACGGCTGCCGCGCATTGATGAATAGAGGATCATCTATTCCTTCGTGGCATGTTACGCAACGGTCGGCTGTCCCCAGTTCCTGGTTCCATATCTGCCTGATTCCTTCCGGATTATCCTGAGCGGATTTGGCCGGAACAAGTTGTCTGAATCGCTGCTGATATGTTCTCCATGGCCGGTTATACTCGGCATAAATCGCCCATATAACAATGCATAAAAGAACAGTGCACAGGGCTGCCAGGACCACGAGTTGTCTAGTCGATAATTTCATATATTAAACCAAGGCGTAACAAGGACATACCTGATATCAAAGGCAAGCCGAAGAAATATTTTGACAGGCACAAAATACATAAGTAGCACTGAAAGCATTACGATCATATATCTTGTGCTTCTGCGCTTCCTGTAAAACTCTCTGCTGATCACAGGCGGTATGACTATGCCAAGGCCAAAATAAGCCGCCAATCCGCAAAGCCCTGTCCAGGGCGATGGGCTCCACAGGCTCTCCGCGATCTGCTTCTCTGTTTCCCACGATTCCCAAGGCCAGTAGAAATGCCAGTCCGGACCTCTGAAAAAGTAACCGACGAAGATCAATATCAGCCACATTAAAAATCCTATGTTGAAATTGATCAAGGCAAACTTTCTGAGAGAAAATGTGTATTGCCCACGGCCTTCATGCCTGCTGTCCACATATGGAATTATCATGAGACAAAAAATGATGATGGAAGGTATAACAACCCCGGCCATCCATGGATCAAAATACACCAACAGCTCCTGCAGCCCGACAAAGTACCACGGGGCCTTTGACGGGTTTTGGGACATCCCGGGATTTGCTATTTCCAGCAGCGGTGCATTAACAAGGAGCGCCCATGTGAGCAGAATAATTGTAAGCGCGATTGCCGTTAAAAATTCCATTACTGCCAGGTCCGGCCAGACAAATATGTTCCTGTTTTTTTTGTTATTCATAACGGACCTGAAATCCCCGCGTCTTTCCTGATCCGCCAGAAATGGACCCCGATGAGGACTGCCGCGCTGAACGGAAGCACCATTATATGAAGCACATAAAAACGTAAAAGGGCGTTGGCCCCTATTTCAGTCCCGCCGAGGACCATAAAACGGATGTCATTATATTTATTCAGCAGGGCAAACGGTCCCTCATGTCCTATGAACGGAGCTGAACGTATCATGTTTGTTCCGACTGTTATTGCCCAGTACGCAAGCTGGTCCCAGGGCAGGAGATATCCGGTGAAGCTGAGCAGAAACGTAAGGACCAGCAGCATCACTCCTACGACCCAGTTAAACTCCCTCGGCGGTTTATAAGAGCCGGTGAGGAATACCCGCAGCATATGGAGCATAATGGTCACGACCATTAAGTGCGCCGCCCATCTATGGATGTTCCTCAGGATGATTCCAAAAGGCACGTCAAATTCCAGATATTTCATGTCGAGATAAGCGTATTCGGTGACCGGCCTG
>JACRQA010000139.1 GCA_016222915.1 Nitrospirota bacterium | reverse complement strand
GAAAATGACCGGATGCCGGGAGAATCTATAATCCTGAATGTTCCACAGTCAATCATTTCTGACCACGTCGTAGTGTGGGCGCCTTTACCGCTCTTTCCGATCTCGTTACTTATTAATACGACCTCCCTGTCGCTAAGGGAGGTGATCAACTTGCTCTTTCCTACACCGGATTGGCCAAGAATTATTGTTTGAGTGTCAACAAGTTTTTTCTGGAGTTCCGTAAAAGACCCTCTGCCAAATCTGGATGGATTTTCCGGATTCGTTGCAGAAACTTCGAAGCATTCGATCCCGAGATTTTCAAATCGTCGCATCTCAAAATCAATATCAAAGTCATTTTGAAATTCATCCATCTTATTGAAAACAACGACCGCCGGCACGTCCCACTGAAATGATCTGGCGGCAAATCTATCAATAACACCTCGCTTGTAAGGTGGCATTGAAACACTTGTGGCAATGATTACAAGATCACAATTCGCAGCAATTATTCTTTTTTTCTTCTCACGAATATTCATTCGGAAGATTTCGTTTTTCCTGTCAATAAGGTCTACGATTTGATAATCGTTGCCGTTTCTTTCTAAAAGAACTTTGTCACCCGCAACGAGCTGATCGCTTTTCAAAACGGTACGTTTTGCAGAAGCTGACACGATTGTATTTTCGCTCTCAATTTTGCAAAGAAATTCTTTTTTATGTGCTTCGTAAATATGTGCCGGAATTTTCACTGATCAACTCCTACTTAGTGAACTGCGACCGTGCCTTATGTTAAACCAGATGCGCTTTACATTACTAAGGATATATTATTAATTTTTTTATTATAGCATCTCCCCCCGCCCTTGCCTTCGGCCCATTATTCTGATAGCATTCATCGTAAGGGAAACGTGTACCCGATAACCGGCAACATCAAGGAGGCACACAATGGGAGACAAAGGCGGCAAAAAGGACAAAGACAAGGACCGGAAACAGAAGGCGGTCCAACAGGCAAGAGATGTCAAACAGAAGCAGGACAAACAACCTAAAAGCGCAGGAAAATAGTGAGCAGGATTGAAGCGCTCAGTTGAGGCAGGATATCAGTCGCCTGAGCGTTTCGGCCTGTAGCCCAATCTTGTCAATGCGGCAATGAGCGCATCACAGTGATCACCCTGGATTTCAAGAGACGTGTCCTTGACTGTGCCGCCGGCGCCCAGCCCCGCCTTCAATTTCTTGAGGAGGACCTCCCTGTCTTGTATTGGGACCTGCAGTCCCTCGATTACCGTGACGGACTTTCCGCCTCCAATAATTATACTTCCCAACGGTTACACTTTCAAAAACCCCCCCGAATCTGATATTATTCAAAGTCCGCACAAGAGAGGAATTATTTTTAACTGGCGTCTTAATTATTTCAAGGAGGGATTTAAATGAAAATCTATTACGATAAAGATGTTAAAAAGGGAGTGTTGAAAGGCAAGACTGTCTGCATCATGGGATATGGGAGCCAGGGACATGCGCATGCTAACAATCTTAAAGAGAGCGGCGTTGATGTCATCATCGGGATAAGAAAAGGCGCGAGCATGGACAAGGCGAAGAAGGCCGGCTTTAACGCGCTGACTCCGTCAGAAGCCGCGAAGAAGGCAGACGTGATCATGATACTCCTTCCGGATGAATATCAGGGAGACATTTATAATAACGAGATCGCCCCTCACATAAAAAAAGGCGCGTATCTCGCTTTTGCCCATGGGTTCAATATACATTTCAATCAGATCGTCCCCTCCCCTGACATAAACGTATTTATGGCAGCACCCAAGGGGCCAGGACATCTCGTCAGATCGGAGTATCTAAAGGGAGGCGGAGTGCCCTGTCTTATAGCAATTCATCAGGACCCTTCAAAGAAGACCAAAGAAATTGCCCTTGCATATGCTTCTGCAATCGGCGGAGGAAGGGCAGGCATCATAGAGACCTCTTTCAGGGAGGAAACTGAAACCGATCTGTTCGGTGAACAGGTTGTCCTCTGCGGCGGTCTGACCTCACTGATAACAGCGGGATATGAAACACTTGTCGAGGCGGGCTATGCGCCTGAAATGGCCTACTTCGAATGTCTCCATGAGACCAAACTTATCGTTGACCTCCTATATGAGGGCGGCATATCCAACATGCGCTATTCCATCAGCAACACGGCCCAGTATGGTGACCTGACAAGAGGCCCGAGGGTCATTACAGATGAAACCAAAAAAGAGATGAAAAAAATCCTCAACGAAATCCAGTCAGGCGAATTCGCCAGGGATTGGATGCTGGAATGCAAGGCAAACAAGCCGGTATTCAACGCCCTAACCAGAAGGGGTGAGCAGCATTCCATCGAAGAAGTCGGCGCAAAGCTCAGGGCCATGATGCCTTGGCTCAAAAAAGGCAAGCTCGTTGACAAGTCAAAGGCATGAAAAAAGATAGAATCCAGAATTCAGAATTCAGTAGTCGGAATACAGACTGCAAGAGAATGAGAAGATACAATCTGACTTTATCTTCTGTATCCTGGATTCTGGATTCCGGATTCTAAATTATCATGTTCCAATTCGCCAAAGAAGGTTATCCTTTCATCATCTTTTTTGCCGTCATCACTGTCCTCTCGGCAATCCTGAGATTTAATTATGCGACGGTGGTTGCGCTGATACTTACGCTGTTCATGTTTTATTTTTTCAGAGATCCTGAAAGGAACACGCCAACGGACATGAACGCGTTTATCTCTCCTGCAGACGGGAAGATCATCCTCATCACTGAGGCAAGAGAGGATGAGATTTTAATGGGACCAGGACGGAGAATCAGCATCTTCATGTCCCCTTTAAACGTTCACGTAAACAGGGTCCCCTCAGACGGCACTGTCAGGGAGGTCAGGCATTTTCCCGGTAAATTTTTTTCCGCGTATAAAGATGACGCGGCCAAATATAATGAACATATCGCCATGTTGTACGAAACCGCTCACGGGAATATAGTCATCAAACAGATAGCCGGTTATGTCGCAAGACGCGCCGTGTGCAGGGTAAAGCCCGGAGACACCCTTAAACAGGGGCAACGCTACGGCATCATAAAATTCAGCTCAAGGCTCGACATCTTCTTGCCATTAGATGCTGAAGTTAAGGTAAAATTAGGAGACAAAGTACTGGCCGGAGAAACGGTATTGGGGAAAATAAAATGACAGGCACAAAGGCACATAGGCACATAGGCACAAAGATTGTATGCACTCTTTTCCTTTGCCCCTTTGCCCCTTTGCCCCTTTGTGCCTTTGCGCCTTCTGCAATATGAGAAAAGGGATTTACATACTGCCGAATTCACTCACACTGTGCGGAATGTTCTGCGGGTTTTATGCCATTCTCGCGTGCTTTAAAGGCCACTATTTTTACGCAGCATGGGCCATATTGATCGCAAATATCTTTGACGGACTGGACGGCTGGGTCGCCAGACTGACAAACAGCACGACCAAATTCGGGGTCGAACTTGATTCACTCTCCGACCTGGTCGCTTTCGGTGTTGCGCCTGCGGTCCTCATTTACAGTTGGGGCGACCTGCACTCCTTCGGCAGGATCGGATGGGGCGCGGCGTTTATATATGTAATATGCGGCGCATTGAGACTCGCCAGATATAATGTCCAGATGGGCACAACGGAAAGCAAGGCATTTACAGGCTTGCCGATTCCCGGAGCAGGAACGGTGGTTGCGTCCCTCGTTTTATTTTACAGTGAACTATGGGGCCCCCTGGCAGGGAAAAACTATTTCGTGCTCTTTCTGCCGTTTCTCCTGGCGGCGCTTATGGTAAGCATGCTAAAATTCCACGGGTTGAAAGAGATCAATTTCAAGGAAAGAAAACCTTTCTGGCTTCTGGTAGTCATCGTGGTGGCTTTTGTTCTTATTTTTATGTATCCTGAAATAGTGATCTTTGTCTTTGCGATCATATATGTATTCTGGGGAATCATAGAGGGAACATATATCAGCTTTAAGAAAAGGAAGGTCAGGGAAATTCTGCCATGAGAACAATAAAGATCTTCGACACGACTCTCAGAGACGGCGAACAATCACCCGGCGCATCCATGAACGTCGGGGAAAAACTCCAGTTGGCAAAACAGCTGGCGCGCCTGGGAGTCGATATTATCGAGGCCGGTTTTGCTATCGCCTCTCCGGGTGATTTTGAGGCAATCAGGACCATCGGCGGCGAGGTTGAAGGCCCTGTAATATGCAGTCTCGCAAGGGCGAAAGAAGAGGACATTAAACGCGCGTGGGAAGCGGTAAAAGATTCTCCGAAGAGGAGGATACATACTTTTCATTCCACGTCCGACATCCATTTAAAATACCAGTTCCGTGTCAGCCGTGAAGAGGCGTTAAAACGCTCCGTGCAGATGGTGCAGCTTGCGAAGGGCTTTCTGGACGATGTTGAATTTTCTCCGATGGATGCCACGCGCACCGAAATAAATTATCTTTGCGAAGTCGTTGAAGCGGTAATCGAGGCGGGCGCATTGACAGTCAACATCCCTGATACTGTCGGTTACAGCATCCCGAGTGAATTCGGCGCTATGATAAAGGCGCTCTTTGACAAGGTGAAAAATATTGACAAGGCGGTGATCGCCGTCCATTGCCACAACGACCTGGGGCTTGCCACTTCCAATTCTCTGGCTGCAGTGCTGAACGGCGCAGGGCAAATCGAATGCACAATTAACGGCATCGGGGAACGGGCCGGTAATTGCTCATTGGAAGAAGTGGTCATGGCCATGCGGACAAGACGTGATATATTCAATGCGGACACGAATATTAAAACAGAAGAAATTACCAGAAGCAGCAGGCTTGTTTCCAAGATAACGGGCATGTCCGTTCAGCCCAATAAGGCCATCGTCGGCGCAAACGCCTTTGCGCATGAATCAGGCATACATCAGGACGGTCTTTTAAAAGAAAAATCTACATATGAGATAATCAGGCCGGAGACTATCGGTTTGCACAAAACAAAGTTCGTCCTGGGCAAGCATTCAGGACGTCACGCATTCAGGACGAGACTGAATGAACTGGGGCTCTCATTGGGCGATGATGAGGTAAACAGCGCCTTTGAGCGGTTCAAGAAACTCGCTGATCAGAAAAAAGAGATTTACGATGAAGACCTAGAGACCCTTGTGTCTGAAGAATTCACAATGGTGCCTGAGACATACAGCCTGGTTGAAATGAGCATTTCATCCGGCACGAATCAAAGGCCTACGGCGGTCCTGAAAATGAAGGTAAATGCACAAATCGTCGAGAAAGAAGAACACGGCGACGGACCTGTCGATGCAGTCTTTAAGGCCATCACGTCAATTACCGGAACAAAAAGCAGGCTGCTCAAATATGAAGTCAAAGCGATTACTGGGGGCACCGATGCGCTTGGCGAGGTTGTATGCGCCCTGGAAGAAGACGGCAAATCGGTCAGCGGCCACGGGGCTGATACGGACATTATCACTGCGTCCGCCAAAGCCTATATCAATGGCCTGAATAAACTGGCGGCAAGCAGGAAGTAGCAAAATCCTTTTTCAAGCGAATTCTTTTCCTGCTATTCCTTCCCCCACTTCTTGAGTTTATCAATGCTGTCCTGTATCCCCTGCAGCTTGTCCTTATATTCATTACACTTGGTCTGGTTCTCGTCAATGACTGCTTTAGGGGCCTTGCTCCTGAAATCTTCATTCATCAGCTTCTTATTTATAAACACAAGGTCCTTCTCGGTCTTTGCGAAATCCTTTTTCAAACGGTTTATTTCAACATCTACATCTATCAAACCTGCAAGAGGCACATATATCTCCATTGACGGTTTTATCGCGGTGGCGGAATTTTTCGGCAATTTAATGTCACTGCCTATTTGTATTTCCTGTACCCTGGCCAGTTTCATGACGTATGAAATATTCGGCTTCAGGACATCCTCCACGCTGTCGAGTGTTTTAATCAGGACCTTCAACTCAAGCGAAGGCTGGATATTCAGCTCCCCTCTTATGCTCCTTATCCCTTCTACCACATTCATGATAACAGACATCTTGTCTTCAGCGTCCTTATCGTATATCCCCGTATCGGCGTCAGGATATTTACGGACACAGAGGCTTTCAACGTCTTTTTTCGCGGGTAGCTGCTGCCATATTTCTTCCGTTATAAAAGGCATGACAGGATGCAGGAGTGAAAGCGCCGCTTCAAATACGTGGACCAGCGCGCTCAATGCAACCATCTTTGCATCCGCATTATCGCCGTAAAGCTCAGGCTTTATCATCTCCACGTACCAGTCGCACAGCTCGTGCCACATGAACTGGTATAAAATCCCCGCAGCGTCGTTGAACCTGTATTCTTCAAGGGCCTTGTTGACGTCCGAACAAATATCGGACAGCCGGCTCAGTATCCACCTCTCGGCAAGGTTAAGTCTGCCGGACACATCGCCGCTACGGAGCTCTTCCAGAGACAATACCCGGTCCCCCTCTTTCATATTCATGGATATAAATCTCGCCACATTCCATATCTTGTTGAGGAAATGCCCGTAGCCCTCTACCCTCTTCTCATTGAACTTGATGTCCCTTCCCTGCGCCGCATACGCCGCAAGCGTAAACCTGAATGCGTCTGTCCCATAGGCGTCGGTCATCTTCAGCGGGTCCACGACATTGCCCTTGGACTTGCTCATCTTCATCCCTTCGGCGTCTCTTATAAGGGCATGGATGTATACGTGATCAAACGGTTGCTTGTTCATTAATTTCAGTCCCATCATGATCATGCGCGCGACCCAGAAGAAAAGGATATCAAAGCCCGTAATCAGCACGCTTGTAGGATAAAAGGTCTTAAGCTCATCCGTGTCCTCAGGCCAGCCAAGTGTTGAAAACGGCCAAAGGGCCGATGAGAACCATGTGTCGAGCACATCCTCATCCTGCGCCAGGTTGCTGCTGCCGCACTTGCAGGCTGAGGGCGTTTCCATAGATACAATTATCTCGTCACAGCTCTTGCAGTACCAGACAGGTATCCTGTGGCCCCACCATATCTGCCTTGATATGCACCAGTCTTTAATGTTCTCCATCCAGTCGAAATAGCTGTTTTCCCATCCCGTAGGGATGATCTTCACATTCCCGTCCCTTACAGCCTTGACCGCCTCCTCGGCGAGTGGTTTGATTTTCACAAACCACTGCTTGGACAGGTACGGCTCGATGACGGTTTTGCACCTGTAACAATGTCCGATTGCCAGGTCATGATCTGTTACTTTTTCAAGATGGCCAAGGTCCTCCAGGTCGTTCAGTACGTTCTTTCTGCAGACAAACCTGTCCTGTCCCCTGTACGGGCCGGCCTCTTCAGTCATCTTTCCGTCACCGGTCATTATCTTTATAAAAGGCAGGTTGTGTCTCCTGGCTATTTCAAAGTCATTGGGGTCATGGGCAGGCGTCACCTTTACGGCCCCTGTGCCGAAGGAAGAATCGACAAACTCATCTGCGATGACCGGGACCTCCCTGTTCAGGACAGGCAGCTTGACGGTCTTGCCGATAATGTCCTTATATCTTCTGTCCTCCGGGTTGACGGCAACCGCTGTATCGCCCAGATAGGTTTCGGGCCTGGTAGTAGCGACAGTAATATATCCGGCTTTATGAGTGAATTTGTATTTTATGTACCAAAGCTTGCCCTTTACGTCTTCATGCTCGACCTCAAGATCGGACAAC
Source organism: Nitrospirota bacterium (assembly GCA_016222915.1). Taxonomy (GTDB): domain Bacteria; phylum Nitrospirota; class Thermodesulfovibrionia; order UBA6902; family UBA6902; genus UBA6902. Next base: position 12,705 of record JACRQA010000139.1, on the reverse strand, counting down.
GCCGTATGGCAACGCGGACACCAGTTTATAATGTAATCGCCCCTGTAGATAAGCCCTTCCTCATACAGCCTGACGAAGACCTCTCTGACTGCCTTTGAAAGTCCTTCATCAAGGGTGAACCTCTCCCTGCTCCAGTCGCATGAGGCCCCCATGCTTTTGAGCTGATTGATAATGGTCCCTCCATAGAGCTTCTTCCATTCCCATACACGTTCAATAAATTTCTCCCTGCCAAGTCTGTGCCTGTCCTCCCCCTGACTTTGCAGGGCCTTTTCAACTACATTCTGGGTCGCGATACCTGCATGGTCTGTCCCCGGAAGCCACAAGGTATTATAGCCCGACATCCTCTTCCACCTGATCAGAACATCCTGGAGCGTTATATCGAGCGCGTGGCCTATATGGAGGGAGCCTGTGACATTAGGCGGAGGAATTACTATGCAGTAAGATGGTTTATCGCTTTTTGCCTCAGCCTTAAAATAACCCTTCTCCAGCCAGAAGTCATACCACTTCTTTTCAATATCTTTGGGATTGTACCGTTTGTCTAACATGAGTTATGTTTACCCTTCTGTATCCTTTAGTCAATAATTTTTGAAACCTTATTAATGTATGGACTTACAGTATTAAATGTCAACCGGAGTAATTATTAAAGGGGAAATGTATATAGCTGCAAAGTTACTTGTTTAATAAAAAGATATTTTGATGCTGCCTTGTTCCCTGCGATAGTGCGTATGGATGGAAGCTATCGGCTCAACTCATTTCCACTACTCTGTTCCGGCCTTCTCTTTTGGCCTTATACAATGCTTCGTCGGCCTTCTTGATAAACATCTCCACCGAGCCGATATCATCATTCAATCCGGCGACTCCAAGACTGATAGTAATCTTAACAATCGAATCATCATAATTACTTTCCATTTCCATTACCGCTTTTCTAAACCGCTCCGCGGCTTGCATAGCGCCTTCCAATTTTGTTTCAGGAAGCATACTGCAAAACTCCTCCCCTCCATAGCGGAAAAGATAGTCCACGTTTCTGATGATAGATGATATCCTTGCACTGACTGATTTCAGGATAAAGTCTCCACACTGATGCCCATAACCGTCGTTGACCTTTTTAAAGAAATCTATATCAAACATTATGATGCTTAATTCACCGCCATACCTCTTACACCTGCCGAATTCCTCTCTGAGTTTTACTTCCATATATCGCCTGTTAAATATCCCGGTAAGACCGTCTTTCAGATTCAGCTCTACAAGTTTATGCTCGTATACGGCCACTTCGGTCACGTCCTGAACATAAATAAATAAATTCTGAATAACATTGTTCTCATCCCGGAGGGGACCGATTGCGCAGCTCTGCTGCATATATTCAAAAGTGGACTCAAAGTAGCTCGTCGACTTAAACGGGAACAAATAATGGTGGAGCTTCTGCGAAAAAAAACAGAAGTTACCGAAGGAAAAAACCGACTTGCAGCTGCGGTGAAATTTCGGATTATCCAGATGGGGAAAGGCCTCAAGGATGGATGATCCGATGAGCTTCTTCTCGGCAATACCGCTGTGTACTTCCATCCAGCGGTTCCATTTTTGAACTTTGAGGTCCCTGTCAAGGATGACCAGCCCGATATTTATTGCATCAAAAATCTGGTTGAATATCATTCGTATTGTTCAATGAACAAACGTAGAGCTTCTTTCATCCATGTAACAGAATCCGCGCTGGTTATTAAAAAGAGGAACCCGCTGACATTGCCTTCATCAAAACAGAAATCGGTTTTTAAAACAATGGCGGTATTATTCGGATCATACCTGTTCTCAGTAATAGCGTTACTATAATCTCTTTCAACAACAACCATGGGTGGTGTATATGTAACAACATCCTTAAGCAGCTCAGCGAGTTTACCGACACAGGCCCCGATCAGGATGTTGCCGACCTCCATTAACGTTTCTCTTTCCAGTATGTCTATAGGATCAGATTCAAAACCGGGACGTGCTTCATGCTGAAGCATTTCAATCAGCTCTCTCCCGGCGCCGGAAGAAAAAACCAGGAGGGCGTCTCCTTTAAATCTGCCCCAGAATTTCTGTTCGACAATGCTTATCGTTTTATACTCTTTTACATGGTCCTGGAAATAAGTGGGGAGCTCCGGCACTTGCATTATTTTGATAAAAGGCACACTTAATACCACATGCGCGTCGATGACATCCGCAAGGTCGGCTGCCGACTTCCCAAAGGAAATGTTCATTATTTCCTGGAGGATTTCCATTTCTTCATCTGACAGAATTTTTTCTTCTTGCATATTCATATTCAGACTTTCTGCAACGTGTCCTTCACCTTCAATAAGGCAGACTGAATGTCCTCCCTTTTCAAGGGCTTCTTTAATACCATATAGGCCCCCAACTCCATGACCCTTTTGATCGCTTTCATCTGAACGTCGGCGGTAACGACGATTATCACGGCATTTTTGTCATGGTTTATTATCGCTTCAATTGCTTCGTATCCGGTCATGACCGGCATGGTCAAATCCATAAAAGTCACATCAGGGGTAAGGACCTTGTATTTTTCAAAACCCTCCCTGCCGTCACCAGCCTCAAAGAATTCATATCCCTGGTCCTTCGGCAGACAGCTTTTAAGCATCTTCCTTGCAATTGGGGAATCATCTACAATCAATACTTTTTTTATCATTTCCTGTTCGATATGGTTTTACGATTATTTAAATAATTTAAGATCGCAAATATTAATACGGAAATCTTTACTTGTTTCTTAAGTCAAAGTCTTAGTTAAGTATAGATTATCTAAAGTTGCCTTATTTTTGTCAAGTTAACTTCTGTTATAATTAAACTCAACTGAAAAGAGCTTATAAAAAAAGTCCCAAACACTTTGAGATCGAGATTGAAAAGCAGAGATGAAGAAATGATCGGTGTTGTTTTGCTGAATCTCGGCGGCCCGGATTCCCTTAAGGCAGTCAGGCCGTTTCTTTATAATCTCTTTTCCGACAGGGACATCATCAGGCTCGGGCCTTCTTGCCTGCAAAAGCCGATTGCATGGTTTATTTCGACGCTCCGCTCGAATAAGGCAGCAGAGATGTACGGCCGCATCGGGGGCAAATCTCCTATTCTGGACATTACGACTGCACAGGCTGATGCATTGGAGAAAGAGTTGAACCAGGGGTCAGGGGCCAATTTCAAGGTTTACATCGGTATGCGTTACTGGCATCCGTTTATAAAAGATACGATTCAAAGAATCGCCGATGACGGCGTCAGGCGCCTAATTGTTTTGAGTCTTTACCCTCACTATTCAAAGGCAACAACCGGTTCGTCCGTTGCTGATTTTAAAAAGGCCGTTACAGGAGATAGCTTTAAAATTCAGTATATCGAGCAATGGCCCGATTTCCCTCCGTATATCGATGCCCTTGCCGAATTAGTCGCTGAGGGCATATCCGGACTGAAAGGCAATAAATTCGATCTGTTATACAGCGCACATAGCCTTCCGCAATCTTTTATCGATGAAGGGGACCCTTATCTTGACCATATTAAAACAACCATTGAAAAAGTGAATATGCGTCTCTCCGGAGGACCTTATAACCTGACAGGATTAAAAAGCCTGCTGTCATTCCAAAGCAAAACCGGTCCTGTAAAATGGCTTGCCCCTTCTACAGAAGAAACAATTATAAATCTTTCAAAAGGCGGCTGCAAAAATCTGCTGGTCGTGCCGGTAAGCTTTATTTCAGACCATATAGAAACGCTGTATGAAATCGATATCCTCTATAAAGAGCTCGCTGCGCAACACGGCATAAATCTGGTAAGATGCAAGGCGCTGAACACTTCGGAGAAATTTATACTGGCTATGAAAGAATTGGTCCTTGCGTCGGCAGGTCATTTCAAAAGAGAAAGCTAAGCAGTTGTATCGACAAATACGCCTGAGGTCCCCAATATGTCTTTAAGATCGGATTCTGAAGTTTGGACCGCCTTCAACATTTTTTCAAACAGACCGTCGTTATCTCTGTTTTTATTACTGTAGAATAATTCCTCTACAGGTCCGCCGTCAGTTGATAATTTCCGTATCAGATCGTTCCGGTCAAGAGATGTGAAGTCGACTATCCGTCTTGCCGATACGCCGAAATCAAACGTAATGCCATAATCGGTTTGAAGGGTGCTGCTGGTGGAATCAAAACCCTCTGAGACCGCCGCCTTCAGATTTTTGCGTATCTCTGATATAAATTTCTCAAGATCACTATCGGACGAAGATTTAATTTTTTTCTCGTCAAACAGATTGTTAAGCGCATCAGAGGCCTCTTTAAACAAATCGGCAATTTTACCGGCCTTTGTTTTTGACATAACAAGATTATCATCTTCGTCAGTACGCAGACGGAAGCTTTCCCCAATGGACTCCAGCGCCTTACGCAATTTAACTACATCGCGGTAAACACTGTTAAGCTGGTCTTTGGTCTTAGCTGCATCTGAGGATGTCGTGGCCCGTGAAGAGGACCCGAAATGCACATTGGATGTTGCGGCTCCGGCAGAGCTTGTCCCTTCTATCTCCAATTCACATCCTCCTTCAAAAATTTATAAACATCTTGAATGTCTTATCGGTTGAATATGTTTATTTCTTCAATGATTGAACATTTCGATGGCATATGTTACTTTTTAGGATGCAAAAGCTGAGGGTGACCGGATGAAAAAAATCGCAATTGTAGGTGGAGGGATATCAGGTTTATCGGCCGCATATTTACTTTTAGATAAAATACCTGAATTAGACGTCATGGTCTTTGAGGCTGACGACAGGCCGGGCGGCAAGATATGGACTGAACGTACAAACGGGTTTCTCTGTGAAAAAGGCCCGAACGGTTTCCTTGACAACAAGCCGAAGACCCTGCAGTTATGCAGCAGCCTCGGCCTCTCTCCTGTTCGAAGCAACGAGAATTCCAAGAAAAGATTTATATTCTCCGAAGGCAGGTTAAAGGCACTGCCTGAGTCGCCGCTGTCTTTTCTTAAATCAGACCTTCTCTCGTGGGGCGGCAAGTTCCGGCTGCTGTATGAATTAAAAGCGCCAAAAGGACCAGCGGACGAAACTGTCGCCGACTTTATAATCCGCCCGACTTTATAATCCGCCGCCTCGGTCATGAAGCACTCGAAAAACTTATTGATCCCATGGCCTCCGGGATATATGCGGGCGATCCTTACAAGATGAGCATCAAAAACTGTTTCCCCCGGATAAAAGAGCTGGAACAACAATACGGGAGTCTCATCAAGGCCATGATCAAAATCCGCAAACAGAAAAAAGCGGAAGGTAAAGCTTCCGGGGAAAAGGGCGGGCCGGCAAAGGTGTCCGCGGCTCCGGGAGGCACGCTTACCTCTTTTTTCAACGGCGCTCAGACTCTTACTGATACCATTGCTGCAAGACTGGGGAAACACTTGCATGCGGGGGTTTCGGTATACGGGATCACCAGGGAAAATGATTCATATCAGCTATTTACGTCAGACCATATATACAGCACAGACATCGTGATTATAGCGACGCCGGCATATGCAACAGCAGAGATAGTTAAAGACTTTGATAAGAAACTTTCAAAAGCTCTCTCGGATATTCCCTATCCTCATGTATCCGTCGTCTGCTTCGGATACCGTAAGGAACATGTTACACACCCATTGAATGGCTTCGGTTTCCTGATTCCTCATGTAGAAGAGCGCAATATCCTCGGCTCTCTCTGGGATTCAAGCATCTTCCCCAACAGGGCGGCAGACGGGCATGTGCTTTTAAGGACCATGATAGGAGGGGCCAGGTCCCCTGAGATGGCGTCTTTTGATAACAATAAACTTATCAACGCGGTCTTTGATGAATTAAATCCCATCCTGGGCCTTAAAGGAGACCCTGAAATGGTCAGGATTTTCAGGTGGGACAAGGCCATACCCCAGTACATTCTCGGCCACAGCAGGATACTGGAAATCATCAATGAGAGGACCAGCGCATACCGCGGACTATATCTTACAGGCAACTCGTACAGGGGGATCGGGATAAACGATTGCATAGAGAACGCCTATAAACTTACAGACCAAATCCTGGCGGGGATACAAGGTCCCTGATCATGCTTTTATTGGTCCTGATATGCACTGTTGAATAAAAACCTTATACAGCAGTCCCCGTAAAATACTGTTCAACAGGCCTGATGATATGCAGTTTAATCAGTATGATTATTACTCCGGTATAGACCAGCGAAAGCGCGATGTCCTTCAATAATTATTTTCGTGTGTATCTGCTTATCATTTGTTTCCCCGCCGCCTTCTTTATCCCCTTATGCATTATGACCAGGCCGGCCACATTCGTTATCCAGTAGGCAGCGATAAATGCCGTGAGAAATGCAGGCTTATAAAAAAGGCTTGCCAGCCAGGCGCCGAGGTATGCCAGAGGGATATTCAGATATAAGTCATTCCACCAGGAGAGAGGAGACAGCATATATCCTATCGTCGCCATGATCCCGCCTGAAATTCTTTGCTTATGCTTCATTATTGTTCTAAATTATCAGGGATATCTGAGATCGATAAGCTCATGCCTTTTATTTGACCGGATGCGCCAACCTGAAGCCCATGCAAACCGCCCGCGCCCCAGCCTCATTCCAGTAACGACTCGTGGTCCTTGCAGTATCAGGCTGGAGGTCCCAGGCGCCGCCGCGAAGTAATTTGTACTTTCCCTTGTCAGGCCCTTTTGGATTATATCTTGGGCTATGCCCGTAATAGTCATCTTCCTGCCAGTCCAAAACCCATTCATATACATTCCCCGACATGTCATATATTCCCAAATCATTGGGCCTGAAACTCCCGGCAGGGGCTGTATAAGCAAAGCCATCGCGGTAACCTTTCCAGGTATTCACACAGGACAATTCTTCTTTGGCCGACACATCAGCAACATTGCCGGAAGGCGCTCCATTGCCCCAACTGTACTGATATTCCCTGCCTCCGCTCCTTGCGGCATACTCCCACTCCGCCTCTGTGAGAAGTCTGTAGTTACTTCCTTCTTTCTTGTTCAGCCACTGAATATAGTTATAGGCGTCATTCCAGCTTACACAGACTACAGGGTCCTTGTCTGTCTGGGGAAAACCAGTCTTGCTCCAGTTGTGGTCTTTTATCTTTTCCTCTTTGCCGCCTCCGATCCAGCTATGACATCCGTCCTGGCTTTCCGCCTCGGTGAGGTAACCTGTTTCATCGACAAATCTTCTGAATTCCCCGACCGTGACCTCATACTTCCCGATATAAAAATCATCCAGGCACACCTCATGGACAGGCTTCTCACTGGACGGCACATCCCTGAAGATGTCCCCCATCTGAAAACAACCGCCTTTGACAAGGACCATGTTACTGAATTTTGAATAGGACGCCTGCCCTTCTGCAGACGCGATTGCAGTTGAAAGAGCAATGATGATAAAAAGAATTGCCGGGACGCTTTTCATATACCAATTGTATCGCTTCTTATGGTTTTTGTAAAAAATACTCCTACGGAGGGGTTATTTGGAGGTGGGTTGGTTCTTTGCTGATACTATTACGTTCATATTTTCGGCCTCAATAAAACTCAAAAGATAATCCTTGAACTTACTCGGAAGCAGCCACCTTATTCCCAGTTTTTCAGCCCAGGTTATCGCCCCGTGGTCCACAGTCACCAGAAGGGCGTCAAGCTCTTTTGCCAGCAGTATCAGGTCCACGTCTTCCTTGCTGTCGATTATGCCCTCTCTCAGTGCCTCCCTGTAACTTTTCCTCATCGCCTGAATGACTTCCTGTTCATCCGCCTTCCCTGCGTTTCTGACGGCCTTTTCGGCGATCCTGAGGCCTTTATTGATCCTGTCTCTTATGTCCTCGATCAATTCATACAGGAAAAAAGCGGGACAGGTCAGTTCATGTTTGCTCGGAGACTTCTGGTTGAGGATCGCAAGAAAACGCCCGGGGACCTTTCTCTCGTCTACAAAATTCAGGAGCTCCCTGAAAATCGAGGAAGGCATATAGAATTCAAGCTCCGGGATTTGCTCGGCTATTGCAAGAAATCCTTTTATCGCCTCAGTGGGCGAATCACCGAAGTCATTTCGCACCTCAGGATTTACAAACAGGCTTGTATCAAGAACTACTTTGTCTTTTACGGATCTTACAGATTTCATTGACATCGAGAATAAATGTGTTCCAGTTCCTGCATTCAGGGCACCTGCCTGACCAGTCATTAGAAATATGGTTGCATTCCGAGCAGCAATAAGGGACCAACAGGGGCTTATCAACGCTCAAGGCTTTTTTAAACTCATCTGCGGCCTTCTTATATTCAGCGCGTCTTTCATAAATATTGCCGAGAAGTTTGTGCAAATCAGGATAATCAAAAGCCGTAACGTCAAGGGAATCGATAGTGTCTATAGCATAGTCGATCATTTCAAGACGGTAATACAGCTTCGCAAGAAAAAACTGGGGCCTCAGGTCTTTCTGGTCTTTTTGAATGGCCTTTTGATAAATATCGATAATCGTCCCGGGCTCTCCTTCATCAATAAAATGGTCTTCAAGCCGGACAAGCAGGACCAGCGATGACGTTTCTTCATAACCTTCCATCAGAACGTCCTGCGCTTCCTTACTGTCCCCCTCTTTCAAATAAGCATCGGCAAGTAAGATGTATGCCGCTATGAAATCCTTGTCCGATTTGATAACGCTCTTGAGTATTTTGACGGCCTTGTCTGTAGTCCCGGATTCAACATAATAACGTCCCAGCTCATATTTGTAGCCGAGCAGTTTTCTGTTCTCCTCTTTTTCCCTCTCCGCCGGGAGCTTACATTTCAGTATCTTGTGCTGAACATCAAGAAGCTCTTCCCATTCCCTGTTTTTTTCATAAATGTCCCTTTTCTTACAAAGCACCGTAACATTATCACTATCGATGTCCAGGACATTATCGAGATATTCTATGGCTTCAGGCCATTTATGCTGCGCCTCCGAAGTCCTTTCAAGTGACAGGAGGACCTCTATGTTCTTGGGCTTCACTTCCAGCGCCCTTAGATAATATTCTTCTGCTTTCACATAATCCTTGCTGTAAAAAGATATGTCTCCCATTCTTAACAGCGCGTTCAAACTGGTATGATCATGTTCAAGCACTCCCTCAAACAACTCTGCCGCCTCTTCATATCTGAAAGCAAAAAAGGCCTCCAGGCCCTTTGAGAATGAATCCATTACCTTTGCTTCTTTCTTCCGCTTGCGCTGGACCTGCCAGTTTTCTATATGGCGGCCTGCGTCCCTTAAAATGGTGATGACAAACATGGAGATGATACCCGTAGCGGCAGAGATGAATATCACGGCAATAAGAGGAACGCTTTCAAACGTGACTCCGTTCCAGATAGTTATGTTGACGGTCTCTTTATTGAAGAAAGAAAGCAGGCTCAGGACCGCAAGAAATATTACTAATAAAAAAACAGTAAATTTCGCCATTGTCAGTTTCCTATTCCAAGAAAAATATATTCATCGAACATTATATTCATAAAGTAAACATTGTCCCGTGCTATTTCTGATCTACAGGGACCCTCGGGGCATCTATCCAGAATTTTTCCAGATCATAAAAAACCCGCGTTCCCCTGTCAAATATATGAATTACTATATCGCCATAATCTATCAGAACCCAGCGGGCAAAATCCATACCTTCTTTCCCAACAGGGAAAATTTTCTTCTTTGAAAAGTAATCGTCGATCGCTTCCGCGATGGCCTTTATTTGAGCCGGATTGTCTCCCGAACAGATTACAAAATAATCTGCAATTGATGAGAGGTCTTTCAATTCGAGGATAACGGTGTCGTTGGCTTTCTTGTCGATAGCCAGCTCTGCAGCTTTTTGCGCCCTTCTCTTTAAACTAGTTATGTAGAAACTCTCCTTTTCTTGTTCCGGGTCGATACTGATGACAATTTTTATATAATTTATTTGAAATTATATAGGATTTCACGGAATCAGGCAAGAGATAACTTATTTTTTTCCCTGATGTTACCAGACTTCTGATCCGCGAGGCCGATATATTGAGTCCTGTCACATTACATAAATAAACATTCTGCTCTTCGGAAAGCCGGAATGATCTCTCATTTATTTTCCCGTTATCAAGCGCATTGAATATCCTTGGGGAGACCCCATCGAGATAAGGAGAAGATGCAAGGTCTCTGAACGCGTAACCAGGCCTGGAAATAACAATGAGGCCGGCAAGCCGGACCAGGACGTCGGGCTGTTTCCATCCGGGAAGGTCGAGAAACGCGTCTATGCCGAGAATGAAATAAAGTCCGCTGTCCCTGTATTTATCTTTTAATTTTTTTATCGTATCGACAGTATATGACCTGCCCCTCCTCCTGACTTCGATGTCGGAAACTTCAAAGTGCCGATTGCCTTTTATAGCTCTGCTGACCATTTCATAACGGTGTTCGGCCCTTTCAAGCTCCGGCTTGTCAAATGGGGTCCTGCCTGACGGCATAAACAGTATCTTATCAAGAGCAAGCATCTCGAATACTTCTTCCGCAGTTCGAAGATGCCCGTAATGAATAGGATTGAAAGCCCCGCCGTAGATGCCTATTTTCATCGTTGAAATTCAGTTAACAATTTCATGTCCGTAACTGCCCGTTACCCATCACGATAAATTTCGTGCAGGTAAGCTCCTCAAGTCCCATCGGGCCTCTTGCGTGTATTTTGTCTGTTGATATTCCCATCTCGGCGCCGAGTCCAAACTGAAATCCGTCGCTCAATCTTGTTGAGGCATTAATTAAAACAGAAGAGGAATCCACTTCTCTCAGGAATCTCATTGCCTTGTCATAGTCTTTCGTCACTATGGAGTCAGTATGGGCTGAACTATACTTCGCGATATGGTCCATTGCCTCATCGATGTCCCTGACTGTCTTCACATTCAGAATCAGATCGACATATTCCCTGTAAAAATCTTCATCCTTTGCTTCATCAAGAGATTTATCGATCTTTCTTGTCTTCGGACATCCTTTCAGAAGCACGTTTGCTTTCCTGAACCTCTCTATCATGGGAGGCAGGAACTTCTTTGCGATTTTTTCATCCACCAGCATTGTCTCCATTGCATTGCATGTTCCAGGCCGCTGCGCCTTCGCATTAAAGCATATCTCCTCAGCCATGTGAAGGTCCGCGTCACGGTCCACAAACACATGGCATACTCCTTTGTAGTGCTTAAGCACGGGGATTCGGGAATTCTCCGTTACTGCCCTGATCAGCCCTTCCCCGCCCCTCGGTATGACGAGGTCAATAATACCTTCAAGCTTTAACATTTCCATGATCGCCTGCCTGTCAGTATTGTCGAGAAAGGTGATCACCCCTTCATGTATCCCTTCTTTTTTGGCCACGCTCCTCAGGATCTTCACAATAGCCATATTGGAATAAAATGCCTCGGACCCGGATCACTCCGATAGGCACCCGCATCTTCCCGACCATCATTCCATTCGGTCTCTTCCACATCTTCGTGATCTCTCCGACAGGGTCCGGTAATGCAGCTATTTCAATTAACCCCTGCGCCATTTCATCTATCCTTTTTTCAGTCAGGGTAAGCCTGTCTATCATGGCGCCGGGCAAACCTTTTTTCTTTGCTGCATCGATGTCCTTCTTATTGGCCCTTTGCAGCTCCGTTGTATTTTTCTTAATGGCCCCGGCCATCTTGATTAAGGCGTTGTTCTTCTGTTCGGATGAAGCTTTAGCGACCGCCCTCGCCCCATCCTTTGCTTCCCCGGCTTTCTTCAAAACAAATGACTTAATATCCATAAGATGCCTCCTGATAAGAAAAAATGACTATTCATTTTAGCATAATTAACAGGATACCGGTTAAGACGGTCAATCCACCTGCAAGTGGTCCAAAGGCAGGTGAAACTAGCTTATATTAAGCTTTACGAGTGACCTGTTATTCAATCTATTGTGACCAGTTTCTTCCCGGCGTCATAAGCGTCTCTAAGTGCGGTGGGATGACTGAGAATGGCCCCTTTTTCATCAATGCCCATAAAACTAAGGACAGTATTTTCAGGTACGCTTACGGTCCTGAAAAACGCCTTTGCGCATGCATCGGCACAGGTAAAGCCGATGTCTTTTTTCATCCCTCCGACCAGCAATAAGAGCCCTTTTCTTCCAAGCCTGCCCCCGTCGATTGTTTTCTTCAGAATGTATTTCTCAATCCATAAGCACTGGCACCTGTCTATCATGAGCTTGGTCTGCGCGCTGAGGGCGAAAAAGAATATGGGAGAAGCAAGGATTATTCTATGTGCAGAGCGTATTGCCTCATATATCCGGTCCATATCGTCGCGATATATACACATTCCTGTCTCATTGCAACCTCCGCAATCCTGACAGGGTTTTATTTCCATCACGTTGAGATTGAATATCTGAACGGTGCGTCCGGCTGCTTCAATACCTTTTACCGCCTCTTTCAATAGAAGCTCCGTATTCCCGTTTATTCTCGGACTCCCGCAAAAAGCAACGATGTTCATTCTGTTTCCCCCATTATATTTGCATGAAGTGTTTTCAAACCGGATTACCGAATATTATGCAACAGGTCAAGTTACTGCTGACTATTGATTGATTACCAGAATATCACAATCAGGAAAGATATGCATCAAGGGGAGTGATAAATATTTACTAATGCATCTTCTCTATGACTTTGATAAAAGCGGAGACAAGCCCGGGATCAAACTGGGAGCCGGCACATTCCTTAAGCTCTGAGATCGTTTCCTCTTCTGAATTGG
>JACRQA010000138.1 GCA_016222915.1 Nitrospirota bacterium | reverse complement strand
CCAATGGGATTCAGGTTACAGCAACGCTTCAACTGCAACAACATCAACCATCGCGGCCCCTGGGAGTTTCGCAGCCTCCGCTGTTACAGACACGCGGACAGACCTTTCATGGGCGGACAATACAACGGATGAGACAGGGTTTAAGATAGAGAGATGCGAGGGAGAGGGCTGCAGCAATTATGTGGAGATAACCACAGCAGCAGCGAATGCTACAACATACAGCAACACGGGATTGACACCGTCTGTGAATTACTGTTACCGGGTCAGGGCGTACAAGACTGCGACCTGTGGGTGGAATACTGTATACAGCAATGAATCCTGCGATCAGACATATTCAGCGTCACCGACCGCTCTGACAGCTACCCCGGTAAATTCAATGGTGATACAGCTTAACTGGACTGATAACGCTGCCGACGAGGATGGCTATGAATTGGAAGTGCAAATTTTCAACGGGAAGTTTGTAAGGATAGCGACCCTTGCGGCTGATGCAGCCTCATTCACCGACACGATGTCGATAGAGCCGGAGAAACAGTATAAATATAGAGTAAGGGCCTACAGGGGAGCGGACAATTCACCTTACAGCAATGAGGCCACAGCAACGACACCTGCTTACTTGACGGGTGATAGTACTTGCTATTAAGAAGAATGAGACATGAATAAAGAAAGGAGAAGGAAGATGAAGAAGAAATATGTGCCTCCAAGGATTGTGGGAAAAGCAGTCGTACATCCTTGCTGAGCAACACGCATCGTCTAATATTAAAGCAGGGTATCTGATGAATTCGGCAGATATCCTGCTTTTTTAACTCCGATTTAATCTGCCGAAAAAATCCCCGATACGGCACTCTGATTAAACCCCCAACCTTCTGATGGTTCTTGCCATAATGACAAATAGTTTTGTTAATATGGCAAAAATAATTTTCCTGATAAACGTAAGCCGATGATTTTAAATTAAATATAATATGGCATGTATTTTGCGTTCTTATAATATAGACGTCATCGAATTCTAAGAAATAAGCCACAAATATATAGAAGTAATAACGCGCTTATCGAATTGATTTGTCAGTAAGCATTATAAAACGTGCTTGAATTGGGGGCTTTCGTGAAAAATGTTTTATACATAAGAAACAGGAACAGGGAAAATATAAACCGGGCGGGTCATATTTTGTTTGTCGTACTTGCGATCCTGCTGGGATTTCATGTGAGTTCCTCTGATGGGGAGGTAATGCCTGAATATGACAGGCTGTCCCCCATAACAAACCAACTTAACGCCCCTACGGCCGTGGCCTTTGACAGGCAGGAAAATATTTATGTGACCGAGGCGGTCAATAATGCGCTGCACATTTACAGCCAGAGCGGCGAATACAAGAGCACCTTTTCAAAGCTGGATAAACCTATCAGCGTTGCCATTGATGACAGCGGAAGGATTTTTATAGGCAACAAGGGAAGCGGCAATGTTGAGGTATATGATGCGGATTTGAATTATATATTTAAGCTCGGCCCTGAAGACGGATTATTCGCCCAGCCTAATGACATAGCAATAGACGATACCGGACGGATTTACATTGCCGACATGGAGGCAAATGCTCTCTATGTTTACAATCCGGACGGCTCCTATCACAGTTCAATAGGAAGTCCCGGCAGCGGAGACGGACAGTTTAATAAGCCGGCGTCAGTTGAAATAAATCAAGCTGCCGGCGAGATAATAGTGCTTGACCGTCAACTTGTGAATACTCAGAGCAGCGGTGTGATCTCAGGGGCGAGGATACAGAGATTTAATATGGATGGGACGTACAAGGGGGGATTCAGCAGCTTCGGGAATGAGATTGGGAAGATGTTCAGACCGGAGCATCTGGCGGTGGATACTGAAGGAAGGATTTATGTCACGGATACACACCATAACGTTATACTTGTATATGATGTAAACGGCGTATATTTAGGGGCCGTCTTTGACCTGGAATCGCCTTTAAGGACGCCACTGGGGATTGCTATCAGCAAAGGCAACAGGCTGTGCACGGCCTCCCTGAATGCCGGAAGGGTAGAGATATACGGGATAGGCCTATATACCCAAATGTCGGTAAATCCCCTGTCACTAAACTTTGAGGGCCGGCGGGGCGGCGGCAATCCCGCGTCGCGGCTTGTAGAGATAAGCAATATCGGGACGGCAGACCTTAACTGGACGGCCGGCACGAATGAAAGCTGGATAATCCTGCCGGAAACAAAAGGCCATGCGGTGCCTGCGGAGAGTTCCCAGCTAACTGTAGGAATAAACACTAACGGATTAGCGTCGGGGACGTACACAGGCAGTGTAAGCATCAATGCAGAGTCAGGCGCTACAGAAACCGTAAAGGTATATCTGACGGTGTTACCGACTCCTGTGCTTTCGGTGGAGCCCGGATCATTAGAGTTCACTGCACAGAACGGGGCAAAGCCGTCACCTCAGCACCTCTTAATTAAAAACACGGGAGACGGCGCATTAAACTGGGGCGCATCGTCGGACAGGGACTGGCTGACAATAAACAAAAGAGAAGGCGCAGCCCCTGATACGATAGCGGTATCAGTAGAAATAACTTCCGATGTTAAGAACGCGGGGACATACAGCGGGGCAGTTACGGTCACGGGACAGAATACATTATCTGGCCCCGTGGTCATTCCAGTTACATTAAATATAAGAGAACCAAAAGGCTCTATCAATGTGACCACAAATCTTGCAGAGGCGACATTTACAATCAATGGCGCAGAATCTTATTCAGGCAATGGCACAAACTGGATAATGCAGGAGGCTTCGACAGGGTTATACGCAATAGTGTTCGGACAAGTAGAAGGATACGCCACGCCTGTATTACAGGGACAGACGCTGGAGATGGGTGGGACAATAACATTCAATGGAGAATATATAAGCAAGGCAGGAGAGCCGGAGGCAATAGTGAGGAGCATAATAGCGGGGGCGGGGCCTGGAGAGGACAATGAGGGGACAGTGAAGGTATTTAAGGCAGACGGGACAGCGACGGGGCTGGAGTTCACGGCGCATGGATATGGATATGGAGTAAACGTAGCAGCAGGGGACATAAACAAGGACGGTATAGATGAAATCATAACAGCGCCCGGTCCCGGAGAAGATAACCCGGCGGAGATAAGGATATATGATAGGAGCGGGAATGAACTATCAAATTTGAGGACGACAGCGGGACCGAACAAATACGGGGCGAATGTGGCTGCAGGGGACTTCAATGGTGACGGGTATTATGAGGTAGTGGCGGGTGCAGGTGAGGGGGCGGTGAATCCTTCAGATGTAAAAGTATTTGTATATGATACGGCAAATAACATGATGGTGGACAGCGGGATTAATCTGTCAGCCTTCAATTCAGGGAATGGGGTGAAAGTTGCGGCAGGCGATATTGATGGAGACGGGAAGGATGAGTTAATAACAGCCCCCGGTCATGGGGAAGACAATAAGGGGATTATTAAGTTATGGGACGTGGACACATCATTGGGAGTCGGTCAATGGAGCGTGTCGTTAACACGGGAATTCAAGGCGTCGTTAAACCAGGGAAACAGCGTGAGCATAGCAGGCGGAGATACGGATGGAGACGGGCAAACAGAAATTATTACGGGCGCCGGACCACATCGCAGGGCAAGGGACGAGATAAAGATATTTGATGGGGACGGGGACCTGAAATCGGAATTTACGGCTGTAATGTCAAAACAATATGGAGTCAATGTGGCGGGCGGAGACCTGAATAATGACGGGACGTCAGAGATAGTGGCGGGGTCAGGGCCTGGTGAGAGGAATAGGGGGATTGTGAAGATTTTTGATGCCGATGGTGCAGAGCGGGCTCGCTTTAAAGCCTTTGAGACGAGATACGGCGTTAACGTCGCGGTAGGTAATATCGGGAAGGAATGACGCGCTCAATTAATAGACAATGAAATCGATTCTAAGGCCAATTTTATTATCACTGATATTGGTCCTGGCAGCGGTCCAGGCCCATTCGCGGGACTATCCTCATTTCGGCAACAACAATATCGGATGCGATTCCTGCCATTTTGTTTACGGGACACAGCCGTCATTATTGCCGCCGTGGACGGAACACACGCCCCAGGACATAGACGATACTCCATATAATATGCTTTGCTGGAGTTGTCACAATGAGATAGAAGCGCCGTATGTCAGGACGCACTCCAGTCTTCAGATCGATAATGGATACGGCGACTGGACAATAGAATGCAGGAAGTGTCATGACCCTCACACGCAATTTCAACTCAGGACATACGGGAGCGCGGGCTTTCTTTACCAGGGGACGGTATCGAATGTCGATGCAACATCGCTGAAGGAGAACGGGGCCACATGGACAGTCAATCAATACAAGGGATTCGTGGTCGTTCCCAACAAGACGGACGTCAGGTTCAATTACAAAATCGTATCCAACACCATTGATACCCTTACCATTCAGGGGCCTGTGGATTTGTCCAGGGTGGCGGCAGGCAATTCATTTGCGATTGTGTATGGGAAACTTATCGAAAGCACGCTGGCCACCCCGAACAGCGGGAGCAAGGCCGTAAAGTTTT
>JACRQA010000166.1 GCA_016222915.1 Nitrospirota bacterium | reverse complement strand
TCCTTCCTTGCGGTGTCCAGGACCAGTCCTCCTATTTCAAGGAGAGCGCTTTTTCTGGGGGTGGACCTCCTCAGCAGCGCCCTGAGCCGCGCGAGGAGCTCCCCGAAATCAAAGGGCTTGGTCAGGTAGTCGTCGGCCCCTGTGTCAAGCCCTATGATCTTATCTTCTGTCAGGTCCTTTGCGGTCAGCATGAGGACAGGGGTTGTCACCTCTTTCCTCCTTAACGTCTTCAGTACGGTCATCCCGTCAACTTTAGGGAGCATGATGTCCAGTATGATCGCGTCATAGGCGACCTGCTCAGCCATAAAGAGACCGTCTTCGCCGTTGTAACAGACGTCGACACTGTACAGCTCCTCTTCGAGGCCTTTCTTTATTACATAAGCCAGGTCTTCTTCATCTTCTACCAGAAGGATGCGCATGGTAGAAGTATTTTCATACATTTTCCGCTACAATTCAAATGAAATTTTACGGGCGATAAAAACCTGGTTGTTTTCAGAATCGAGTCCCTGTGAATACTCAGCCTCCATTTCTCGGGCGGATGAAGGGATTTTATCAGGGCATATGTAACTTTCCTCATCCCCAGCATCAAGCTCAATAACGGTCTCTTTTGTTATGAGCAAGGTCTTGCCGGAAACACTGATAGCATAACCTGACGGGTCAAAACTGAAGGTATTGGCCTTTATCTCTTTCTGGACCGTCAGGCCTGTATACCCGGTCGCGCTTCTGTCCGGACCTGTGCAGCCTGAAGAACAACTCGCGGCCCCCGAGGACTTTATGTCATTGTCATTGTCCACCGCTACCTCGTTTGCGACCATCTTCTGACCGTCCCACTGTCCGTGGATCTCCACCGTCATGCCTGCCTGCAGATCATCATATGCCGATATGCCGCATGAGATCAGGGAGTCATCACCGTCACACGTAAAAAGTGTGTTGCCGCTGACTGTGACCGTGACCATGTTGCTGTCCGGCATGAAATGCTCGGCCTTTGTAACTGTAATGTCAAAGCCCCCCGCAGCCTTTGTCTGAATGGTCCCTTTAAGCTCAAAGTCGTCTTCCTTTTCCTCAAAGTATCTCTGGGACGCTGAGCAGCTCTCCTGAAGGGCCAGTTTTGCGGTCACCGTATTTGTGGCCGGATCATAATCAAAACTCTTCAGGTCAAAGTCCAGGACCACGCTCTGGTTATTTACCACGGTGACGGACTGCGCGATCTCTATTGTGCATTTGTCCGCTATGCAGGTCGTCCATGCATTGGCGGCGACTATCGGGTTCGGCGCCACAGGGGCCCCCAGGCTGTCAACGAGGACCACTTCACTGCCTATCGTGGTGAATACCTTTGAATAAACACCGGCAGGGATTGAGGCGTTCGGAAGCTTTGAAAGGATGCCGACGAGCTTACTGACGTCATAAGTGATGCCGGCGGCGTCACTAAAGATCACCACTCTTGTCCCGTCCGGTTTTTCGAATTCGACACTGTAGACAGTCAGGATGACCTGCTGGTATGTGTCGATGGGCGCGTCTGTTATATACAGCGTCCCTGCGCCCGCTGCGCTGCTTCCCGCTCCATCATTTCTGTCGGAGCCGCCGCCGCTTCCACCGCCGCTCCCGCAGGCGTATAACAATAAAGATACGCCAAGCATTAGCGCCGGGATGATGATTACCGCCATTTTTTTCCATGATAAAGTTTTCATTTTGATTTCCTCCTTGTTTGTTTTAAATACCATTCTGCATTATCGAAGATTAAGAAATGATTAAGACGGTATCAGGGCCGGGGAACAGCAACTTTTTATGAAGAGTCTTAATTTGCCGGCAGGGATTAATTCTTCTCTTCAGTGGAAAGCAATAGAATAATAATCAGAACCCCTGGACAGGCGCAGGTGTGAAGGTCAGGATAAATATCACAAGCGCTATCCAGCCGACCAGCTTCCGGTTTCTATCAAGCTGAATGTGCGGATAGACAACAGGCGGATGCTTGTATCCGAGGAAGATCATCAATACCGCCCATATCAACCAGCCCTCCCAGTAAACAATTCCGAGGACAACCAGTACCGGGAGCATGCCCTTGGAAATCCAGGCGTGTTTCTCTCCCAGAAGGGCATATGTGATATGCCCTCCGTCAAGCTGTCCGATCGGCAGTAAGTTCAGGGACGTGACCAGCAGGCCGATCCATCCTGCAAAGGCAACCGGATGAAGGAGTATATCGAATTTCTCTGGATCGATCCCGAGGACGAGTTTCGTCAGAAAAGAAAACAGCAGCGAACTGCCGAACGCAAGCCCTTCCTGTATGTGGCCTGTTGGTTTGACTTCGGAATAATGCAGGCCGACAACGCAGGCAATGACAGCGATAATGAATCCGCCGATCGGTCCTGAAGCCCCGATGTCTATGAGGGATCGCCGGTCAGGGATAGGGGGTTTCATTTTTATCACGGCCCCGAAGGTGCCGATGAGCGACGGCGCCGGGATGAAGTAGGGGAGGGTGGCGGACACATTATGAAGGCGCGATGCTATGTAATGCGACATTTCATGGGTAAGGAGAATAAATAGAAGTGTTAATGAAAAGGGCAGTCCAAGGTATATGTTATCAGGCTGCTCCCAGGGAATGACCCCATTGAGAAACGCCCCGGCAATGGTCGTTGTCATGAAAGTCAGAATGAAAAGCAGGACGTGTATGCGTGTAAGTTTATGCGGCATCTCAGACCTTCTTATATCTGTTTGCCAGTATATTGATAATGAAGTAACTGGCTATCGCCGATAATGTACAGACCACAAACGAACCGACAAAAAATGCCTTGATAAGGGGCAGCAGGGTAGTGGCCAGATCGATAAATTTGTCGGGCTCGTTTACCAGGCTTTTCAGCCATTCAACTATAGTCATTAAGGTAATGCCCCCCCAGTCGACTTCGGGCAATACCTGTTTTATTCCCATCAGCTTTGCGCCTGTCCAGACACTTAAAGAAGATATGGGGACGATTGTCCAGGGATTGTTGACGCTTATGCCTATTATCGCGACAAGCCTGTTCAGCCGGAAAAGCCATGCAAGAAAAATCCCGCCGATGTAGTGAAGGCCAAGAAAAGGGGATATGCCCATAAAAACCCCGAAGGCAAAGGCCAGGGCGATACGGTGCGGCGTGTCCTGTACATTAAATATGGCCCTTAGTTTATCTCTGAAGTAAGACATAATTATTAAATTCCCAAAACCAAATTACAAATAACAAATAAATTCCAATAATCAAATGCCAATGGTCCGGCCAATAGTTTGAGAATTGTAGCTTGTAATTTATTTGTTATTTGGTGCTTGTTATTTGTTATTTAAAGTGTTGATATCCTTCCGCCTTAAAGCGCGTCTTTATTCCGTTGCCGTCTATTATATACCGGCCCTTCTTAATTATCTCTCCGATCCTGTGCGCGCTGGTCCTGTAATTCGCAGGCGCCGTAAAAAGCAGGGCATAATCTTCTCCGCCCTTTAAAGCGAACTCAAAGGGGTCCCGGCCAAGGTCTTTTGCAACAGCCCGGAGCTCCCGGGACAATGGGATCTTCTCTTTATAAATGACAGCGCCTGTCTTACTTTCATCACAGACATGGCCTAAATCCGCCAGCAGTCCGTCACTGATATCAATCATGGAGGTGACCTTCCGCGTGTCTTTTAATGGAAGGATGAGCGGCATTAAATGCCTCCTTATGAGCTTTAAGCTTTGAGCTTTGAGTTTCTGCCCCTTGGCCCCTGACCCTTGACCCTTTAAGAGTAAAAGCCCCATGGCCGAATCGCCGATTGTATCAGTTATAAAAATGCCGTCTCCCGCTTTTGCGCCCGACCGGGTGATGGCTTTGCCTGCTGTATTCCCAATTAGCGTGCCGCTTAATACAAGTCCCTGTTTTGAAGCGCAGGTGTCTCCTCCAACAATGCTTATTCCGAACTTCCCTGCGATATGGTTTATCCCGGAGTATAACTCACAGATATCATCGGACCCGCATTTCTCCGGGATGCCGATGCTTATCAGGAAATATTTCGGGTCCCCTCCCATAGCGAATATATCGCTTATGTTGACTGCAAGGAATTTATGACCGAGCTGGTAAAAGGTAGTGAAGGAAAGGTCGAAGTGGACACCCTCGATCAGCATGTCGGTCGTGACCAGTATTTTTTTGTCCGGGACTTTTAAGACAGCGGCATCGTCGCCGATGCCGGCCAGGACTTCGGCTGAAATGGCGGGGATTTTTTTTTGCAGTTTTTTTATGAGTCCGAATTCACCTAGTTTTGAGAGTTCCATTGTGTGTTAATTATAAAAGATTTCAGGGGACAAGGGGTAAGGATTCAAGTATTGGGCTTTCACCGGTCTCCTTGAATCTCGAAGCTAGTCTACGAGAGCCGCTCCGGCCCCGGTACCTCTGTTGCTTCGGATTAATGAGGACGAAAATATGAGACGGGACTAATTCCCGGTAACCATCCTTATTTACTTGCGGCCCTTTTTCCCTTTGGAAGGTTTCTTGAGGGCGTTATACAGGACCTCGTCCATTGTTTCAACAGGGATAAACTGCATGTCCTTCTTTATATATTTAGGGATGTCTTCGAGGTCCTTTTCATTTCTTTTCGGAATAATCACCTTCTTGATGCCCATCCTTTTAGCTGCAAGCGCCTTCTCTTTCAGTCCTCCAATGGGCAGCACCCTTCCGCGCAGTGTGACTTCTCCGGTCATCGCCACGTTTTTATGAACGGCCTTGCCTGTAAAAGCGGAGGCAATAGCCGTGGCCATTGTTATGCCTGCCGAGGGGCCGTCTTTCGGGATGGCGCCTGCGGGGACATGGATATGTATATCATTACTGGAAAACATTGTGTTGCTTATTCCGAGGCTCCTGGATTTTGAGCGTATGTAGCTTAAGGCCGCATGTGCGGACTCTTTCATCACATCTCCAAGCTGGCCTGTAAGGGTAATGCCGCCTTTGCCTTTCATTATCGTCGCTTCAATGTAGATTATGTCTCCACCGGCCTCTGTCCAGGCAAGTCCGGTAGATACTCCGACCTCGTCTTTCTGTATCTCTTCTTCAGGAAGGAATTTGGGGACACCGAGATATTTTGACAGATTGTTTGATGAAATATTGTATTTCTTGTCCTTGCCCTCGGCGATCTTCCTTGCCACCTTTCTGCAGAGGTTGGCGATCTGGCGCTCGAGGTTTCTTACTCCTGCCTCAGCAGTGTAATGAGTAGTGATCTGAAATAGCGCGCTGTCGTTGATCTTTATGTTCTTTTCTGTGATGCCGTGTTCTTTTAATTGCTTTGGTATAAGATAATTTTTCGCTATCCCGACTTTTTCCTCCGAAGTATATCCGGACAGGTAAAGCACTTCCATTCTGTCTCTTAAAGGAGATGGAATGGGGTCCATCTGGTTTGCCGTTGTGATAAACATGACATTGCTTAAGTCAAAAGGGACCCCCAGGTAATGGTCTGCAAAGGCGTAATTCTGCTCCGGGTCCAGCACTTCGAGTAGTGCGGATGCCGGGTCTCCCCTGAAGTCCATACCGATTTTATCGACTTCATCAAGCATGAATACCGGGTTGTTTTTGCCGGACGTCTTGATGCCCTGAATGATCCTGCCGGGCATGGCCCCTACATATGTCCTTCTATGGCCTCTTATCTCTGCTTCGTCCCTCATGCCGCCGAGAGACATCCTGTAGAACTCCCTTCCGAGAGCTCTGGCGATGGACTTGCCGAGAGATGTCTTGCCTACGCCGGGAGGTCCCACAAAGCAGAGTATGGGGCCCTTCATCTTGTCTTTCAGCTTTCGCACGCCGAGATATTCAAGGATACGCTCCTTGATCTTCTCAAGATCGTAGTGGTCCTCATCAAGGACTTTCTTTGCAAGCTTTATATCGAGTTTGTCTTTTGTGCTCTTGGACCAGGGCAGTTCGACAAGCCAGTCAATATATGTCCTGATGGTGCCTGCCTCCGCGCTGTCCTGGTGCATCTTGTCGAGACGATTGATCTGCTTTATGGCTTCTTTTTCCACCTTGTCAGGCATCTTTGCTTCATCGATTTTTTTGCGCAGCTCCATGATCTCTTCGGTTTTCTCATCTATTTCGCCGAGTTCTTTCTGGATGGCCTTCAATTGCTCTCTGAGAAAATATTCCCGCTGGGTCTTGTCTATTTCACCCTTGACATCAGACTGTATCTTCTGCTGGACCAGAAGCAGCTCCACCTCCCGGCTCAGAATGTCACTGATTTTCTTGAGTCTCCGGATAGGGTCTGTCTCTTCCAGCAGCTCCTGCGCCTGTTCGGCCTTTAACCCGAGATTCGACGCCACTAAATCCGCAAGTCTTCCGGGTTCTTCTATGTTTTCAATCAGGACAATGATGTCCGGCAGGAAAGACTTGCCGAGCGCCAGGGATTTGTCCACAAGCTCTTTTACATTTCGCATGAGCGCTTCGACTTCCACGGTCAATTTGGGCTGTTCCTGGTCGATGACCTTATCAATCTCCCCGACATAAAACGGTTCCGTCTGTGTGTATTTGATGACCTTCGCCTTGGAGAGACCCTGGACAAGGATTTTCAGCCTGCCGTCCGGCAGCTTGAGCATTCTGAGTATGGTCCCTACGGTCCCAACGGTGTACAGGTCTTCTTTGGCAGGGGATTCAACATTGACGTCCCTCTGGGACACGAGCAATATGAGCTTATTGCTTTCCACCGCATGCTCAATGGCCTTTATTGAAATGTCCCTCCCTACAAAGAGGGGCAGAATCATGTACGGAAATATGACAACATCTCTTACCGGAAGAATTGGTAAACTCGATGGGATTTCAATGTCGCGGTCTTCCTTTATATCAAAATCAGCCATTATTTCTCCTTTTCCGTTTTAAACTCTTAAGTGCAATTTTATATCATTTATAGAAAGAATCTTCAATTAATAAAAACATAGGCTGAAAATCAAAGATATTGTATCATGGAATTGAAGTTATTGAAAGAGGTTATGGAAAAATGGAAAGCATGGATATATTCAATTAAAAAATGAAAAATTAGAAATCAAAAATCAATAGGACAAATTAAAATTATGCAGAAGCACGCTGACGGCAGCAGGGACATGGCCGTGCTGCTTCTGCTAGTCGCACATTCTTTTTAACACACAATGTTTAATAAATTCCCTTAAGTCTCCGCCGATGTCCTCTCTGTCCAGGGCATATTTAAGTATGGCCTTCAGGTAGTTCAAAGGGTCTCCGGTGGTAAGCCATTCACCGCCCTCAACTTCTTTAGCCAAAAATACTCCTCCATTCTTAACGTAAGTCCGAATGGCGTCTACGATCCAGAGTTCATTGTCTTTACCGAGAGGGATGCCTCTTAGAATATCAATGATATCCTGATTTAAGATCATCCGGCCAAAATCAGCAAGCTGCGACGGGGCCTCATTTATGGACGGCTTTTCCACAATGTCCTCGATTTCCATACTACCCTTGCGCAATTTCACTATCCCGTAGCGGTTCACCACCTCTTTGGGCACCTTCTGCACCCCGATCATTAATTTGCCATGATGCTTGTGATCGTCTATCATCTGCTTAGTGAAAGGGACAGTTGATTTTACCAGGTCATCACCCCATATATATACGAAGGTCTCATTCTTGACCAGGCTGGCGGCTGACAATACCGGCGTGCCGTTTCCATAGGGGCCTTTTTGCCTGACGTAAATGAAATTGGCCATGTCGGCAACTTTCTTCACATCCCTCACACGCTTAAGCTTGCCGGCTTTCTGCAGTTCATCAACCAGCGCCCAGTTGTGGTCGAAGTGGTCCTCCAGAGGTTTCTTGTCCCACTTGGTCACCATAATGATATCTTCAATCCCGGCAGCGACCAGTTCCTCTGCAACTAACTGGATAATCGGTTTGTCCACGATCGGCAGCATCTCTTTGGGCATGGTCTTTGTGGCCGGCAGGAATCTGGTGCCGGAACCGGCTACCGCTACTACTGCTTTTGTGATCTTTGGCATAATGCTATGGCTCCCTTTTCATCAGTATGTTATTTCATGTTTGATATATATTGCAGGGTGTTTTACCCGGTGTTAACTATCTGAACTGGGTCTAAAAAATTATGATGAAACAAAAATTAGCTCTATCATTTTAAAAAAGATTTAAAGATTATGCAATAAATATCTCGCATGAGATGGTTTTACGTAACCGAAAAGTCTCACATCGGCACATGACGCTTTAATTGACAAAAATAATATAATCCCGTACATTTTAGTAATTTCAGATCAAACATGAGGAGGCTGACTATAATGAAAAGCAAGATCAAGCTTGTAGACAATATGCAGTTCATCGGGACAGCGGATTCCGGTCACGCAGTCGTAATGGACGCTCCGCCGTCGTCGGGAGGTAATAACACCGGCTCGAAACCCTCGGAGCTTCTGCTTATGGCTTTTGGGGGATGTTCAGGTATGGATGTTATTTCAATCCTCAGAAAGAAGAAGCAGGATGTCACGAATTTTGAGATGAACGTAAACGGCGAGGCGCCTGAGACCCATCCCCGTTCATTTACCGATATCCATATTGAATATATAGTGACCGGCCGGAATATTTCAGAAGAGGCGGTACAGCGCGCTGTTGAATTGTCACTTGGGAAATACTGCATGGTCGGTACCACCATCGGCAAGGGGGCGAAGATAACCCATTCATTCAAGGTCATCCAGGAGTGAAAGAAAATAGGGTCAAGGGTCAAGGGTCAAGGGTCAAGATAAGTACAGACCCCCCCTGGTCCCCGGTTCCTGGTCCCTGGCCTGTCATATCCAAATACATCGCAACCCTCGGCTTTATAGGGTACCTGCCGTATGCCCCGGGGACCTTCGGTTCGGCAATCGGTTTTTTGCCGGTTATAGTATTCAAGCCGGAAGATATGAGTCTCCTGGCAGTCATTCTGCCGTTACTCCTTCTGGGGACAATAACATCACATAACGCGGAGAAGCTTCTCGGAAAAGACAGCGGGCACATCGTTATTGATGAGCTTTGCGGATACCTGATTTCAGTGTTGTTCGTCCCGAAGACATTCAGTTATCTCTTTGCGGCATTTATATTATTCAGGGTGTTCGATATCTTAAAACCGCCTCCGATAAGAAAGATCGACGAGATGGTCCCCGGAGGCGCGGGGATCATGCTGGATGATGTGATAGCGGGGATATTTGCCAACCTTTGCCTGCAGGGGTGGATGTGGTTTGTCTGAGAATTTTATATCTGGTACATGCCTGAGAATTTTATTGCCTAAAAAGGACAGGATATTTATAATTTATGATAAACTTGGCTGAGGGAAAGATATTATGAAGCAAAGACTAAATAGGGCCATCAACAGTTACATGAGATTCCTTAAAAAGAATTATGGTGCGAAGATATTGAGCGTTATATTGTTTGGTTCTGTTGCAAGGGGGGAATTTAATAGAGAATCTGATGCGGACATCTTAATAATCATTAAGGACAGCAGCCACGTGATAAAAGATGAGATAAGCATGTCGGCATTTGAAATAATGCTCAGGAATAATGTCGTGCTTTCTCCGATTGTGATGGATAATGAGACGTTTGAATGGTACGAAAAAAACAGAGACCCTTTTTACAATAATATCCGCAAGGACGGAATCGACATTTGGACGAAAAAACAAGAGAACTTATTAAAGTCCGCTTAGATAGGGCTGAGGAAGATATAAAGACTGCCAGGGAACTGTTGTCGCTTAAAAGATACAGGGCAGCAATAAACAGGGCTTATTATTCGCTGTTCAGCATTACCACCGCTATGTTACTCACTAAAAAACTTGAAAGGTCAAAACACGCAGGTGTCGAGGCTGCATTTAACCAGTATTTTATAAAGAGTAAAGTCATTGAAGTAGAATACGGGAAGATATATGATTATGTGAGAAGGAAGAGAGAGGAGTCTGATTATAACGCTAAAATTGTCATTGATAAAGAAACAGCGGACAAGATTGTGCAGGATTCCAAGAAGTTTATAAGGCGGATGAAAGAATATCTCAAAAATATATCCGGTTTTGTCTAATACAGGGACATTGCCACAACATATTAATTGGGCGGTAAAATCAGATTATGCGATTCCTCTTTATAATGCTCCATCACAGTTGCCGTCATCTCCAAATCGTGAAGCTGCCATTGAACGTGTTAGAAATGCTTTATGTGAAATCGAAGCGATTAAAGAAGAATAATGCACAGCACATTTTGATGCTTATATGCTATCCTACTTGGGAAATAAAAAAAGACCTTGAGAAGCTTTATTGCAATAGAATTACCGGACACAGTCAAAGCAGCATTGCTATCGCTTCAGCAGGAGCTCAGGACGTGCGGGGCGGATGTACGATGGGTAAGGCCGGAAGGTATCCATCTCACATTGAAGTTCCTGGGGAATATCGAGGAAAAGCTTGCTGAAAATATAGTTGAATCATTAAAGGGGACATGCGGAAAATTCCAGAAGTTCAGTTGTGAAGTAAGGGGTGTCGGCGTTTTCCCTGGTATCAAAAATCCACGGGTATTATGGGCCGGAATAGAAGGCTGCGAAGTATTGAATTTCATTCAGCAGGAAATTGATACGGTAATGTCTTCACTGGGATTTCAGCCGGAAGACAGAAAATTCACCCCGCACCTGACCCTGGGCAGGTTCAGGTCTTCAGGGGGGAAATTGGCTTTGATTAATAAGATAGGGTCCTATAAAGATTACAGCGTTGGAATAATTGACGTTAATCATATATCATTTATGAGAAGTGATTTGGGCCCGGCAGGGGCGAAGTATACAAGGATAGCATCGATACCATTGGGGAATTAGTTATACGAAACAACAAACATCTTAAATACAGGGAGGCAAAATGTCTGATAAGGACCGTGCAAAGGCTCTTGAAGTAGCTATATCACAAATAGAAAAACAGTTCGGCAAGGGCGCAATAATGCGCCTTGGCTCGGAGGGCGTTGTCGAGATACCCGCCATTCCAACCGGCTCTATCGGCCTGGACGCGGCGCTTGGGGTCGGAGGTTTCCCCAGAGGCAGGGTCATTGAAATTTATGGCCCTGAATCATCCGGTAAAACGACACTCGCGCTCAGCGCTATTGCGCAGGCCCAGAAGGCAGGGGGCTCAGCAGCTTTTATAGATGCCGAACATGCGCTGGATGTGTCCTATGCGTCCAAACTCGGGGTCAACATAAATGATTTGCTCATCAGCCAGCCGGACACGGGCGAGCAGGCACTTGAAGTTACTGAGACATTGGTCCGCAGCGGGGCTATCGATATCATCGTTATAGACTCGGTAGCTGCGCTTGTGCCGAGGGCGGAGATTGAAGGGGAGATGGGCGACAGCCTGCCGGGGCTTCAGGCAAGGCTGATGAGTCAGGCCTTAAGAAAACTCACCGCGGCAATTTCAAAGGGGCAGTCAACGGTAATATTTATTAATCAGATTAGAATGAAGATCGGGGTCATGTTCGGTAACCCCGAAACAACTACCGGCGGAAACGCCCTCAAGTTTTATTCCTCGGTCAGGCTCGATATCCGGAGGATTGAAGGCCTTAAAAACGGCCAGGAATCAATAGGCAACAGGGTGAGGGTAAAGGTCGTCAAGAACAAAGTCGCCCCGCCTTTCAAACAGGCGGAATTTGATATATTCTTTAATGAAGGAATTTCAAGGCTCGGGGAGATTGTCGACCTCGGTATTGAGAAGAAAATAGTCGAGAGGGCCGGCGCGTGGTACTCATACAATGGGAACAAGATAGGCCAGGGAAGAGAGAATGCAAAGGAGTACCTAAAGACAAATCCTGAAATAGCACAGGAGATTGAGTCGAAAATACTTGAGGAATATAATTTCAAGAGGTAGACCATGGCAAAAGATATTGATGCTCTTTTAAGGAAAGCCGTTGATCTTAAGGCCTCGGACATGCATGTAAAGGCGGGCAGTCCGCCGATTGTCCGTATCGACGGGGCGCTGACTGTACTGCATGATGAGCCGAAAATGGGCCCGGAAGACATCCAGGGTATTGTAGCCCACGTGATGAAAGAAGCGCAGATGGAGCAGTTTGTCAAAAACCGGGAGTCTGATATGGCATATAGTGTTTCGGGACTGGGGAGGTTCAGGTGTAATGCCTACCATCAGAGAGGGACGATTGGGATTGTCTTCAGGATCATTCCGCCTGAAATTCTTGAGCTTGATCAATTAATGATGCCGGCCGTCATAAAAAAAATCTCGCTGGAGCCCAGGGGGCTGATACTTGTTACCGGGACAACCGGGTGCGGAAAAACGACTACATTGTCATCAATGATCGACTACATAAACTCAAACAGGGCGGTCAATATTATAACCATAGAAGACCCGATTGAATTCCTGCACAGGGACAAGAAAAGTATCGTAAGTCAAAGGGAGATAGGCACGGACGCCACGACATTTGCAAAGGCCCTGAGGGCGGCCCTGCGGCAGGACCCTGATGTTATTCTCGTGGGTGAGATGCGAGACTTTGAAACTATCAAGACGGCTCTGGACGCAGCCGAGACCGGCCACCTGGTCCTCAGTACCCTCCATACGACAGACACGGTTGAGACCGTAAACAGGATCATATCGGTGTTCCCGCCCTACCAGCACGGCCAGGTAAGGGCGCAGCTCGGGTCTGTCCTGAAGGCCATCATATCCATGCGGCTGATTCCGAGGGCTGACGGCAAGGGGAGGGTGCCTGCTGTCGAGATACTTGTTAATACCGCCACAATAAGAAGCTGCGTTGAAGAGCCCGACAAGACAAAAAATATTCATGACTATATAGCAGAAGGGGTCAGCCAGTACGGGATGCAGACCTTTGATCAGTCTTTGATGAGTCTTTATAAAAGAAAACTTATAACTTATGCGGACGCGATCAGCATAGCGACAAACCCCGATGATTTCGCACTCAAGGTCAAAGGGGTCCAATCCACCAAGGACATCTGGGGCGCCGGCGGAGAGCTGTCCGGGCAAAGATAAAAGGGGCCCTGATATTGAAGGGCCCTCTCACTGACATAAAAACAGCGGCATTAAAGCTGCTCAGCTACCGCGCCAGAAGCAAAAAGGAAATGGCCGAGAAGCTGCAGCGAAAAGGCTTTGCCGGCGATCATATTGAAGACGTGATCAAACTCCTCGAAACTGCCGGGCTGATAAACGACAGCGCCCTTGCCGCGGAGCTGCTAAGATATTCGGTAGAAAGAAAATCCCTTGGAAATAAAGGCATCAGGGCGTTTCTTGCCGGGAGAGGAATCGACAGGGAACTCATAGATAAAACTCTCATGACCCATTCTCCCGAATCGGAGGAAAATGCGGCCCTCGAATTTGCCGAAAGAAAACTCAAGATTTTGAAAAGGCATCCGCCGGATGTCATTAAGAGAAGGTTATGGGGGATGCTGCAGCGCAGGGGGTTTTCATCTGAGGTGGTCAGTAAGACGGTCAATTCGGTCCTGTAATTTCATGTATGCCGTATCACTGTGCCTTCCGTAAAAAAGAGACTATGCTTTCCACATTCTCCAGGTTCTTGCCGTAATCAACAATTGTAGACCATGAGGTCGGTCTGCTTGATACTTTTATGTCTGTCACCTCATCGCTTGTCCCCACTATGTCAAAAGATATTGTATCTCCCCAAGTCTTCCAGTTGACTGACGATTTAGCGATAATTTTCCCGTGAGAGCGGTCTTGCTCAAGGACCCTGCATCTCCTGATCATCCCGATAGATTTTATGCAGAGATCAAATGCTTTTTCAAAGGGTAAACGGAGTTTTATTGTACGGACCTGAAATGTGCTCATCGACTCCCCCGTTGATGACCCTGATATTTTTCTCACGGCCCTGCTGTGAAGAAACCCCAATATGATGAACATGAGAAAGCCGAAAACAAGCCCCGACATGAGCCCGCCCTGAATACCGGTGCTTATACCGTAACGATTTGAAAATAATGTCCCCATAAATGCGCCGAAAGGGACGCCGTTTGCCAGAAAGATTTTCAGGTTCCTGTTCATAGCGTTTAGCGTTGATTACATTATTTCATAAGTGCGGACATCGGTATCTATTAAAACATAAACAAGGGCATATAGCTCAAAGGTTGTGAAGCGTTCTTGTTGTTAGGGCAAATGAATTGAGGTATCATTTATTATTATAGGCCTTCATTGGAAGGAACATTGAATAGACATAGATATGAAAGGGCCTGTTTATTGTGAGTAAGTCATTGTCTTTTTTTGCATCACTGGTATCATTATTTTTTCTCGTAATGCTCCCCGCATTCGCCGCCGGGATTGCGGACGAAAAGGCGTCTGAGACAGACGTGGAAAAAAATCCTTCTTCCGCAGAGGAACACTATGGTGAAGACACATTCATTGACACGTGGCATCGCGCGATGTCCGGAACGATCATCGGCACTGCCGATTGGGTAGATTCTTTTTTTTATGATGAACGAATCGAGGCGGAGGAGAACCAGTCGCGCCTGCTGATGAGACTGGAATCATTTTCTGAAGAAGGCGAGGGCACAGACTTAAAGCTCAGGGCCAGTATGAGGGTCGGCATTCCATATGCGGAAAAAAGGCTGCACCTCATTGTAACCGGTGAACCCGATGACGAGCCGGACATCGAAGATACCTCGGCAAGCGCTGTGCGCAAGTCGTTTGACCGCGTAGATAAAAATGATGTTTCAGTATCAGTACAGCATGCAATTATGCAACAGCTCAACCGGTATTTAAGCACAAGGCTTGGATTTATCTTCAGCGACCTGGAGCCCAGGTTGTTTGTTGAAGGCCGGTACCGTGCTTTCTTTGATCTTGGCCCCTGGGGCTCGCGCTTTACGGAACGGGTGAGGTGGTATACTGACAAAGGTTGGGAATCAAAGGCCGAACTTGATTTTGAGAGACCGCTGTCGGAAAGGTTTTTCTTTCGGGCCACTCTGGGAGGTGACTGGCGTGAAGAGGAGGATGGATTTTCCCACGGCCTGACCTTTTCTCTATCACAG
Source organism: Nitrospirota bacterium (assembly GCA_016222915.1). Lineage (GTDB taxonomy): Bacteria > Nitrospirota > Thermodesulfovibrionia > UBA6902 > UBA6902 > UBA6902. Next base: position 3,013 of record JACRQA010000166.1, on the reverse strand, counting down.
TTTTTGAGTCCAAGGAGGGCGCTTGAATATTCGTGGGTCAACAGCTTGCAGACTCGTCCTAATTATCGCCTGGATGAAGTCGCTTTAAGAATACGCTTTCGTCAGAGGATCTGGCGGGACTGGCTGTTCTACGACATCGAACCGCAGCTTAGATTCCCGAATGCTGAAGGCTTTAATATTACCCCCGGAATATTGCTGAGGCTGGAAGCGATTATTGGAAGGTACAAGAGATTATAAGGCCGGACGGGAAGGGGCCCTGAATGAAAAGCGGGACAGCGCTGCATCTGTCGGCAGTGCTGTCCCGCTTCGACATCGTTAGTTATTTAATGGAAATGAGTTCCACGTCAAAGACCAGCGCTGAGTTGGGTCCTATTTTGCCCCCGGCGCCGCGTTCACCGTAAGCGAGACCCGCGGGGATAAAGAGCTGCCATTTTGATCCTGCTTTCATAAGCTGAAGGGCCTCGGTCCATCCGGGAATAACTCCGTTGACCGGGAAGGTTGCCGGTTCTCCACGGCTGTATGAGCTGTCAAATTCAGTCCCGTCTATCAGTGTGCCCTTGTAATGTACTGTTACCGTGTCGGTCGCCTTCGGAAGGTCCCCGTCACCTTCTTTGATGACCTTATACTGAAGGCCGCTCGGCAGGGTCTTTACCCCTTCTTTCTTCTTGTTCTCGGCAAGAAACGCCTCGCCGTCTTTTTTGTTTTTATCGCTCATCTCCTGCATCTGCATTTTCTGCTTTGCCATCATGTCTTTCCTGAAATTCTCCATAGTATTCTTGAACTCCTCCTCAGTCAGTAATAGCTTGCCGCCTGAGAACACGTCCTTGATCCCCTGGGCGAGCATGTCCGGGTCAATATCAATAGACTGTCTTTTCATGTTCTCCCCGATATCCATTCCTATTCCGTAGCTTATCTTGTCCCTTTCAGTCTTCAGGACCTTGGCTTCTTCCGCATATCCGATGTTTACCAGGAATATAATGCTGAACACTGCTAATAATGTCCTCATCTAACCTCCATTGTTAATTGTTTATGAAATGATGTAACGGGAATATTATAAAATCCTTCCTGAAATTTGTCTAATGACTGCCGACCCCTAATTAGAGCGGGATGGGGGCCGCCCCTATCATTAATCCATCATACCATGTGCAAGTGTCAGCGCATGAATGCTGCCTGCTCCGGCCTTTTTCAAAACTTTGGAGCATTCCCGGATTGTTGCTCCTGTTGTCGACACATCATCAATGAGCAGGATGTCCTTGCCCTCAATCGCTTCCCTGTTTTGTATCCCGAAGGCATTTCTCATATTCTCCCGTCTCTCATTTGAGCTCAGCCCAACCTGCGGCTTAGTATCTTTCATCTTAACAAGAGAGTCGAGAACCAGTGTTGAGCCGGTGCCCTTTGCCAAATGCTTTGCAAGAAGCGCCGACTGGTTGAACTCTCTCTGTCTCAGGCGTTTTTTGTATATCGGCACCGGCAGGACCGCGTCAACACGGGGCGTTTCGATTCGCAGTAATATGTCGGACAGGGGCTTTGATAGTCTTATTACATTGTGGTACTTCAAAAGGTTCAGGGCCTTTCTTAACGCCCCTTCGTATAACCCGAAGCTCCGGGCGGATTCAAAGGCAGGTTCATCCTGCAGGCAATCTCCGCAGATTGTGGATGCGTCCGAGGTGAGTGGCCTTCCGCACTTCCGGCATTTAGCTCCTGTATACGGTCTGATTGACTGCCAGCATTCGGTGCAGACCGGGGCTGTTTTATGGTCTGATGCTGGTCTCCGGCATATGGGACAGGTTTCAGGGAACAGGGCATTTAAGAAATTGTTAAGCACTGTTTTTTAAGCCCCGAACTTCTTGAGCCTTCCTGCATGGGCAAGCGCCAGAGGCATGATATTCAGCGCAGGGAAAATACCGAGCTCGCCTTTGACGAATTCTCTTTCTGAAAAGGCCCCGCTTATTCCTCCGAGCACGTATGGAGATTTAATTAACACTGGTACAGGATGCCAACTGTGGCCCTTCATTATAGCAGGAGTTGAATGGTCCCCGGTTATAACAAGGACATCGGGTTTGAGCTCAAGTACCTTCGGCAGTAGCTGGTCAAATTCAGATATCCTCTCAGCCTTGCCCTCAAAATTTCCGTCTTCACCATATGAATCGACTTTTTTGACGTGCATGAAGAAGAAGTCATATTCATTATATTTCTGTTTTAAAAAATTGATCTCATCTTCGACGCTTCCCTCAAGCGCGGGGGTCTCCATACCGACAAGCTTGGCAAGTCCCCTGTACATGGGATAGGTGGCGATGGCGAGGGCATTTAATCCGAAGGCCTCATCGAAGTTTGGGATGTGCGGCATATTTGAGAAGCCTCTTGTTAAAATGAAATTGGCCTTCTCTTCGTCCTTCAATATCTCATGCGCCCTGCTAATTAATTTCTCCGCAATCTTTGATACCCTCTCCGCATTCTTTGAAAGGGCCGCTGCCGGCAATGGCGCCTTCCCCTCCTTTTGCGGGTCAGTGTCATTGATCATTGCCGCGTCGGACTTAAGATCGTCGGGGAACCTCATAAGCACAGCGAACCTGTGCTCCATCCCCGGAGCGAATGTTATCTCGACGTCGTCGATCTTCCCGATCTCCTTCTGCAATCTTTCAGTCAGCTTCCTGCTTTGATCAGTCGGTATCCTTCCAGCCCTTCTGTTCGTTATAAGTCCGTCTTTGATCGTAGCGTAATTGCACCTGACCGCCACATCCGTCTTTCTGACTTCCATCCCAAGACCGAGAGCTTCAAGTATTCCCCTTCCGATCTGACATTCTAAAGGATCGTACCCGAATATCCCGAGATGCCCTGGGCCGCTGCCGGGCGTAATCCCGAGGGCGACAGGTATATGAAGCCCGCAAGCTGATCCTTTTGCAAGCGCATCAAGGTTCGGTGTGTTTGCGGCCTCAAGCTCGGTCCTGCCATTGACCGGCAGTCCGCCGACCCCGTCGAGGACGATCATCACAATCTTTGTATCATTTTTTTG
>JACRQA010000122.1 GCA_016222915.1 Nitrospirota bacterium | reverse complement strand
TTCAGATAAAAGGAACGCTCGCTCTGCACAATAATGACGGCCTGGTGTTTATTGATGATGATAAGGTATTGCGGGGATTAAAGGTCAATAGGGTTGAAGGCGACATGATATATGTTGCAAAAGCCCCTTTGCTGCCCAGAGCAGGAACTGCCGTTTACCGCAATTATGATCATGAGTTTTTAAGTGCACTGGAGAAAGACAGGTCGGTCCGGAAGATTATAGTGTCGATTGAGATAGGATTTGAGGCAGAGAAACGACTAATTGTCCGAGCGGTTGATGAAGATAATATCATAGTTGAAAATGAATATACCCCCCCTACCCTGCCGGCCAGGAATGCACGGACCTCGGCTGAAGGCATTCAGAAACATTTTTCAAAAAGCGGGGCGACTCCCTTTTATGTTGACCGCGTAAAAGTAACCTGGGAATCGGCAGTATTTATACCGGCGTCATTGTTGAATGCATACAGGCAGGAGATACTCCGGAAGCTGGAGGAGGAAAGGGTGCGTTCTTTCAGACCGGTCCCTTATAAATTCCCAGACCATGACGCTGTCTTTCCCTATGATAAACTGGACTTCAGTTTTAATGTCTCCAATAAGCTTGCCCGCAGGTTTTACAAAAGGCACGGCGTACAGCAGATTGATAAAGCATTGGAACTGGAGATGCCTCCCGGTGAGATTGCTGTCATGACCACAAAGCATTGCTTAAGATATGAACTGGGTTTTTGCGTTAAGAGACCTCGGTCTGATGCTAAGGGAAAACTGAATGAGCCGCTCTTTCTTTATAACAAAGATGGTATCTATAAATTGGGATTTGATTGCGGGGGATGTTTCATGAAGGTTGTTCGGGTCTGATAATCTAATCCCAATAATGCGGGATTGGATCTCTGCCATTACATAATTATGGTGGTCGGTATCTCGTTCATACTGAAAGAGATAGAAGATTAATAAACAGTCAGTTGTTTAGTACGGCATGAAGTGTTGGTTTGGGACGGTACGATTCTTGGTAATCGTCAATTTGAGTTACAGACTTATCTTCAACACATTCCTTATATACTCTACATCCAGAATTTGTTAAACTGCTATAAATTACGAGCAAATAATTTATATTAGGAACAAACCGGAAATTATGATTCTGGATTATATAGGCGTACATGAAAAGCAGTTTGCGAGAGAAATTGAGCTATTCCTCGTAAATACTGACAAGAGATATTGGGAAAAAATAATAAAGAAATTTGATGCAGAGGGAGGAGTATATTATAGGGTTTATTTGCAAACAAGAAACCCATTGGCTGAAGGCATCAGACAATATCTTGGTCTCCTCAGGGAGGGCAAATCACTCTGGAAACATCGTACTCGAGAAATAGATGATCTTGTGCAAATTGTTTTCACCGTGAACAGAATATTGAAGCATGTTTCTGCCAAGGCCAAGAAAGAAATCATAAGTAAACTAACGAGTGAAGATATAAGATCATTCTTGCATGAATTGACCATTGCAACACATTTCCTTCGAAATAGATTTAATGTTGAGTTCGTTGAGTATGAAAGGTCTCACAGCACAGGAACAACGTTTGACTTTTTGGTAACAACAGATTCTATGGAAGCTGAAATAGAATGTAAGACGAAAAGCTACGACGCTGGTAGAAGAGTTACAAGAAAGGGCTTCTACCTGTTTTGCGATGAAATAATTAAACAATTGTCTTCATATAAGGTAAAGTGCGTAATCGAATTAAACTGCTCAAATCAGCTTGGGCAAGATCAAAGCACCTTCCGATTAATTGCCCAAAAACTCAGAGGTGCTATTGAACATCGTTCAGAAATAGTAACTTTTAATGAGAATCTCTCATTGAGCATAAATTACTTGTCACCATTGACGATTATTGATTCTGCCGAAAGCTTTGCATCTGTAGTACAGCCATTCTGGACACCACAATCTCACTTCGCTACGTTGTCAAACAGTGAAACAACCATTATTATTAAAGTCCAAAGTGAAGCCCCAGATATTGTTTTACAAGCTCTTTATAATGAACTAAAAGGATCTCTTAATCAATTTTCAAGCAAACGGCCAGCCCTTATCGCATGTCACATAGAAGGGATTTATCCTGAACAGTGGGAAGAATTGAGAAAAGGCAGTGGATTAGCTGCCATGACAAGCCGATTGCTTGGAAAAGAAAAAGCAGCGCACATTCACACAATAGCCTATTCGTCTGAGATTGAACGGATTAGGGCTGCAAATAGAATAGATATAACACATCCAGTGTTATTTTTCACAAATGATAGTTGCTCTCGTTTCAAGGACCAAGATATTTTTTCTTTAACAGCTAAAGAAAGATAAAGAGAATATTGCCTTTTGTTTGATGATATCAACTGATGCCTGTCAATAGCCCTTACACTCCCTCTTCGTTAGCAAAAGAGCGGTTCATAATCAGAAGGGAAATCCCTTTCTTTCACCTGGAAAGATTGTGACTGAAACCTGAATGTCCCCCTTGACATATGTAACCACCATGGTTACACTTAAATTGAATGATAAAAAAGTTTTCCCACAAGGGACTGGAAGATTTCTTTTATGACGGCACTAAAAAAGGGATTCAGGCTCAGCATCCACAAAAGCTGGCCGATATCCTTGACCGGCTTGATGCTGCAAAAGATGTAACAGACATGAAGTTCCCGGGATCAGACCTGCATCAGCTAAAAGGGACACTGAAAGGGAAATGGGCAGTAAAAGTTTCAGGGAACTGGAGAGTGATTTTCAGTTTTAAGGAAGACAACGCTTATGAAGTTGATTATGTCGATTATCATTAAGGAGGGACAGAAATGAGAACAAGAAAAAGACCGCCGACACATCCGGGAGGGATTTTAAAAAGGCAATATATGGAACCGTTATCTTTAACTGTTTCAGAATTGGCTGTACTCCTCGGGGTATCGAGGAAAACATTATCAAAAATTATAAATGAACGCGGCTCCATAACCCCTGACATGGCGTTACGTCTGTCAAAGGCATTCAAGACAACTCCTGAACTGTGGCTCAACATGCAACAGAACTACGATTTATGGCAGGCTTCTCATAAATCTGCCGATTGGAAAACGGTCGAAGCGATAGCTGTATAATATCAATTTGACAGAGATGAATCTTGCTCTCTGCCAATCCGCTTTACACTCCTTCTTCACTGCCCCGGACCGATTCTCTGCATCAGGTCCCCTGCCAGCCCTGCATCGATTGTTTGCAGCTTACGAAGCACATCGATTGCATCTCTTTGCCTTCCCATAGACAGATAGACCATTCCAAGCCGGTGCAAGGAAGCGGCGTGGTCGGGCCTGATTTGCACCGCCTTGATCAGCGCCCCGGCTGCGTTCTCAAGATGTCCGGTCTTAATATAAGTTACGCCGAGGTTGTGCCAGGCAGCATAGTCATCGGACCCAAGCTGGACCGCTTTAAGAAGGGCTTCTTTCGCCTCGTAAATACGGCCCAAGGCCAGGTAAACAGCTCCCATATTGGACCAGGCATTGGCGTAGTCGGGCTTAAGCCGCAGCGCCTCGCTAAGGGCGTTGACTGTTTCAGGCAACTCTCCCCTTTTCCTGTGCCAAACTCTAAGGTTGTACCAGGCCTTCTCGTCTTTTGGACAGAGACGCAAGGTTTCATTCAGGTGGAAGGAAGCCCCGTCGAGATCATCTTTTCGTATTAGATAATTGGCGAGGCTGTTGTGCGCCAGGCAATTGTCCGTCGTGACGCTGAGGGCATGACGGAAGAGGGTCTCATGGGTTTTCCAATAACCTATCTGCAGCCACGTAAGCCCCACAAGGACAACGATCACCACCACTGATGCGGTCCCGAGCACCTGCTGCCGGAGTCGCCAATTCCCTAACAACTCCGGCATCCCCCATGCAATCATAATAAAAATTCCGATCAGAGGAATGTATGAGTAACGGTCTGCAATAGACTGAGCGCCCACCTGTACCAGTCCGATCACAGGGACCAGCGTCCCAAGAAACCAGAACCAGCCGACCGCAAGCCACGGTGATTGCCGAAGCCGCATCAAGACCAGCGCGGTCACCAATATAAGAACTAGACAAGCCCCGGCTATCTGCCACACCGGCAATGCAGCGCCGGGGTGGGGATAAAACACTGAAAGAGATACAGGCCAAAAGGTCTTCCCGAGATATTGAGCATAGCCGACTACAGCATTGGCAAGACGGTCCCCGATATCCAGGGAGAGACCCGCGACCGCCCCGCTC
>JACRQA010000112.1 GCA_016222915.1 Nitrospirota bacterium | reverse complement strand
CAATTACTCAAAAATTAAAAGACACCTCAAATAAACTGCGGGACCTGAATTCAAAGATAAAGGCCATGCAGAACAACCGCTCGGCCACATTTACAACGTCCTTTGAAGGGACAAAACTCATTTCGACGGAGCGCAGGGACATCGAATCGCTGAAGGTAGTCGTCAAAGACGTTCCAGTCGCTTTTCTGGAACTGCAAAAGGCAAAGGACAGGAAGGCTGTAATAATTGCCAGGGGCAAGGCCAATTCCACAATAAGTCAGGCATTGCTGAATGAACATCTCAGAAAGGAAAAAACGCTTTACGATGATATTAAACTCATTGAAGGGAAGCTTGAAGAAGCAGCGAAACATCACATGTCGCTGCTCAGCCAGCCGGATGATGTCACAAAGAACAGAAGCGAGGATCTGAACAAGGAGATCAATGAAACACTGACGAACTCCCTTCTGCACATAGAGCAGGAGACCCTTACACACAGGGAAAAATATGGCCTTGAGACCAGAAAGCAGGGCAATGCCTTCGAGCAGTCAACTACCGCGAACAGCATCCTGATAAATAACTCGGAGCTCCTGTCGCTCGGGCTGCAGGCGGAAGGACTTGCAGTTAAGCTCTTTACCCATGCATCGGCAAAAGAGATAGACACTGTTGAAACTGATATTCAAAAGACCTTTGATAAAATCGATGCCGTCAAAAAATCCCTGGAAAACGACCTCATAAAGCTGGACTCAAAAGATGAGATACAGATATTCAGGGACGTGGCCGCCTCGTTAAGGTCCGTCAGGGAGCTTCTTTTTTCCGGAGACGGGGTAATCTCAAAAGTGCGTCACAAGCTCGACATGGATGAAAAAGCCGGTCAGGCCACGGCACACCTGGAGGCCATCGTTTCCGGGCAGGCAGAGAGAGGCAGGGAGACAGTTTCCAACGCCCGGAGCGAACAGGAAGCAGCAATCAGCGCGGTAAATAAAGTGGCTGTCTTCGGCAGGATGCTTATCATCGCCATAAGCATCGGCGCGGTCGTCTTCGGGATCGGGTTCGGCATGTGGGTATATAAATCCATATCCAATCCACTGACCAATCTGATCCGGATCTCGGATGATGTGGCAAACGGCAATCTTAATTCTGAAATATCAGTAAATAGCGGCGACGAGTTGGGGACTGTCCAGGCTTCAATGTCCAAGATGGTGGGCAACCTTCGGGACGTGGTCGGAAAGATAATGTCTGCAACTGAAAATCTTGCAAGCAGTTCGGAGGAATTGTCGGCTACAGCTGTTTCGCTCGAAAAAGGCTCCAACGAACAGGTAAAACTTGTAGAGCAGTCGGTAACAGCGATAACGCAGATGTCGCAGGCCACGACAGATGTTTCGATGAATACCTCGAATACCGCAGAGGCCGCCAGGCAAATGAAAGATAAGGCAATACACGGGAAAGAAGCGACAACCGTCACCGTAAGGGAATTAATCGGTTTTATGGACAGGTTCAAGGGTTCGGTTTCAAAGATAGAGTCCCTCGGCAATAAATCAGAGGAAATAACCCATATCGTTTCTTTAATTAAAGGGATTGCGGAACAGACCAATCTCCTTGCGCTTAACGCTGCGATTGAGGCGGCAAGGGCCGGAGAAGTCGGCAGGGGCTTTGCCATCGTAGCGGACAACGTCAGGGAGCTTGCCGAGAGGACGACTGTCGCAGCCGCTGACATTGCCAAGAATGTCGAGGGCATGAAGACGGAGATATCGGAATCCGTAACTTACATGAAGAGCGAAAGGGACAATGTCGAGACAGTGCTTGATAATATCAAAAAAACTTCCATCGCTATTGATGATATCGTTAGGAACGTGGAGACCGTTACGGACATGGTACAGAGGATCGCGGCAGCTGCTGAAGAGCAATCAGCGGTTTCCGGAGACGTCAACCGCAATGTAGAGGACATCTCCTCCGTAACTCACGAGTTGGACTATTCCGTCACCGGCATCAAGTCATCCTCTGAAGACCTGTCGCGGCTGGCTGTGGAATTAAACACGATGGCAGGCTGGTTCAAAGTTCAGGCATAACTACTTTGAGTCCCTTGCCTTGATCCCCAGCTTTCTGATTTTGCTTCTTAGTGTATTGCGGTTGATGCCGAGAAGGCTGGCCGCCTTGATCTGGTTTCCCCTGGTCTCGTTCAGCACCATCATGATGAGCGATTTCTCGACCTCCGGGATGACCATTTCATAGAGATTAAAAACCTCAAAGCGTTTGATGTTCCGCATAAAGCCCTTCAGCTTGGATTCAACGAATTTCCCGATGGACCGCGCCTGCCTGTGTTTAAGGTCAAAATCCTCGACCTCAAGCACCGGCCCGTCCGATAGAATACAGGCCTTCTTTACCGCGACCTCCAGCTCCTTCTCATCTCCCGGCCAATCATAAGAAACAAGATACTCTTCAGAATCCTTTGAGATCTCTTTGCCCTCCGTGCCTACCTGTTCAGATGCCAATTTGATATATTGCTGAGCAAGGGCAAGAATCTCCCCCTTACGCTCTTTTAAAGGAAGCTGCTTTATTTCCTGATTTGTGCCGGGCATATTCAATCCTGATTAGTCCCTGTCGCTGAAATTAAGGTCAATTTTTTTCAATAATTATATTATCTATCAGCCTCGTATTCCCAATCCTGACGGCAACGCATATCACTGCGGCAAATAACACCCTTTGAACAGGCTCAAGGTTGTAGGGATCAACGACTTTGACATAATCGATTTTCGCAAGGGGCTCGGACCGTATCAGCGCCTCCATTTCTTTTTTGACCGCCGATAGATCATCCAGTCCATTGGACATAATGATCTCTTGCCCGAGTTTTAACGCTTTATACAATATCGAAGACGCTTTTCTCTCTTCCCCGCTTAAATATGCGTTTCTTGAACTCATGGCCAGCCCGTCATTCTCCCTCACTGTCGGCGATACAATAATATTAGTATCGAAATTCAGCTCCCTTGCCATTTTCTTTATGACCACCGTCTGCTGAAAATCCTTTTGCCCCAAATACATCCTGTGGGGTATTGCTATATTAAGAAATTTAGCGACAACTGTAGCCACGGCGTTAAAATGCCCGGGCCTGGATGCCCCGCAAAGGAGCTTCCCGATGGGGCCGATATCGATTGAAGTCGAAAAACCTTCAGGGTACATTTCCTCGGTCTCCGGCATGAAAACGACATCGGCCTGCAATTCAGAAAGTTTTGAAAGATCACCCTCCGTGTCTCTCGGGTACTTTTGAAGGTCTTCATTCGGCCCGAACTGGGCGGGGTTTACAAAGATACTGACGATGGTCCTGTCGTTTTCCCCTATTGAACGTCTTACAAGACTCAGGTGGCCTTCATGCAGCGCCCCCATTGTAGGCACTAACCCTATAGACTTACATTCGCCTCGAAACCACCTGCTGATGTCCTGCACTTCTTTTACCGTTTTAATGATTTGCATACGCTCCCTCAAAGCAAAGAAATTTACATCTTCTTTATCTCACGCATCAGCGCACCGAACAATTCCCGCTCTTTTAAAGTCGTCACCACCTTGCCGTGTTTAAAAAGTATACCCATGCCCTTGCCCCCGGCGATCCCTATGTCCGCTTCCCTAGCCTCTCCGGGACCATTGACGACACATCCCATTACCGCGACCTTGAGTGGTTTTTTTATCCGGGCGAGACCAGCTTCCACCTTCCCGGCAATCCCCCTGATATCAATCTGGCAGCGGCCGCACGTCGGACAGGAAATTAGCTCCGGCCCGGCCTGTCTCAGGTGCAGGCATTTTAGAATTTCATATGCGACCTTGACTTCCTCAACCGGGTCTGCGGTCAATGACACCCTTATCGTATCTCCGATACCTTCTGATAAAAGAATGCCCAGACCGACCGAGCTCTTAATCGTCCCTGAAAAAGCAGGGCCTGCCTCTGAGATGCCGATATGCAGTGGGTATCTGAATTTTTTCGCAAATAGCCTGTATGCCTCGACTGTTTTCATTACATCTGAAGCTTTAAGAGATACTTTAATGTCGCTGAACTTCAGGTCTTCGAGTATCTTAATATGCCTGCCCGCGCTCTCGACAAGCGCCTTCGCATCAGGATGTCCGTACTTTTTCAGGAGGTCTTTCTCAAGGGAGCCGGCATTCACACCGATCCTGATAGAAACATTCCTGTCTTTGGCAGCGCTCACAACTTCCTTCTCTTTTAACGTGCTCCCGATATTCCCGGGATTGATCCTCAGCCCATCAGCGCCGCTTGCCATTGCCTCAAGGGCAAGCTTATGGTCAAAATGGATGTCGGCAATAAGCGGTATCCGGGTCCTTCTCT
>JACRQA010000111.1 GCA_016222915.1 Nitrospirota bacterium | reverse complement strand
GGCATTTATTTCAACCTTGTTTTCTTTATGCCGAGCAAATGCCTGTGTTATAATTCCGGGCAATGGATATTACTAAACTTATAAAGCCGAATATCCGGTCTCTTCGCGCATATCAGGCGGAAGAAATCCCCTGCAGGATAAAACTGGATGCGAATGAAAGTCCTTATTCAGGGTCCAAGAGGCAAGGGGCAAGGGGCAAGGTTGAAGAAGCTCTGCAACGGTTGAACCGTTATCCTGATCCGCAGGCGGTTTCCCTCAGAAAGCTCTTAGCTAAGGAATTAAAGGTAAAGTTTTATATCCAACGCCGACATTTTCAATGTACGGCATTATCTCTCAGGCTCTTGGAGAGAGGAAGATCGAAATCCCGCTTGATAATGAATTTGATCTCGATACCGGAGCTTTCATGAAGGCCATCAAAACAAGAAACCCTAAACTGATATTCCTTAGCTCTCCCAATAACCCGACAGGCAATTGTTTTTCAGAAGACAGGATATTGAAAATAATCAGGCAGTCAAAGGGGCTCGTCATAGTGGATGAAGCGTACCAGCCGTTCTCGGATAAAAGGTCTTTCATACCTTTAATAAAGAAGTATAAAAATCTCATCGTCCTGAGGACATTAAGCAAGATCGGCCTTGCAGGCCTGCGGGTCGGTTTTATGATTGCGGGTGCGGATATTATTAATGAGGTAAACAAGGTCAGGCTCCCTTTTAACGTCAACTCTCTTTCGCAAAAGGTTGCCGCAGAGGCCCTGAAAAACAGGAGACAGTTGAAATCGGACATCCGCCTTATCATCTCCGAGAGGAAGAGGCTTTTTAAGGAGATGGTAAAACTGGACGGGATAAAGCCATATCCTTCGGATGCGAATTTTATTTTTTTTAAAGTCGCAGACGGGGACAAAGTATATGGGGACCTTCTTAAGAAAGGTATCCTGATCAGGAATATGAAAGGTGTTGCAGACGGCTGTCTGCGTGTGACAGTGGGTACCCACAAAGAGAACGCAGCTTTCATAAATACGATCAAAAAGATTTTGTGATATTATGATTGATAAAAATTAAAGCTTGAGGAGGTCTGAATGCCGAGAAAAGCCGCAGTATCCAGAAAGACAAAAGAGACTGATATAAAGATACATATCAACCTTGACGGCAAGGGGGATTATAAGATAAACACCTCCATACCTTTTGTTGACCACATGCTCAGTCTTATGTCAAAACACGGGCACCTCGACCTCGATGTCCAGGCCAAAGGGGACATCGAAGTTGATTATCACCATCTTATGGAAGACGTGGGCATTGTCCTGGGTGAAGCGATCAACAAGGCGCTGGGCAAGAAGCTGCAGATTCGGCGTTACGGCGAGGCCGTGACCCCGATGGATGAGAGTCTCGCGCAGGTGGTCATAGACCTGAGCGGAAGGCCGTATCTTGTATATAATGTCAAAACACCAAAAGGCAGCAACCAGATACAGAGCCTGGCGGTCTCTCTCTTTGAGGATTTCTTCAGGGCGCTTTCAAACAATGGGGGAATGAACCTCCATATAAACCTGCACTACGGCCGCGACCCGCACCACATCTTCGAGGCCATTTTTAAAGGGTTCGGCAGGGCGCTGCGTTCGGCTGTGGAAATCCACCCCGGGGTAAAAGGGGTGCTGTCGACGAAAGGGACACTTTAAGAAATTCCAAGCCCCAAATTCCAAATAACAAATAAATCTCAAGCACCAAGCACCAAATATGAGCATAGCAAATGTTTGGTGCTTTGGTAATTTAACATTGGAATTTATTTGGAGTTTGTTATTTGGGATTTGAATTTTTTGCTGTATAGCAAACTGATATTGTTGCAGCAAATAATATTGAGATCTAAATCTTCGTTATCTTTATCTTCTCAATCTTCTTGCCGTCCATCTCAAGGATAAGAAATCTGAGCCCGTGAAATCTCATCTGCTCGCCTGTCTTGGGGAGGTGGCCGAAGAGGCCGAACAGGAAACCCCCGATGGTATGGAACTCTTCGCTTTCAAGTTCTACCCCGACCAGCTCGTTTATCTCATCCATCCCCGTTGTGCCTGATACCACAAATGTCCTTTCATCAAGGACCTCAACTTCTTTTTCAGCTTCAATGGCCTCAAATTCATCCTGAAGTCCTCCAACGATCTCTTCCATGATGTCTTCAAGGGTTATGAGACCCGCGGTGCCGCCGTGTTCATCGACAATAACGGCGATCTGGAATTTGTTCTTCTGCATGTCATCAAGCAACGCCGTCACCATTTTGCTTTCAGGGATATAATAGGTGTCTCTCACAAAGTCCTTGATCACGGTTTCAGGGGATATGTGTTCAACAGCCATCTTTCTCAGAATGTCCTTGACATATAAGACCCCTGTTATATTGTCTACAGTCTCCCTTATGACCGGGTAACGGGAGTAGCCTTTTTCCGACACAAGGTTGAGCACATCTTTTATAACGGCCTCTTCATCGACAGCCACTATCTCTGTCCTGGGCACCATGGCCTCGGTCACCCTCTTGTCTCCGAAGGCGAAAATATTATGGAGCATTTCCTTTTCCTCTTTTTCAATAGCGCCTTCTTCCTCCCCCAGTTTTATCATTGACTTCATCTCTTCTTCCGTCAACAGATGCGGAGCAGGTTTTATCTCACCGCCCAGGAGCATGATCAGTCCGTTTGAAAGCTTGTTAAAGGTCCACACCAGTGGTGTAATGGCCTTGATATATATTTCAATCGGTCTTGCCATGGCCAGAGATATTGCCTCTGAATGGGTGACTGCAAACGTCTTTGGAGCAAGCTCACCGAAGATCACGGTAAGTATCGTCATGACTATAGTTGCGACGATTATTCCGATATCGTCACCGAGGAGCGATATAGACACTGCCGTGCCCACTGAGGTAGCAAGGACAGTAAACAGGTTGCCGGACAGGATTACGGCGCTGAAAAGGCGGTCGTGTTCATCGCGTATCTTCTGGGCTATGGCGGCCTTTTTGTTTCCTTTCTCGACAAGGTACCTGAGCTTGATCCTGTTAAGGGAAATAAACGCGACTTCAGAGCTGGAAAGGATGGCTATGAAGATTATACAAATTGCTATTATCAGAAAACTTAAAGGTTCGGGGTCCATTGCTTATATAGCCATTTTTGCGATGATAGCATCAGCTACACCTGACGTGGTTGCAGCAGTGGGGTCATCAGGGGCAGGTTTCATATCATACGTGACATCTCTGCCTTCTCTGATTATGGAAGCAACTGCGTTGTCAAGCTTTTCCGCAGCTTTCATTTCGCCAAGATACCTTAACATCATGACTCCGCTGAGTATCATTGCGAGGGGATTTACCTTGTTCATTCCTTTATATTTCGGCGCACTCCCATGGGTCGCCTCGAATACGGCATGGCCTTCACCGATATTTGCGCCCGGCGCAAGTCCGAGTCCGCCTATTAATCATGCGGCGAGGTCTGAAATAATGTCCCCGTACAGGTTAGGCAGAACAAGTATGTCGTAAAGCTCAGGCTTCTGCACAAGCTGCATGCACATATTATCGATGATTTTATCTTCGAATTCAATATCCGGATAGCTCTTCGCGACTTCCCTTGACACCTCAAGAAACAGGCCGTCCGAAAACTTCATGATATTTGCCTTGTGAACGGATGTGACCTTGCGTCTTTTATTTTTTCTCGCATACTCAAAGGCCGCGCGAACAATGCGCTCTGTGCAGAAAACTGAAATCGGCTTTATACTGATGCCGGAATCCCGGCGTACCGCCCGGTTGGAAAGCTTTGCTATCAGATCGATCACGGCCTTAGCGCCTTCAGAGTCCTTTTGATATTCTATCCCGGCGTAAAGGTCCTCGGTATTTTCCCTGAATATTACAAGATCGATATTATCGTATCTCGTCTTTGCGCCTTTATAAGTCTTGCAGGGCCTGACACAACTGTAGAGGTCCAGTATCTGTCTCAGGGTAACATTTACGCTCCTGAACCCGGTGCCTACAGGGGTAGTGACCGGTCCCTTTATTGCCACTTTGTTCTTCTTTATGGATGCAATCACCCTTTCCGGCAGGGGGTTCCCTTCCTGGTTGTAGACATCTTCCCCGGCATTCTGAATGTCCCATTCAAAGGGGACGCCTGTGGCTTCCAGTACCCTTGTTGTCGCTTCTGTTATCTCAGGGCCTGTGCCGTCTCCGGGGATGAGTGTTATTTTATACATGGTTTGCCTCACCGGCACATTTACGGCCGCTTATAATAAGTGAATATTTCATCGGAAAAATATTAAACCATAATTTAAACTTTATTTACAACTTGTTGACGGACAACAACCTGAACTTGGCACAACAACGATTATGGTATTATTAAGTATATAATGCATATGGAAATTCTATAGTTATTATTATGTGTCAAATTATATCCCCGGGGGAAAAATGAAGGTCCTCATTGCCGATGACAATGCAGATTCTAGGATGATCCTCAGACAGACACTCGAATCCGCCGGCCTTGAGATCATTGATTGCAATGGATAACGAAAGTCTTGCCAAAACGCTGGAGTCGAAGATCAGGGAGCTTGATGAAGTAAAGGAAAGGATATCTTCCGTCGCAAGACACTATAGAAACCTCTTCGGCAGCATGAGGGACGTTGTCGTTATTGCCGATTTAGACCGCAACATCCTGGATGCCAACCAGCCCGCGCTGAGAAACCTTTTTGGTTATGAGCTGGAAGAAGTGGTCGGGAAAAAGGGGAGGATTTTATATGCCGATGATGATGGATATGATCTGGCGGGCAGAGAGGTTTTTTACGCCAGGGAATTGATCGAAGGCAGGATAATCGAATTGTCCTTCAGAAGGAAAAACGGCGAGATATTCATAGGAGAGCTGCAGGCCTTGAAGCTCGTAAACGACCAGGGCCTCCCATCAGGCAATATCGGGATGATCAGGGACATTACAAACCGAAAGAACATTGAGGACAGGCTCAGGAACAGCGAAGAACGGTACCGGCGCATCACCGAGGCCATTACCGACTATATCTATACGGTCCGGGTGGAAAACGGGAGGGCCGTGGAGACAAGACACAGCGAGGCCTGTTTTGCCGTAACAGGTTACACAAGCCGGGAATTTGCAGAGGACCAGTATTTGTGGATCCGAATGGTGCTTGAGGAGGACCACGGCCTTGTGCGGAAACAGGCGGAGATGGTCCTTTCAGGGCAAACGCCTCAAACTATTGAGCATCGCATTGTGAGAAAAGACGGAGTTGTGCGTTGGGTAGAGAGTATCATCGTCCCCTATAAAGACGCGATGGGCGCACTGATTTCATACGATGGCATTGTCCGTGACATCACGGAACGCAGGAAGGCTGAAGAGGCCCTTCAGGAAAGTGAAGAGCGTTTACGCACGATCTTTGATAATTCTCCTGTCGGTATAAGCGTTGCAGGCCCTGACGGCAAATTGGTCCGCACCAATCCCGCCTTCCAGAATATGCTTGGATATACTGAAGATGAGCTGGCCAGGGAATTTTCCGATATTACGCATCGGGACGATGTGGAAAAAAACATGCGGCTGTTTAAAGAAATGGTATACGGGAAGCGGGACCATTACTGGCTGGAAAAACGTTATATCAGGAAAGACGGCAGCATATTATGGGCACATGCAACAGTAACAGCCGTAAGAGACCAGAAGGGAGCATTTAAATACAATTTTGCAATCATAGAAGACATGACCGAGCGCAAAAAGCTCGAAGACCAGCTCCGGCACGCGCAAAAGATGGAGGCCATCGGCCAGCTTGCCGGGGGGGTCGCCCATGATTTCAATAACATGCTTACCGCGATTATAGGATACGGGCACCTGCTGAAGCTGAAGCTTAAAGACAATGCCGCGCTTCTGCACAATGTCGAGCAGATCATCGCTATAACCGAACGGGGGGCCACGCTTACGAAGGACTTACTGGCATTCAGCAGAAAACAGGCCGTTGACCTAAAGCCGGTCAGGCTCAATGACCTGATTGACCGGATCGGGAAACTGATGCCGAAATTTATCGGGGAGGACATTGACCTCAGGATAAAACTTACCGATAAGCCGTTGATTGTCCTGGCAGACAGCAGCCAGCTGGAGCATGTATTAATAAATCTTGCCACCAATGCAAGGGACGCCATGCCTGAAGGCGGGACCCTGTCCATTGAAGCGGAGCAGGTGAGTGTGGACCACGAAAATATAAAGCCGTCCGAGTATGGGACCCCGGGTGAGTATGCCCTCATCACCGTGTCCGATACCGGGACCGGTATGGACAAAGAAACATTACGTAAAATATACGACCCTTTTTTTACGACCAAGGAGGTCGGGAAAGGCACAGGGCTTGGACTTGCAATGACGTATGGTATAATCAAGCAGCATAACGGATATATAAACGCTTACAGCGAACCCGGACTCGGCGCGATGTTCAAGATCCACCTGCCGCTTATAAAGGATGCTGTCGAAGAACGAAAACCGCGCGGCGTCCCCGCCCCGGTCAAAGGCTCAGAGACCATACTTTTGGCGGAAGATGAAGCCGAGGTGAGAAACGCGATCAAGAATAATCTTGAAGAATTCGGATATACGGTCATTGAAGCGGTGAATGGGGCGGATGCCGTAGACAAGTATTCCACATACCGGGACAAAATACAGCTTCTCGTATTTGATGTGGTCATGCCTAAAAAGAATGGAAGGGACGCATATGAAGAAATAAAGAAAATGCGTCCGGACATAAAGATAATTTTTCTGAGCGGCTACACACGGGACATTATTAATACCAGGGGCCTGCTTGATGAAGGATGGAATTTCCTTTTAAAGCCTGTCTTGCCGCAAGACCTGTTAAATAAGATAAGAGAGGTAATGACCGGTAAATAGAAATGCAGAACAATAGATTGATAGTAATTGTTGACGACGATCCTTACGTGCTGGAATCGGTCTCCAGATTGCTCGTCGAATCCGGTCATCATACCATTTCGTGCAGAAGCGGGGAAGATGCCGTTGTCCAGGTGCTCAGAAACGCCGTGGACCTGATATTGACAGACATTAAAATGCCTGGTATTTCAGGCATAGAGCTCCTTGATAAAATACACGCGATTTATCCGAAGATGCCCGTGATCCTGATGACGGGCTATGCGGAATTAGACATTGCAATAGATGCAATTAAAAGGGGGGCCTTTGATTTTATTATAAAACCATATAATCCCGACTATCTCTTACATACCATCGTCAAGGCTGCCAGGCATGTAGAGCTCCTGCAAGTAGAAGAGGACTATAAACACAGGCTCGAAGAGACTGTGAGGAGCCAGACACAGGAGATATTCAATCTCAGCAGGGAGGTAATAAGGCGCTTGACCGCGGTAGCCGAATTCAGGGATGTTGAGACAGGCGCACACATCTCCAGAATCGGCCTATACGCAAGTAAGATTGCCGAAGCAATGAATCTGCCGATAGACTTTATCGACGCGATAACTTATTCGAGCACACTGCACGACATCGGCAAGATCGGGATCCCGGACAATATTCTCTTAAAACCTGGACAATTCACTTATGATGAATTTGAGATAATGAAGGCGCACACAACGATAGGGGCGAATATACTTGCAGACTCTTCCCATTCCATGATACAGATGGGGTCATCGATCGCCTTGACCCATCATGAAAGATGGGACGGCTCAGGCTATCCCAGAGGGCTGAGCGGAACAGACATCCCGATAGAAGGCAGGATAACAATCATTTGCGATCAGTATGACGCATTAATGAGCAAAAGGCCGTACAAGCCGCCTCTGGACCACAAGGAAGTAGTCGACATCATAACTGAAGGGGACGGGAGGACGAGCCCTGGGCATTTTGACCCGCAGGTTCTGAAGGCCTTCAAGAAGCTGGCCCCTGCATTCAAAGAAATATTCAGGACCCATCAGGATTGACCCAATTACAATTCATTCCCATCTCTTAAAGAGACTGTGTTTGACGCCTCCGGCATCCAGTATCTTCCCGACGACAAAATCCACTATGTCATTCAGGTCTTTCGGTCTTTGATAAAACGCGGGGACCGGCGGCGCGATCTTGACGCCCAGCCTGGAGAGCTTCAGCATGTTTTCCAGATGTATCGCATTGAAAGGCATCTCGCGTGGAGAAATAATGAGACTCCGGCCTTCTTTTAATACTACATCCGCTGCCCGAGCAATCAAGTTACTTGCATAACCATTAGCAATGCCTGAAAGAGTTTTCATTGAGCATGGAACAATAAACATACCGTCCGTGATAAAAGAGCCGCTCGCGATGGGCGCAGCCAGATTGGTTTCGCTGTAGTAGTTAATTTTTTTCGTCGAATAATGCTTACGGATATTCTTCTCTGTTTCAGCGTCTGATTTCCCAGGCCAGTCGATGCCGGTTTCAGTCTTGATGATGGAGAATGCCGTACCGGACACGCAAAGGTGTAAGGTATCGGCCGTCCTGAGGAGCTCCTCTACCAACCTGATGCCGTAGATGGCCCCGCTTGCGCCTGAGATTGCCACAATGAATGATTTCATGGTTACATTTTACACGAAAGAATGATCAGATTTCTTTCAGCGCCGGCAAGCGGCAGGCGGACCGTCTTTACTTCTTCTACCCTGCCCTTTTCATGATAAGATTGTTCCAGGTCCTTCAGCTCTTCTGAAAACTTCGGCCCTTTATTTAATATAAGCCTCCCGTTATCTTTGACATAAGGACAGGCCATTTTGAGAAAGTCAGTCGTGTTAAAAGTGGCCCTGCTGACAATTACGTCAAATCTTTTCTCATGTTCTTTCCCCAGAAGTTCCAATCTCTGCTCAATGACACTGGTTTCGGAAAGCCTGAGCAGTCTGGTCATATGCCGCAGGAAGGCCGCCTTCTTCCTGGATGGCTCGATGAGGGTAACACTCATTTCAGGTCTCATGATCTTCATCGGGATTCCGGGGAAGCCCGCGCCTGTGCCTGCGTCAGCCAGTTTTAATGTGCCATCCGGAATTGCCTTGAGATAGAGCAGGGAATCAAGGAAGTGCTTGATGACAATGTCTTCATCCGTTTTTAAGGCGGTGAGGTTGTAGGCCTTGTTCCATTTCTTGAGGTCCTGGAGAAAAGTCATGAATGCAGTGAGTTGCCCTTCGGTGAATGCAATGCCAAGCTCCTGCAAACCCTTTTTCAGCAAATTCTCTACATTCAGTGAAGCGTCATTTGAAGACATGTTACATTTTAACAATCCTCTGACTTAAATTTCTTGAGTGAGATGTCGGTCTTTTCCGGACCCTTTACAATTGCCTTCACAACAAGCAGTACCAGAAAAACAAGACTCAGCGACGCCACTGTCATAGGCGCGGTGGGCAGATCAAGTTTATACGATACGCCAATGCCGATGACGCTTGCCGCGAGTCCTGCAATCCAGCCTATAATCAAAATCCTGAAAGGCTCTCTTGTGTAGAGTCTCCCAATGAGAGCAGGGATAATGAGAATTGAAAAGACCTGAAGTATCCCGGCCATCTGAACGGACTTTGCAAGCACCAGCGCAAAGGTGACAAAGAAGAGAAATTCCCAGAGGAAGCCGTTCTTGCCCTCGAAAGTAAGTGCGAGAAACTTCTTCCGGAAGATAAAATGAAAGGCCCCGATGATCCCGTAGAGAATAACTGCGGAGAGGACGTCTTTCGGCGTCAGCCACAGGATATTGCCGTTGAGGATCGCCTTGAATTCCTCCGCGCCATGCGGCGACTTGTCAAGGATGAGAATGCTGACGGCAAAGGAGAAGATATAGAGCACCCCGATGAAGGCTTCAACATTGACGAATCTTTCGACCTTTCTGGAAAGTGAAAGGATAGAGGCGCCCAGAATAGCAAATACTACTGACAGGATATAAGTGTTCTCGTATGAAAGAAAGAACGATAGCGCTATACCTATGCCGATGAATTGCGCCAATGCGATGTCGACAAAGATGATGCCACGCTCAAGTATATGGATGCCGAAGTAGGCATGGATCAGGATCAGGACCACGCATGCTAGAAACGGATACAAAAGAAAACTGAGCGCCTCCATAATCATGCCTCCTTATTCCAGACCTTTGAAGACTTCGTCTATCAGGCTGAACCAGTCCTGTGCGGCTTCAGTGGCCCCAACATCCTGAGGCAGCACAACCGACTTCACCCCTGTTTTGAGCGATAGGGCCCCGGCCTCCTTCTTCCCGGCAATATATGTAGCTATAACAGCATCGGGCTTTGCCTTTTCTATCAGCCCGATCATTTCCTGGATATGACCTGCCGAGGGCGGGATACCAGGCTTCGGCTCTATATACCCCAGTATCCAAAAACCATACTCATTCGCAAGGTATTCAAAGAGCTTGTGATAAGCGATGTATTTTTTGCCCTTCAGCGGCCTGCTGCTCCACTGCTTCTGCTTCTCCATTAACCTGTCTTTAAAAAGCTGCATGTTTTTCCGATAGAAGTCTGCATTGCCTGCGTCATTCTCTGAAAGCGCATTCGTCATGCCTTCGGCCACGCTGAGGATATTCTTTGGAGAAAAGTGATAATGAGGATTGCCGAGTGGATGCACATCTCCCATGCTTCTATCAACAGATGAAGGTTTCTCTATAGGCGTGATGAACTGCGAGCAGTCGAGGTTCCCTTTCTTGCCCGGTTGTATGTTCGGGTTGTTCGAGGACTCTATGATGCGCGGCAGGTAGCCGATCTCAAGCTCAAGGCCGTTGTACATGAGCAGGTCCGCCTTTCTTGCGGCAAGGATCATGCTCGGTTTCGCCTCGGCAAAGTGGGGGTCCTGCCCTGCCTTGATCAGGGTTGTTATTTCAATGCGGTCTTTCCCGATTTCTTTGGCGATGCTCCCTATCCAGGGAAGGGTCGCCACTGCGTTTACCTTCGCAAAGGACGGGGTAACAAATAATAACACTGCTAAAAATGAAAACAGATATTTTTTCATCTGATAACCTCCATTTATTTCCCTCCCCTCGACGGGGGAGGGTCAGGGTGGGGTGCCTAATGCTTCCAGTATCACCCTCCCCTTAATCCCCTCCCCTCAAGGGAGGGGATAATAGCTAAAACGGATGCGCCGAATGCGCGCCGATTCCCATGGTGAACTGCAGCCACCACTCGTGGTTTGTAACTTCGTCACGCGCAGTCCTGTCATGGTTATACTGTAGCCGTATGCGCGAGAATTCAGTCGGGTTGAATTCGAGCATGCCTGTCATTCTCCGGGGGTTCCCGTCGAATTCCTGCTCCTCACCTGCAACCCGATATTCATCTTTAAACAGGTCAAGGACGTCGTATCGCGCCCCGAGCCTCCAGCGGTCCAATTGATATATCCCCTGCACATAAAGACCATCCTGTATCCGTCTGAGTTCGTCGACGCTCACAACATCGCCGTTTTCATCCAGGGCGCTCAGATCGCCTTTCTGTGTCCTGTAGAGGTACTCGCTTTGCAAAGCGAAACCCTGCTGCTTGGAAGGTTTCCACTTATACGTAAACTCGAAACCGTAGAGAGTAGAATCCCCGTCAAAATCCGTGTCCTCCGCAATCGAACCGGTCTTCGTTTTTCCAGTTACAGCCGAAGGGCCGAAGAGGACAGTCGAGTTATCGCTGAGATCGAGTGACGCCTTTGCAAAGAGAGTGTATGCATGCGGGCCGGATTCAGCGTCAGGCCCAAAGAGAAACTCATTATCACCCTGAAGGACTTCAGCGCCTATGAGTGTATAAAAGGGGAGAGTGGGAAGATATGTCAGTTGCACCCCCTTTTCAATAATCCCTTCGCCTCCCATGAATGCCCGGTACGGCAGCGGCGCATCAGCAAAGTCCCATGCATGAGGATGCTGGGAATTGATCCTGCCGAAGCCGCTTTTAAACTTGCCGCCCTTCATCTGAAGACCAGCGGGCAAAGAAGTGGTGACAAAGTATGCTTCCTCGACCTCTGCCCCGTCCTCGGTAACTGGAATGGTCGCGTAGAGGTTGAAGTATGGATCAACAGGGGCAAACAGGAAGAGCTCCGCTGACTCAAGGTTGAAGCCGTTCCTGTTCTCAAGTCCCTCTGTCGTATAGCCGGGGATGTTTCTGAGTTCAAGCTCCTCCTCCGTTAAGTTTGATGCATATGCAAAGGTATTGACCACGAGGGAGATATTAGGGTTCGAAAGAACGGACGAGCCGAATAGCCCGGTCGCCTTAGATTGAGCAGATTCAATTGTCTTGCCTCCGGTCTTTGCGGTTTCTCCTTTTAACGCATTGATTGTTTTTTGCTGGTCTTCGATTGTCTTCCCCTGCTGCTGAATGGTATCTTCCAGGGCCTTCAATCTCGATTCAATGTCAGCTCCGTATGACGGTATGGAAATACATAAAACAAAAATGATAAATAAAGATGCTGCCCAATGTTTCATGGGGATTCTCCTTTTCAATGAAATATACGCCGGGACGTGACTACAACTGTCCCGCTAAAGTGAACTGTGAAATGATTGAAAAGGGGTTACGCCGGCGGGGCGCGGGTACATAGTAAAGAAGGAATTATTGAAGGGGGTGAGAGGACCTTATTCGGTAAATCCAGGGAGACAATATCCTGATGAACAGAGAAAGAGAAATCGTCCCCGATAACTGACGATATCTGATGACTCGATATACACAGCGGACAATCCTGAGGATGCAAAATTCCGTTATCGTGATAGTGAAAAGCTGTTACGAAGACGGTTAAGAGAAAGAGTAACGCTAAAAAGATATGTAATCTTCTGTTCACAATGTCTGATGATAGCACAAAGGCATCGGACGGTGTCAACCGCATACGGCACAGGAGAGATGCATGGTGCGCGCCTCTCCTGTGCCGTTGCCGATTTTTGAAATTAAAGTTTAATCTTCTTCACGTCACACGTCTCCGAATCGCACCCCTGGCAATGCCCTTTCTTCTTCCACATGGAGCGGTATAAAAGGTAAAACGCCCCTCCGATGATTAAGACCATCAACAAAATATCTGTAAATCCCATATTAAACCTCCCACTAAGCTGAATCCCCTCCTCCTTGAGGGGGGAGGGCTAGGGCGGGGGTGACCTTAAACCATTCTCACCCTCCCCTTAATCCCCTCCCGTCAAGGGAGGGGACTGCATGATACATCTATGATATCCCAAACACCCTTCCACCTTGGTAAATCGCAAACGCCACAACCCATGCCAAAACCATTTGATAAGCAAATGCTATCCCGAACCACTTCCATGTGCCGAACTCCTGTTTCATGGCTATGGCAACCACAACGCAGGGCATGTATAGGAGAACGAAGGTGATGAAGGCATAGGCGCTCAAGGGAGTGAACTGGTTTTTAATTTCACCCCTGAGATAAGTCCTTTCTTCCTTTTCTTCAGCCGTTTCCTCGCTGCTCATGCTCGCTATCCCGAAGGTGGAGATTACATTCCCGGCAGCGTCTTTGACAGCGGTTGCAAAGGAAGTCCCGATCTCCTTCAGGTCATCAGTCAATGTCGGAGCTTCTGTCTTGTCCGCGTCATCTGCTCTCTGAACATAGATCTCTCCCATTGTCCCGACTACGATCTCCTTGGCGATCAGGCCAGATACAAGGGACGATGCAGCCTCCCAGTTTCCAAACCCCAGGGGCTCGAGCGCAGGCGCGATCACTTGCCCCATCTGCCCCAGATAAGAGTCCTTCCTCTGCTCAACACCCCAGGGCAGGTTAAGGAGAAACCAGACGAGATATACGTGCCCGCCTTGATGAGGAAGTGTTTTCCTTTTTCCCAGGTATGGATCATGAGACTTCTGAAAGACGGCATCCTGTACGGAGGAAGCTCCATAATGAACATTGGAGATTCGCCTTTAAAGAGGGTCTTTTTAAAGATCAGGCCCATAAGGACGGCAAGCCCTATTCCCATCACATACAATGACCACAGGACCGTGCCCGCATGTGCGGGAAAGAAGGCGCCGATAAAGACCACATATACGGGAAGCCTGGCGCCGCAGGACATAAGGGGGATGAGCAGCGCCGTGAGCGCCTTGTCCCTGGGGTTTTCAAGTGTCCTTGTCGCATATACCGCAGGCACATTGCAGCCGAACCCAAGGAGCATGGGTATGAACGATTTACCGTGGAGCCCTATGGCATGCATGGCCCTGTCCATTACAAAGGCGGCGCGCGCCATATATCCGCTTCCTTCAAGAAAAGTGATGAAGAACATCATGGCGAATATCACCGGGACAAATACGATGACGAAGCCCACTCCCGCTATGATCCCGTCCGTGACGAGAGAGGCGGTCCAGGCAGGGGCATTAATGTACCCTAAGATTGCCTCCGCCCATCTCTTAAAGGGTCCTGTTGTCATGGCGTCAATCCAGTCTGCGAAGGGCGTAGAAAAATCGAAGGTGAACTTGAACATCAGCCACATGGCGGCAAGAAAGATCGGAATCCCAAGGAACCTGTTCAGGACTATCCTGTCTATCTTTTCCGTTATCTCCATCTTTTTGAATTCAGGCTTTTTCAGGACTTCATGGGCAAGGCCTGAGGCCAGGGCGTACCTTTCGTCCGCCATAATGGATTCAATGTCCTCGCCATGCGCCTTCCTGAGATGTTTTGTAGCTTCGTCGATAAAGGAGATATCTCCAAGGTCAAGGCCCTCCATCGCATGGCTGTCCCCCTCCATAAGTTTAAAGGCGAGCCATCTTAACGGGTACTTTTCCGTAAGTTGCGGGAAATTGTTTCTGACCCGCGACTCTACTACTGAGGCGGCCGCTTCAATGTCATCGCCGTAATTTAATCTCTTTGGCCGGGGTAGCACCGTGCTGTCTGCTGAACCAATAGCCTTTAACAGCTCATCCAGTCCTGTCTTTTTTGTTGCGATAGTCGGAATGACCCTGACGCCGAGCATCTCTTCCATCATCTTTATATCGATCTTGTAGCCTTTGTTTATTGCCTCGTCATAGATATTCAAGGCGACAATGACCGGGATACCCAGCTCCAGCAGTTGGACTGTAAGGTAGAGGTTCCTTTCAAGGTTCGTAGCATCGACGACATTTATGACAAGATCAGGCTTCTCATGGACGAGATAGTCCCCTGCTATGATCTCTTCCTGCGTATAAGGGCTCAGGCTGTATGTGCCGGGAAGGTCCACCAGTCTGATTTTTGCGCCTTCAAATTCAAACACCGCCGACTTCTTCTCCACTGTCACGCCGGGCCAATTACCGACATGGAGCCGCGATCCTGTAATCGCATTTATCAGGGTCGATTTCCCGGAATTAGGGTTGCCGGCTACTGCAACGGTGATCTCCCTTTTGTCCCCCCTTATTTTAAGGGGGGATTGAGGGGGGTTTTCTCTGCCCTGTATTCTATCTTCTGCAGCCTGAGTGCTCATTTCATCACCTCCACTTCAATCCCCTCCGCCTCTTGTTTTCTAAGGGAGAGGTTGTAGCTTTTTATGGTGACCTCTATGGGGTCGCCGAGGGGGGCTATCTTCTCGACCTTTATCTTTTCTCCTATCAACACCCCCATATCCATTAGCCTTCTTTTTAAAGGGCCGACCGCCCCCATCTTCGCTATCCTTCCGGTCTCACCCGGTTTTAACATTGCCAGATTCATTATTCTTTCCTCCTTACCATTATTTTCATAGCCATTCCCCGGCTTATTGCAATCCTTGACTCATCGACCTTCAACAGGATGGGCCCGCCCCCTCCGTTGGTCAACATTTCTATTACCTTCCCGGCGCGCAATCCCATATCCTCCGCGTGAGAGGCCTGGTCCTTTCCTGCCCCCTGGCAGCAGCCCTTTTGCATCCTTACCTCCACGACCTCGGCTGTTTCGCCTACTGATAAAAGTCCGAGTGGTGACATATTTTTATTTCCTCCTTTTTTCATATTCTCCTATTAAAAACTTACTCCAAGCCTCGCGTACATCTCCTGGTTGTTGCCGGCCCTGACGTCCTTAAGACTCCTGTCGAGCCTGTAATTCGTATACCTGTACTCGACGGCGGCATACGCAGTCAATTCTCTTTCCGCATCATGGAAGAACGCATACCTTACACTGGCGCTGTACCTGTCCTTTGCCGACCAGGAAGCGGTCTTATCTGCAAGGTCATCATCATCAAAACGCTCATATCTGAGGGCAGCTTCTATGGGCTCCTCGATCACGTGCGCCCTTTTTTCCTCAAACAGCGCCCCTCCTATCTCATGCCTCTCTCTCACGTTAAATTCAAATGAAGCCGTCAGCGAAAATACGCCCTCTCTGAATGCCTCATCGGACCCCTCATATATTTCCCTCTTAAGCGCCTTCATGTACTCACCGTCAAATCTGAGGGCTTTGAGCCCGGGCGCTGCTATGCTGAAGGCTGCGCTTACCGTATCATTCCTCTTTCCCCTCCCAGGCTCGGAAAGATAACTAACGAAAAATTGAAGATGGTCTTCCATTGGTAAAATCGAAACGGACAGGATATACGAGCCTACGTCATCTGTTGCCTCTCCTGCCCTCGTCACTTCAAACAGCCCTGATCCCACGAGGTGCTCCATCTGTTCTTCGCCTTTATAAACAGTGGCAGACACATCAAGCCCAATCGGGCCGGTCGCTCCAACCGTTACGCCTGCCCTCTTGGTCTCAAAGGCGTCTTGTGTCATTGGATCGGTTATCAGGTGGTTCTCAAATATGCCGAACGGCTGTGCCCTTTTCCCTATGATAAGGTACAAAGGGACGTCCTCTTTCTGAAAGGTCATCGTCGCCTCATCAACGGTCATCTTTTCGTCCCCCTGATTAACGTCATCCCCTATGAATTCGGAATTCAAAACTGCATTCGCCTTTATCCAGTCCGTCAGTCCTGCCTCAAGGCCCAGCTCAAGCCTTCTCAGATAAAGGTCAGAGGTGGAATCAGAGTCTTTATCAGAGACGTCCCTGAGCTCCATCCAGCGGTATTCTCCCTCGAAAAGTCCGGAAAGCTTCATCCTCTGCGTCCATGCGGGAAGCTCTGTTTTGGATTTGCCGATTTCCTCCATGACCTCTTTTTTGATCTCTTCCTTTAATTGAGTCCTCTCGCTCTGTCCCATCTCTCCTGCATAAGCCTCAGATACAAAGAACATGCAAACAACCAATACCACAAATACTTTTTTCATCTATCCTCCTTGCTTTTTGTTTTAAATTGTCTCAAAGGTATAAGCCGACTCACAATAATGATATTCATTATCAATAAACCCCGAAAAAAATCTATCTACATTTTTTACAAAAACCGTATATTTCGAGCTTATGCCTTACCGGCTGGAAATCGTTTTCCTCCGCAAGCTTCACCTGGAGTTTTTCAATCTTTTCGTCATTGACCTCTATGAATTTACCGCAGTTAAGGCAGATCAGGTGGTCATGGTGCTCATGGCCGTATTTAAGTTCAAACTTTGCCTTGCTCGTGCCTATCTTTATCTCTTCAGCCAGGCCGCTTTCACACATCAGCTTCAGATTGCGATGCACGGTCGCGTAGCCTATCTCCGGATGTTTCTTCTTCACTATGTTGAACAGGTCTTCTACAGTGATATGCTTGTTAGCGGAAAGAAATGCCTCAAGGATTATTTCCCGTTGCCTGGTATTACGCAGACCTTTCTCTTTAATATGACCTGAAAAAATTTCTTTTACTTCAACGCCTGGCATAAGATGCTCCAATTAATAATGATAACTAATATCAATAGTACTGGAAGGCAATAAGGTTTGTCAAGTTATTTTTTTAAGAAACCGGGAGATATAGAAAAACTTGATGACTCCTTAAGTCCTGGATGAAACCTTTACTTCACTGCACCGTCCCAACGTATACGACTGCCGCGCCGAATGTCAGTTTATAGTATCTGACATCCCTCAGGCCGGCCTCTTCCATCAGGCGAGAAAATTTTTCCGGCGGGGGGAAGTTGAGCATTGAGTCCGGCAGGTATTTGTACGCTCCTTTTTTCCCGGAGACGAGTTCACCGATAAAGGGAAGCACCTTGCTGATATAAAAATGGAACACAGGCTGGAAGAAGCGGCTCTGGGAGCTTGTGAATTCAAGGACAACAACCTTGCCGCCGCTCTTGACGACCCTGCCCATCTCGTTGATCCCTTTCTTAGCATCCTGGACATTCCGTATCCCGAAGGCGATAATGGAGGCGTCAAACACATTATCATCAAAAGGAAGTGCGGTCACATCAGCGGGACGTAATTCAATGCGGCCCTGCAAGCCGGCGCTTATGACTTTCTCCGCCCCGAGTTTGATCATGCCTTCGCTGAAATCCACGCCGGTCACTTTTGAATCGGGACATTGACGGATTATTTCCAGGGCCACGTCGCACGTCCCCGTCGCAACATCGAGGTAGCGGGCGCGTTCCGCTCGGGGTAGTTGCTTGACTGCAAATTTGCGCCATGATTTATCAATCCCCAAACTCAACACTCTATTGAGCAGGTCATAGCTGTGCGCTATGGTTGAAAACATGGTCTGGATTTTTACCGGGTCTTTTGCTGTTCTGTCCATGAATAGAAATTATAAACCATAGAGGGTGGAAATTGTTGGGGCCACGTTCCACAGGGGCACGGCCCGCCGCGCACCTACATGAGGTATAATCAATTTATGGATTTGCCCGGAAAATTGCAGCAGACACCTTCTTCCCCCGGCATTTATATAATGAAAGGCGCGAAGGAGAAAATCGTCTATGTGGGAAAGGCCAAGAACCTCAGAAACAGGCTCAGATCATATTTTCAGAAATCCGCCTCGCTTGATGAGCGGAAGGCCCGGATGGTCGAGGAGGTCAGGGACTTTGAGTATGTGGTGACAAAGAATGAGCTTGAGGCCCTGGTGCTTGAGGCCAATTTTATAAAGCGGGTAAAACCAAAGTACAACATCATCCTCAGAGACGATAAAAATTATCCCTACCTTAAATTGACTGTGAATGAAGAATGGCCCAGGCTTGAAGTGGTGCGCAGGCTTGAAAAAGACGGGGCGCTTTATTTCGGCCCCTATGTGCCTGCGGGCTCCATGTGGGAGATGCTGAAATTCATACGCCGTAATTTCCCAAGTAGGATATGCAGGTATAACCTTGATAAACCCTTCCGTCCCTGCGTGCAGTATCAGATGAACAGGTGTCCTGCTCCGTGCGCGGAGTCCCTCAGGTCGCAAGCGGACAAAGAGAAATATCTTGAAACAGTCAATGAAGTGAAGGCCTTCATTCAGGGAGAAAAGAAGGAGCTCCTGGAAAGTCTTCATTCCCGGATGCAAAGATTGTCGGACGAATTACAATATGAAGAAGCGGCCCTGGTCAGGGACAGGTTGAGGGCACTTGAAAAGGCATGGGAGTCTCAGAGAGTGATAGCGCCGGGACTCGGTGACATGGACGTCCTGGGGCTTTACAGGGAAGGTGGAGAGGCGTCGGTATTCATACTCTTTATCAGGAGCAGCATGGTCATCGGCCAGAAAGACTTCTTCCTCAAGGACCTCGGAGATATGGACACCACGGAGCTGATGGCCGGGTTCATCGGGCAGTTTTATTCAAAGGAAATGCTGCTGCCCCCTAAAATAATCATTACCGTGGACGCAAGGCTGACAACGCAGAGCAATTGGTTGAGCCAAAGGAGGGGGGGCACAGTCAGGTTTGTGCATGGGAGGGGCGAGATAGAAAATAAGGTGCTCAGGATGGCCGAAGAAAACGCGTTTTACTCATTCAATAAACACAAAGACACAAGGGTCGACGCGACCCTTTTAAAGATCAAAGACCTGCTGAATTTAGAGAAGTCCCCTCGGAAGATCGGGGCGGTTGATATCTCCAATATTTCCGGCTCAGAGGCTGTCGGGGCCTTTGTTTTATATGAGGACGGTAAATTCATGAAGGACGGCTACAGGCTGTTTAAGATAAAGACCGTTGAGGGGATAGACGATTTTGCCATGATCGGAGAGGTCGTTGGCAGGCACTTGAAGCATATATCAGAGGACGAAGACAAGCTTCCGGAATTGATTCTAATCGACGGTGGTAAGGGACAGTTGATGGCGGCGTTAAATGCCATGAAGCCGTTCGATCTGCCTGTTGCCTTGGCCGCCATCGCAAAGGCCAAGGACAATGAGCCCGGCAGGGATTCAGGCATCCGCAGGGACGTAGACAGGATTTACCTTCCCGGCAAAAGAGTACCCGTATATCTTGAACCCTTTCTTGACACATCGCACCTGCTGCAAAAGATACGCGACGAGGTGCACCGCTTTGCCATAAGCTATCATAAAAAACTCCGCTCAAAGCGCACGCTTGAGTCTCCGCTTGAAAAGGTCAGCGGCATCGGAAAGACCAGGAGGCTTTTGCTGTTAAAGCACTTCGGCAGCCTTGACGGGATCAGAAAGGCGTCGGTTGAAGAGATTGGTTCTTTGAAGGGGATGAACAGGAAGGTCGCGGCGGCTGTGAAGCAATCGCTTCAAACACATGCTTAACGAAAAGAGCATAAAAGAATACATTAAAAACCTCTTCCGGGGAGAAGCCCTTGATGTGTCCATAGAAAAACTCGGCGAAGGTGTCCAGGGTGCGGGCTTTCTAATAGAAATAAAAACCAAAGAAGGCGATAAGCATTATGTGATAAAAGGCCTGTTCCCCGAAGGCCTGGAGCACGACTACCCGGCAGACAGGGCGGGGGTGTTCCTCCTTGACCTTGAAGAGTTCAAGACCCTTCCCAAACACGTGAAGGCGATTGATGTGCTTTCAGAGATGGCAGATGGTTCGATCAAATCAATCGGCGGGGGCAGAGAATATTATCTGTTAATGGAGCGGGCGGAGGGGAAGCATTATTTTAACGATCTGGTCGCCTTCTCAAAGAAAGACAAACTGGATGCCCAGGACATTGAAAAAATACGTTCAATGACTTCATATCTGGCCATGATCCACTCCGTCAAAAAAGACTCGAAACAATTGTACTGGAGGAAAGTAAGAGACACTATCGGACATGGTGAATGTCTGATGGGTGTGTTTGATACATATCCTGAAGGCACGATCAGCAGCAGTGGAATGTCCGACATCGAAAAAAAGTGCGTGGACTGGAGGGCGAGGCTGAAGCCGAAATTCAATCGTCTCTGCCAGGTCCATGGGGATTTCCATCCGGGCAATATCTGGTTTACCCCCCCAATCCCCCCCTTATCAAGGGGGGGACAAAGAGGGGGTATTGATTTCATCCTTCTCGACCGCAGTCGCGGGCCGTGGGGGGACGCTGCAGATGACATCTCTGCACTGACAATAAACTATATCTTCTTCTCGATAAATCATCTCGGCAAACTTGCCGGACCCTATCTTGAAGCGTTTAACCTGTTTTATGATCAATATATTAATGAGACTGGAGATACAGAACTGTTTGAAGTGCTGGCCCCGTTTTATGCGTTCAGGGGAGTCGTGGTTGCAAATCCCGTCTTCTATCCTGAGGTAACTCCGGAGAACAGGCGGAAGATTTTTAACTTCGTGAATGGTGTATTGGATGATGAATCATTTAAAATTGAGAAGGTGAATGAATATATAGATTATGAACATTAACGATATCAGAAAAATCGGATTACGGCTTAAAAATGAAATTTCATCCCATTCGGATATACTGAACAACCATGCGTCACTCGGCAAAGGAGCAAGCGGTGACACTACTCATCCGATTGACAAGTTGGCTGAGGACATTGTTTATGAAGAACTTGAAATGCTTGGGGAGCCGGTCACTCTGATTTCAGAAGAATGCGGGACCAGGGAAATAAAAGGCGGGGGACCGCGGCTTCTCGTAGATCCGATTGACGGCAGCCGGAATGCCGTCAGCGGTATACCGCTTTTCTCCACGTCCATTGCGCTTGTAGACGGAGACACGGTTGGTCAAACAAAAATCGGTTTCGTTGTCAATCTTATAAGCGGTGACGAGTTCTGGGCCATAAAAGGGGAGGGGAGTTTTTTAAACGGTTCGCCCATTACGGTGCAGCAGGACGAAGTTTTCAGAGTCATAGCTTACGAGGCACAGATCCCCAAAACCGATATCCCGGTAATAATGCCCCTGATTTCTGTATTTCACAGGGCGAGATGCTTTGGTTCAACGGCCCTTGATATGGCCTTTCTCGCGCAGGGCGCTGTCAGCGTATTCGTGGTCCCTTCCCTGTCAAGAAGCTTTGATTTTGCAGCGGGATATCTATTGATAAAAGAAGCCGGCGGCAGGGTCACGGACCTTGATGGCAAGGAGATCGATGGAGTTGAAGTGAGTGTGAACAGATCGACCCCTCTTCTTGCCTCGGCAAATGAGAAATTGCACAGAAGGGCAGTTGAAATACTAATGCGGAGAGGATTAAACGCGGGTTAATCCTGCGGTTTACTGATTAGTTATGCCCGAAAAAAGAAAGGACAAAAAGCACCCCTGTCCTGATTGCACTTTTTGCCAGTGGTGTCCTGATGACAAGTGCCGAAAGTGCCGTCCATCATGTAAGACTCCCTGTGAAAAAAAGAACCCGCAACATCCGAACAATCCCAAGAAGTAGTTGCCGTAACAGCCCCACGTCAGGCAATTTTCGTAATAAATTAAAGTTTATCATGTCAATGCCGATTACATAACTGTAAAGATTTTTAACATAAAATCTCGGAGGTGCCGGATGATTAATGAAATTACTAACACAAATGACCAGCAGGGCCAAGTAAATAACCCGGGCGGCCGGCACAAAGACATTCAGGCAGGGACGCAAACAGGCAAATCAGGCGAATTTGATATTCGTGATGTTGTAGATATTTCTCAACTGAAACCTGTACAGCCTGTAAGTCATGAAAAAAATGAGATCAGCCTCTCGTCAGATGCCAGGAACGCCGAAAAAAATACTTATGCGCCAGAGACTGCGGAAGGTCCTGACAAGCCGGCACAGGAAAATGAGACGAAGATAAATAGCACATCTTCGGTTTATGGCGAAAGAGAATCCGGCATTGGTAAGTTCATAGATACGGTAGCATAAGGGCCTTTTACGTTATGGCATAGCTACAGAAATCTCATAACTTCCAACCGAGGCCTTATCTGCAAGCCCCTTTTTCCACAACAAGTCGATAATTTTTGCCTTTGACGCCTTAGGGATCATCAATATCAACTTCGCCCCAAGACCTGCAAGGGCCTTCCAGTGATCTGCCTTTTCCAGTGTAATGCTGCCTTCGGTCTCGACCTCCATAATTGCAAGCACCATCCCATGATTCATGAGGATAAGGTCGGGATGATGCCCCTTAAACTCATTATTCTTCTCTTCCCCCAGATTGATCTTGATGTCATCGTAATCTCTTGAGAGCCTGTCTTTGAGATATGAGACCATCCAGTCGTGAATCAAATTTTCATTTTTCATATTTTTGTCTCTTACAATAAATGTTTATAAGTGAGGTTAACAATAAAGTCAGGTGATCCGCTCGTATTGAGGTCCTCTGTCAATGAGAGTTCATAGTTGCCGCCGCCTGCTGAATAATACCTGCCCCCAAATGCAATAAAGAAGGCACTGCCGTCTACAGCCGATATCCCGGTTCCAGGATAAATTTCCGATTGTCCGTGGAGCTGGACTATCAGGTCCAGATTTTTCTTCAGCACTGTTTCCACTGCAATCCCGCCGTTGACATAATTATTTAAATTCAAATCTTCATGCCCTTTTACGTCCCCCGGGAAAACAGCGCCCAGGTTCCAATAAGTCATGGTGCTGTCGGAAATACGTTTATCAAACAGCAGGGAAATACCGGAATCCATACTGCCGTTGCTGTATCCCTTTTTTGCGCTGCTTACAGGCGCCTCAATATCTCCCTTCACGCTTAACTTATAATCACTTGCCGACATCAAAGGTTTTTTAGCGGCAAGCCTGATGTCGCCAAGCCGCGTGCCGCGTTCCCCCTCTATTATTAACTTGCCGTCTCTCCTCACTTCGTAAAGAAAATCATTATGCGGCCTGTTCTTTCTCCCGTAATCAGGGAAGCCGAAAGTATCGTGATAATCTTCAAGGTAGCTGTCCAGGAAGCCGTCGCTGAAAACAAGAACCGAGACGTCCAGATCAAATTCAATCAAATTTTTTATTATTCGCTTATACCTGAAGCTAAGCTCCGTGATTTCCATGTCGAGGTTGATGATCCATTCCCCGGAAGTTTCTATCGTGTAGGTGCTTGAATGTGAAAGGCTGAAGGACATGGAATTTTCCATTTCGGCTTTTTCAAGATACGGCTGGTCGGCATGAAGGAATATGGGATATAAATTATTTATCTGAAGAGGTCCGTCAAATGAGAAGGCTACGGATGAAAGACATGTTAAGAAAAGCGCAGCAGAGACAAGGGACTTGCATACGCGTATCACAATATACTTTTCCCCGAGCTCTCCTTGTTCTCCATTAAGGCCTGTATGGGTTTCAAGCCGTATGGACTGCCCTGCTCTATGGCGGTCAGCACGGTCCCGCCGCCGGTAAAGAAGTAATACCGGTTACTGTCAAGGATGGACAGGTAGAGCCCCGGACACAGGTTCTTGAATTCCTGAAGGGTGTCCCCGCCACCGTACATTTTTAATGCGAGGGTGTTTTTATCTATCGTCATATCAAGGGCCTTGGAACCTTCGGTAAAATGAGGCGTGAACCCCATAACGGCATTGACGAATATTGTGCTTGCATTCAGAAGGATCTCCGTGACCTTCTCATCTGAAAAGGATCTGGGATCGATGTCCAATATATAGCCGTATTGATCGCCCGATCTGAAGTCCTTAATCGACAAGGTCCTGTATTTCCCTTCGATTCTGCCTTCCATAGTATCCGACTCGACAATATAAGGAAGCTCTATTATCTTTTGTTTTGCCTTGTCCGTATTGACCAGTTCCCGTGCGGCGCCGATGTCCTCTTCCGAGATGCCTTTAATTGAAATACCATATTTTGCGCAGAGGTATGCATTATACAGAACTCCTCCCAGAATCAAATGGTCGGCTTTGTCGTATATCGCATATAACGGGCCGATCTTAGTGTCGTATTTAGAGCCGGCAATCACCGCGAGAAAGGGCCTGTCAGGGTTTATCACGTTATTGAGGTTTTCTATTTCCTGCTGCATGAGAAATCCCGCATAAGAAGGAATGAACTTGGTTATATCATATGTTGAAACATGCGGCTGCCAGGAGCCGAATGCATCATTCACATATACATCTGCAAGATCGGACAGGAGCACGGCAAAATTGTCCCTGAAAAACCCCTCCCCTTCTTCCCCGCGAAACCATCGTGTATTAGGGAGGTAGATCCCGCCGATTTTTCTGTCCTTCAGCTCTCCTATCGCACGGTACACGGAATTGGATAGTCCAGATATACCAAGGTCAGGATCGACCTCGCACTCAGGGACATAAAAATCCACATTGAGCTTCCGCCTGAGATATTCCACAATCGGATCAACGGAATTCTCCCTGTTGCAGGTAATCTTCCCGGTTTTTTTGTCTTTCGGCCGTCCGACGTGGGTCATCAGGACCGGCCGGCCCCCCCGGTCAACAATATAATAAAGGGTGCCGATGGTTTTATCGATCCTGAAGGGGTCTTTTATAACGCCTTTTTTTACAACATTGTGATCAAAGCGGACGAGGACGATTTTTCCGTTGAGGTCGGCTTCCTGTATAAGCGGGAGTCTTTTGCTGATGCCTCCGTTGATTTCCATAGCACATTCTACCAAAAGAATTGAAAATTGAAAAGCCTTTTTGAGCATAAAATCATATAAAACATGCAGTATAATTGTTACATGTCATGGGTATTATGGATTACAGGCTTACCAGGGTGCGGGAAAAGCACTGTTGCCATCAAAGTAAAGGAAATGGTTCCTGACGCGGTAGTCCTTCGCATGGATGAGCTGAGAAAAATAGTCACTCCAGCCCCAACCTATTCAGATGAAGAAAGGGAGCATGTTTACAGGGCGCTGGTCTTTTCAGCTAAAACTCTTTATGAAGCAGGTCGGAACGTCATCATAGATGCCACAGGGAACAAGCGCTCCTGGAGAAAGCTTGCAAGGGAACTGGTCCCTTCTTATTTGGAGGTCTATCTTGAATGCCCTGTTGAACTTTGCATAGAGAGGGAGAAAACGAGGACCGAAACACATGCAGCGCCGAAGGACATATATGAAAAAGGGAAAGCGGGATGGCCGGTGCCGGGAATGAATGTCCCATATGAAGCGCCGGAACAACCTGAATTGATAATTGATGCAAGGAAAGAACCGCCGGAGAAAGCGGCTGAGAATATTGTTAAGATGATTAAAACATATGTAGGGACAGGTTCCAAACCTGCCCTTTAAATTGTACGGAGGAAACATGAGATCCTATCGAAAAGAATTATGGTTTAATGTCCCGACCAGGCGGGCATTCATTAACATTACAAATCAGGTGGAAGAATGTCTCAGGGAGAGTAAAATCAGGGAGGGCCTCTGTCTGGTAAATGCAATGCATATAACTGCTTCTGTCTTTATCAATGACGACGAGTCGGGCCTTCATCACGATTATGAAACCTGGCTTGAGAAGCTCGCGCCCCACGAACCCGTATCACAATATCGTCACAACGCGACCGGCGAGGATAACGGGGACGCGCATTTAAAGCGGCAGGTAATGGGACGCGAGGTCGTCGTTGCCGTGACCGACGGGGGACTCGACTTCGGTACATGGGAGCGTATTTTCTACGGAGAGTTTGACGGGAGACGGAAAAAACGGGTGCTTGTTAAGATAATCGGCGAGTGAAGGTTGAATTGACGATCAGAAGCATTAGTCCTTGATGTGGCACTCAAGACAGCCCTCCTTGCTGTCCCACCGCATCAAATTCTTAAAGGGACCGCCATGGGCCACGTGGCAGGTCATGCAAAATACCCTGGCATTAATAATGTCATTTCCATTGCCGGAAGGGATTTCAGCGATGGACAGCCTGGATATTTTTCTCGCCCAGTTGTTATAGTCCGCGTGAACGCTGCCGTTTATGCGGACATCGACGGGGTGGCTGTGCCCCTGAGTCGCATCATGGCAGGCGATGCAGAAAGCGCTCATTCCGGAGATGTAGATATTGTCCTTGTACAACGGACCGCCTATGCCATCGACTGTAACCTGGCGACCGCTGATTTTCTCCTTGAGATTGCGGTAATTATCGTTGTCATGATAGTCGTGACAGTTCAGGCATTGGTGAGTCTGGTGGCCGGCGTAATTGAAAGAGCCCGCAGACAGGTCGATGTCGCCGTTCAGGGAATAGGGCGGGTTTAAGCCTGAGGTGTCGATTTTCCCGTCATGGCATTTAAGGCACAACAGATAATCCAGCTTTACGCGTTTGTGGCACTCGTTGCATTCCATCTTATCGTGCATGGCATCTGCATGGTTCAGCAGGAACGCTGCGACAAAGCAGCAGATAGCGAGTGCATGCACGGCGAATTTCGTCATAGCGGCCTTCCTTCATACAGATAATGCAAATAAGAGGTTTTGAGGTCGTTTTAATTTTATCAGAAGAACCGATGAGGAGGCAATATTGCAGTCTCCTTGACTATTCATCAAACCGATAAGTTATAATTCTATTCACATTGTTCAGGCGCCGTAAAGGCTTAATGGGGAATCCCGTGAAATACGGGAGCGGACCCGCCGCTGTAATCCCGATTTCCACTATTTCGGAATTCACAGTCTCTACTCACAGAACGCCACTTGTTTAACTGACAGGGAAGGCAGATAGAGATCGGGAGAGCCAGAAGACCTGCCTGGACAGAGCCTCACAAAAATAGCCTTCGAGGGAAGGGGCTGTGAGGGTAAAGGTTATTCGGCTTTTATCCCCGGTCTTCTTTTTAGAAGGCCGGGTTTTTTATTTATTATGAAGATCACATTCGTCATAGGCGGCGCGAGGAGCGGGAAAAGCTCATTCGCACTGAATGAAGCCTCTAAAATTGAAGGCCCCAAGGTCTACATCGCCACCGCAGAAGCACTTGATGAAGAGATGAAGGCCCGCATCGAAAAGCACAAGGTTGAAAGGGGAAGTGAGTGGGACACATACGAAGAACCGCTTGCCCTTGCCGATGCTTTAATGAAGACAAAAGCCAAATATAAAGTCGCGGTTGTTGATTGTCTCACTATCTGGCTTTCAAATCTGCTTGTCCGGTCTCAGATAGGGACTCCTGACAGGCAGGCAGTCGAAGAAGCCGTTATGGATTTCATTAATGTATTAAAGGGTGACGACGATTTGGATCTTTTTATCGTCTCAAATGAAGTCGGGATGGGGATTGTCCCGGAAAACAGCCTGGCCAGGCTTTTCAGAGATCTTGCCGGAGACTTGAATCAGAAGGTTGCTATGATTGCCGACGAAGTCTATCTGGTGACAGCAGGGATACCAGTAAAAATAAAGGATTCAACACTCAAAATTTAATAAATTCAATATCGGAGGAAATCATGGAATTAAATACGCTATTGTCTTCAATCAAAAACACGAATGGTAAATTTGCGGAAGATGCACAGAACCGGCTGGACAGCCTCACAAAACCGCAGGGCAGCATGGGCAGGCTTGAAGAATTCGCGAAACAGCTTGTTGCTATCACTGAAACCCGGATGCCTTCCCTTGACAGGAAGGTCGTTTTCACCTTTGCCGGAGACCACGGGGTTGCTGAAGAAGGGGTGTCCGCGTTCCCGAAAGAAGTGACTCCCCAGATGGTGATGAATTTCATTAACGGAGGGGCCGGGATCAATGTCCTCGCACGACATGCAGGTGCAGAGGTAGTTGTCGTTGATATCGGGGTTGATTATGATTTTGCAGGGGCGGGTTTCAAACCTACCGCTAATTTCGTGTCCTCCAAAATTGTTTCAGGCACCAGGAACATGCGCAAAGGTCCTGCCATGACGAGAGATGAAGCAGTGAAATGCATCCAGGCCGGAATAGAACTGGCAAACGAATATGCAAAGAAAGGTTATAAAATTTTCGGCACCGGCGAAATGGGCATTGCCAACACAACACCATCAAGCGCGATAACAGCTGTCCTGACAGGCAAATCAGTTGAAGATATTACAGGGAGAGGGACCGGTATCAATGATGAGGCATTGAAGAATAAGGTGCAGGTGATTAAGGATTCGATTGCCGCCAACAAACCTGATCGAAATGATCCGCTCGATGTCCTTGCAAAAATCGGCGGGGCGGAGATTGCCGGCATAGCAGGACTGATAATCGGCGCGGCTGCAAATAAGATTCCTGTTGTCATAGACGGCTTCATTTCAACAGCAGGCGCATTGATAGCGTATTTAATTGAACCAAAGACAAAAGACTACATGTTCGCGGCGCATATGTCGCAGGAGGTCGGTCACAAGTCCAT
>JACRQA010000110.1 GCA_016222915.1 Nitrospirota bacterium | reverse complement strand
TCAGCCTCTTCAACTCCCTTATACTCATTTTGATAATGTACCTTTCCGGCATGATCTCCTCCTTGCATAAGAGAACATCATACCTTCCTTTAGGACATTTCTACTTTGCTTATTTAGGACATTATCACTTTGGCGGGACAGAGAAATTTTTCTCCGTTATTTAAAACTCGGGAGAAGGTACTTCAGCAACCAGGTAGATTATGGATACAAACAGGGCAGGGTTTTATTGTCTCTTGATTTCATATATGACGAATGCGGCGCCTGCCCTATTACATCTCGTAAAGGGTATCATCCACTTTCGGTTTAGATTTATTGCCTTTCTTACCTTTAGCTTCAATCGTAAAGGGTCCTCCTTCGTCTAAAAGGTCCCCCATCTCCTGCTCAATCTTTTCAGGGTCCTCTCCCCGCTCAAGACGTCTAAGCGCCTCTTCCATGCCGGCCCCCATCTTAAGACCGGTTGCATCGGACAGTTTTCTCATCAGGTTGGCTGCCTGCCGGGGATCATCTTCATTAATTCCCTCTGCCTCCCTGGCAAGCATGGACATGGCCTTCTCCATCTTCGCTTCATCTATAGGCGGCGTATCTCCGGGCGAGGCATCCTCTTTTCTGCCTGAAATTGCGGCAAACATAGACATCCGGCGCTGCAATTTAACATCCCTGCAAGCGGGGCAGTCCGGGACTTTCCCGGTGTTAACGGTCCGGGAAAAGAACTTATAAATTGTATTGCACTTCTCACAATAGTATTCGTAAATAGGCATTTGAAGATCCCTCCTTGCCAATTTAACTTATAGCATACAAATATTTCAATCGGCGCTTGAGCTTTTCAATATGATTTAAATCATATTCCATTTTCTCGTATGGATTTATCTTTTACCTAAGCGATGTCCTTCAACACAATGACTGGGTAGTTCTAACCATTGAAAGTGCACATGTCTGCGTATTGATAGAGGAGGACTTTGACAATTGAATATTTTTTCGCTCAAGACACTGGAGGGACCATGAACAGACGAGACTTTCTCAGATATGCAGTTGTCGGCGCTGCGGCCCTTACACTCGACGGTTGTATGAAACGCGCATCGGTGCAGCCGCCTACACATCATTCTCATCGGACTACGTCATACTCATTAAATATAAGCGAGGCCCTTGTTGAGATGGTAGACGGCACAGCGGTTTATATGTGGCTCTATGAAGATCCGATGAAAGGCCCCAGCTTCCCCGGTCCTGTCATAAATGCCAACGAAGGGGACAGGATCATACTCTCAATAACCAACACACTTGATGAGGACCATTCTTTTTCAGTCCCCGGTGTTGTTGAGAGCGGCAATATTGCGCCGGGGGAAAAGAAAGTGCTCACCTTTACTGTCCCGGCCACGGGCACATATCTGTATTTCGACTCTTTGAACGCCCCTGTAAACCGGATATTGGGCCTTCACGGGGCAATGGTCGTCCTTCCGCACGACACGGGCAACAATCCCTACACCAACCCTGCCTCCGCTGTGAG
Organism: Nitrospirota bacterium; assembly: GCA_016222915.1. Lineage (GTDB taxonomy): Bacteria > Nitrospirota > Thermodesulfovibrionia > UBA6902 > UBA6902 > UBA6902. Next base: position 5,955 of record JACRQA010000110.1, on the reverse strand, counting down.
AGAGCTCTTTAACGACCTTGGACATGCTGAGCATTTTCCCGGTGAGCCGTGGATTGCCGAACGCACCAGGATATGGCTGTTTACCTCTGTTGACCCGAAATTCAACCAGATGGCCATGGAAGGCAAGCTGATCAATCCTGAGGAACTTGTGAATAGTTATCTGCCCCGCTATTTTACTATTAATGGGCAGTCAGGGGCCTTCGCCGCCCATGACCACAATAACGTCCCCTCAGGCAGGATAGGGCAGCCTCACCTGATCCGCTTATTGAATGCAGATGTAGATTTTCACTCACCCCACATTCATGGTAATCACGTCTACGTTACAGCGATAAATGCTCAGACGCGGGACAACGCACAGTTCGTGGATACCTTCACCCTTGCCCCTATGGACCGGGTGGATTGGCTACTGCCCTTTATGAGACCGCCGGACATCCCCGGAGACCCTAACATGCCGCTTCGTGAACTTGTAAAGAATGAATTGTCCAAGGTCCTTGGTGACGTTCCGCAGTCGCCGCTGACCTATCCGATGCACGGCCATGATGAATTGTCACAGACCGCGGCTGGGGGCAATTATCCGCAGGGATTGGTTACGACATGGGAAATCACGGGTGATCTCGATGGAGTGGATTTCCCGTCAGTGCATTAATATTAAAGGAGACAACATGTCAATACGCACGATCAGCAGAAGACAAATAAGTGAGGAAGAAAAACCGGTCTTTCATAAACACGTCTGCCCGCCGAAGCACAGCGGACCGCCCCCGGATCCTGTGGCCCCAACAGTAACAATTGCAAGAAACCTGATGGTCACCATCAACTTACCACTGCCCGATGGGGGGGCCGTACCTATGTGGATTATTGAAGACCCTGATGATCAGGTCGGGGGGCAGGTCTTTCCGTCCAAAATGATACGGGTTGTTGAAGGCGACGTTGTCCATGTCAGGACCGGCGTCAAGACCAATACGCATACTATTCATTGGCACGGAATAGAGCCGACGCCGATGAACGACGGGGTGGGAAAGCACTCCTTTGAGGTATCAGGGAATTTTACTTACCAGTGGCTGGCCGGGCAGTCAGGCACTTATTTTTATCACTGCCATAAAAACACAACCCTGCACTTTGAGATGGGCCTGTACGGATTGCTCATCATCGACCCCCCACGCGGGGAGGGCTATGTCGCCGGATTCAATCCGCCTTCGCACGTTATCCCCTATGATGTGGAGGCCTTATGGGTGGTTGATGAGATAGACTCCAGGTGGCATCGCGAGCTCGCATCCACTCACGATGCCTTCATGCAAAAGTGCGATCCTAATGACCCGTCAGCGCCCGGGCCTTTTACTCAAAATGGATTTCTGAATGATTTCCGTCCCGACATCTTCCTGATCACCGGAGTGCCGAGGCTGGACGACGACACTCCGATCATGGACCCGGCGGTAGCAGTCTATGCAAAGGTGGGACAGACCATCTTATTGAGGATTCTCCACTCAGGGTATACTGTACAGCGGTATACCATCGGCATTGACGCAGAGGCCATTGCCTTTGACGGCAGGCCCTTCGGGGTGCCTCCCTTCGGGAAGTATTCAAAGCCTTTCGCCATTTCCGCAGGGACCCCTTTTACCCTCACCGTGGCCAGACGCATCGAGTTGATCATCAGGCCCAAGAGGCCGGGCGTATTCCCTGCCCAGGTGGAATTTCTCCACGACATAACCGGCAGGCGGCTCGCGATGGCGCGAACGGTCATTAATGTGAGTTAGAGTAAAGTCCTTTCAGATGTTTTAGGGTGCGATTTGTTTTAAGGAGATTCAAGACTCTTATGCACCCATAATATTCGGAAAGCGTATTAGGTAACGGCGGGGTCCTTTTTTGGGAAGGACAAAGAGATGGTGCCGAAGGCGGGACTCGAACCCGCATAGGTCTCCCCACACGACCCTCAATCGTGCGCGTCTACCAATTCCGCCACTTCGGCATTATCGATCTCAGAAACAACGAGTGTAATTATAAAACACTCAACTTGCTCAAAACAAGTGTGCAATAAAAAACCGTTCAAACCGTTTAATCAGCTTGAACGGTCCCATGAATAATGGCGTTAACCCAGAATTGACAATTTCACCAGGTTCAGTAAAACCGATGGGAAGATTCCGATGATAAGGACCATCATGGCCGTGACCGCAAGCGCAATGCTCATGGAAGGCGAGGTGGTAAGCGATATCTCCTTTACAGGGTCTTTCATGTACATGTACATTACGACCCTTAAATAAAAGAAGGCGGAGACGGCGCTGAATGCCACGGCTATGACCGCCAGGTATACATACCCTGCATTGATGGCCTCCAGAAATACATAGAACTTGCCGACAAACCCCGCGGTCGGCGGAATACCGGCAAGTGAGAACATAAAAATAAGCATCAATGCGGAGGCCAGTGGATGGCTCTTTGAAAGGCCCATATAGTCCTCAAGGTCCTCTCCCTGAAAGCCTTCTCTTCTGAGCGTGATGACTATCGCGAAGGCCCCGATGTTCATAAACAGATAGATCATTAAATAATTAATGGTGCTCGTAAGGCCGTCATGTGTCCCGGATATGATCCCGAGAAGCATATAGCCGGCATGGGCGATAGAGCTGTATGCAAGCATGCGTTTTATGTTCGTCTGCGCCAGGGCGATGATACTTCCCGTCGCCATTGTTATAACAGCTATCGGCACCAAAATAGCCGACCACTGGACCTGCATTCCGGCAAAGGCGTCAAACAACACCCTTCCGAGAACGGCAAATCCTGCGGCCTTCGGGCCGACTGACATAAATGCAGTGATAGAGGTCGGCGACCCCTCATAGACATCAGGCGCCCACATATGAAATGGGACAAGCGCGATCTTGAAGCTGAACGCGACAATAATAAATATCAGACCGAGATATGCAATCGGGCTGTCCATAATGCTCAACGCTCCCAGGGCCTCTGCGATCCCCTTGAGATTGGTCGTCCCGGTGAGCCCGAATGTAAGAGAAATCCCGTATAAAAGGAATGCCGATGAAAACGCCCCGAGGAAAAAGTATTTCAGCGCCGCCTCATTGGAACGCGGCTGCGTCCTCATAAAACCGGCCAGGATATAAGTAGAAAGCGCCATTAACTCAAGACCGAGATAGAGAACGATCAGGTCCGCTGCCGATGCCATGATCATCATGCCTGTGGTAGAAAACATGAGGAGGGCGTAATATTCCCCGAAGGACGCCTTTTCTATGGTCATGTATTTCAATGATATGCATATGGTCAGTATGATATTCAGATAGAAGATCAGTTTGAAAAAATTGGAATACCCATCCACCACGAACATCCCGGCAAAGGCCGTCTGCGGATCATAAAAACCATAGAGCTTGTAGGTCCCATACATCGCGACAAGCGTCCCGGCTATCCCTACAGCGGCAATCAGCTCTTTTTTCTTGACAACAAGATCAAGCAGCATCAGTATCAGACCCACGCATATCAATGTCAGTTCAGGAACGAGCAGCCGCATATCGAGCAGACTTATAGTCGTTTCCATTTCCATTAGAAAATCTCCATTATATATTTTGCTATCATGTTTTCATTACCGGCAACAGCGGTCAGTTCCATCCCCTGGATTAAATGCTCAACCGACGCGTGCATGTATTCCAGGAAGGTATTCGGATAAAACCCTATCCAAAAGACAAACACGAACAACGGGACAAGGGTAATGACCTCTCTCAGGTCCAAATCCCTTACATGGTGATGCCCCCCGGCATCATAATCGGGATTTGCCTCCTGGAAAAAGATCCTCTGATAAAGCCACAGCATATACCCCGCGCCGAGAATGATACCCGTGGCGGCAAACACCCCTAATATTTTCTTGGCCTTGAATGCCCCGAACATAATCAGGAACTCACCGATGAACCCGTTCGTGGCCGGAAGACCTATTGAGGCAAAGGTCAGTATCATAAAAAGTCCCGCGTACCAGGGGACAATTTTGGCAAACCCCCCATAGTCGGCAATGACCCTTGTGTGCGTCCTTTCGTAAATGATCCCTATCATCAGGAACATCGCGCCCGTGATAATGCCGTGGTTTAACATTTGCAGTATCCCGCCCTCTACCCCCTGGGTGTTAAGGGCAAACAGGCCGAGCGTGACATACCCCATGTGACTTACGCTGGAATAGGCGATCAGCCGCTTGAAATCCTTCTGGGCAAAACATACAAGCGCCCCATAAATAATCGCTACGACTGAAAGTACCATTATCGGTACCATGAAAAACTTCGTTGCATCAGGCAGCATGGGCATCGAGAACCTAAGGAAACCATATGCCCCCATCTTGATCAGCACGCCGGCAAGTATCACGCTGCCTGCCGTAGGCGCCTCAGTATGAGCGTCGGGAAGCCACGTATGCACCGGGAACATGGGGACCTTCACTGCAAAGGCCGCAAAAAACGCAAGGAAAAGCCAGAACTGAAGCTGAAACGGAAACTGGGCATGCATGTTGCTGAGGGCCAGTATATCGAGGGTCTTCCCGCCGGCAAAATATAATACGACAATACCTACCAGCATGAGCACGCTTCCGACCAGGGTATAAAGGAAGAACTTGATTGCGGCGTAGAGCCTGTTCTTGCCTCCCCATACACCGATTAATAAAAACATGGGGATCAGCATCGCCTCCCAGAACAAGTAGAAAAGGAAGAAATCCAGTGCGACAAATACGCCGAGCATCCCGGCTTCCAGGGTCAAGATGGCTATGTGAAATTCCTTGACTTTATTTTCAATGGACTTCCACGACACCAGGACACAGAGTATACTGAGAATGGTCGTGAGAAAGATAAACAAGACACTTATCCCGTCAATACCGATAAAATAATTTATTCCCCAGGACGGTATCCACGGGCTTTTTTCCACAAACTGCATCTTGTGAGTGGTCTTGTCGAAATTACCCAGGATAGGAAACGCCACAAAGAAAGTAGCGATTGTAAATAAAAGTGTAGTCCATCTGACAGCCGCCGCGTTTCTCACAAACAGGAGCAACACCGCGCCGACGACCGGCAGGAACACCGTCCAACTGAGTATTGAATAGCCGAGCTGGTTATAAATTATATCTTCCATTGGTCCTAATTTCTTTCTGCCACAATATGGCTTATAATTCTATTTCAGAAAAATCCATATACCGACGATGCACACCGCGCCTATCGCCATAACAAGGGCGTAGTTGGAGAGCATCCCGGTCTGGACCTCTCTGAATTTTCTGCCGAAGGCGCCGATCAGGTTAGGAACTCCGTTTACTATCCCTTCAATTACATATGTGTCAAATCCGAGAATGATCTTGTCCGAGGCCTTAAGCATGGGCTGGACCAGCGTCTTGCTGTAGAGTTCATCGATATAGTATTTGTTGAACAGGAGCTTATGGACCGGCGCAAACCTGTCCTGTAATTTTTGCGGTAGCCCGGTATTTTTAATATACATGTTATAAGCGACCATCCATCCAAGCACAGCCACTACTATGGAAACCAGTATGACGAATATCTCCTCGGCGTGCGTGCCGTGGCCTTCCGGGTGTCCGAGTACAGGGGCCAGGAATTCTCCGATCTTGTCCCCATGCTCATAGAAGATCGGGGGTATCCCGACATAGCCCGCAAACACCGCGCCAAAGGCGAGGCACATCAATGGAACGGTTATCACCGGCGGTGATTCATGGATGTGGTGCTCATGTTCATGTGACCCGCGGAACGTGCCGTGGAAGGTGAGGAATATCAGTCTCCATGAATAGAATGCGGTCAAAAGCGCTGCAAGGGCAGCCAGAAACCAAAGGAACTTGCCGAGGTCCCCGCCATTGTAGGCCCTCCACAGTATCTCGTCTTTACTGAAGAAGCCTGAAAAGAACGGGATACCGGTTATGCTCAGCGTGGCCAGGACAAATACCTTGTAAGTTATCGGCATGTATTTTTTCAGCCCGCCCATCTTCTGCATATT
>JACRQA010000109.1 GCA_016222915.1 Nitrospirota bacterium | reverse complement strand
TGAAAGCGACGATGAAATTGTTACCGCGCTTGCAGTAATCCATACCGAACTAATGTTGGTTCATCCCTTCCGTGAAGGCAATGGACGGGCAGGGAGACTGCTCGCAGTTTTAATGGCATGACAGGCAGGGCTACGGGGTCTTGATGTTACTGACATACAAGGTAAAAAGCGGAAATAATAGTTTGCTGCTGTGCAGGCAGGCGAGGAGCAAGATTATGAAGCGATGAAAAGGGTTTTCAGGGCCGTGGTTTCCCGGACGAGACAGAAGCATGTGCAGCGCTGAAGACGGTTTTCGCCTTGGCTACATTTTTCATGGCTTTCCTGGCAGGTGCATGGACCCCCTCGATAGCCGAGGAAGAAATGGTAACCGTTTCGATGATCTGCCTGCGTATCTCAGGGTCTTTCAGGAAAGGGTTGGTTTCAAGTAATGACTTCTTTGACATGCTATATAATACCATTTGATAACAAGATATCGAAAGGCATAATACAATGACTAAAGGCTCAGATACAATCGTACAAAAACTCTACTGCAACATCCTCCGGGATGACTTGAGATAGTCATAGACTCGCAAGACGCATTGGCACTATTTCAGTTGATTGCGGAAGATTTAGGCGAAGAATGAGTCATACGGAAACTCCTGCGGCAAGACATGTTTCACTGCCGCAGGAGTCACCCGATTAAAGTTCGCAGCATAAGCGTCTCATGCTTTTTTTACCTGATGCGGAGACAGACATTACAACGTCGATTTTATTTCCGCAGTTGCTGCAGAGCTTTACTGCAGTCTTGGCCCCTGTCCTTGCAGCCACGTCGGTTTTTGATTTTCCGGCCATAATAGTTACCTCCTTTCCGTTTTTATAAATCCGTTTTATAAACTACGCAAATTACCTATATGGATTTGCTATGCACAAAACTTCCTCTTCATGTTTCCTCTTCCCGGATTTGTTAAGGCGAGGACAGCGATGAGGTGAAATCGCAAACGTTTTATATTACGTTCAATGCGCGAATATTGTCAATGCATGCCTTGAAAAAAAGCTACCCGAAGATTTCGGCAAGAAGCGCCGGTAATGATATATCAGGAGAGGTGAAGGTCCATCAAGTACTGTTTCTCATTTTATCTTTCCACATATTGAATGGATACCCAAGGTCCTTATTTGTCCCTGCATCTATTTCTTCAATTTCCACTCCGACCTGGCTTTCAATTGCAATTTTTATCTTCCAGGCAATTCGCCCCAGGACATTAATATATCCGGCTTCAGGATCGACCCGGAAGCGGGCCTTGATGATATCGTTTGTCCCGAGTTCGATATCTAGTATTTCAAAACTGAATCCTTCAGGAGAATAGTCTCTTACATTGCCGGAAACATAATCAACGGCGACGTTCGAAGGAATAACTTCTACATTAAAAGGGATACGGAATCTCTTGCTTTTTCTTCTCTCTTCCACTGTCCGGCCTCCATGGATTACCGCATGTCATGATGTTAAAGTCTAACATCATTCATGAATATTTTATATTGGCCCTGCATTTTTGTATAATCCTTTAAGGTATCAGATGGACACGATCGAAAAACTCAAGGTGCTTTCTGAAGATTCTCAGTACGACCTGGCCTGCGCATGCGGCACGCGTGATGAGGACCGGCGCAAGAGAGGCGGGGAGGGTAAATGGCTTTATCCTGTTACACTGCCGCAAGGCGGATATTCGGTTCTGCTGAAAACACTTCTCTCCAACGCGTGCTCAAACGACTGCAGATACTGCCCGCTCCGTTCCGGGTCCAATGTGCGCCGCTGCACGCTCCAGCCTGAAGAGGTCGCCCGCATTTTTATGGACTACCAAAAACATAAGGATGTATTCGGCTTGTTCCTGAGTTCAGGCGTCATCAATAACGCCGACCACACCATGGACAGGATCAATGCAGTGGCCCGGCTGCTCAGATATAAATATCAGTACCGGGGTTATATCCATCTGAAGATAATTCCGGGGGCGTCCGACGCGGCGATTGAGGATTCTCTTTCACTTGCAAGCGCCGTATCGTTAAATATCGAAACGCCCGGAAAGAAACATTTTGAGGTCCTTTCAGCGAAGAAAGACTACGACAAGGACATTGTCCGTCCGTTAAAGCTGATGAGCAAACTCACGAACAGGGGGATGAGGTTTTCGAGGGTCAAGTGCACCACGCAGTTTATAGTGGGAGCGTCTGACGAAAAGGACTCTGAAATCATAAATTACATGGACGGATTATATAACCGTCTGAATTTCAACCGGGTGTATTTTTCCGCTTATCAGAAGGGCCTGGGCACGCCGGACATCCCGGGGGAAAGGAATTTCCTCACAGCACCGGAAGAATCATTCATGAGGGAGCACCGCCTGTATCAGACCGATTTTTTAATGCGCAAGTATGGCTTTAACAATAATGAGATCCCTCTTGATAAAAGCGGGAACCTGAGACTGGACAGGGACCCCAAGCAAGTCTGGGCGGATACGCACCCGGAATTCTATCCGGTCAGGATAAACAAGGCTGACAAAGAGCAATTGCTGCGGGTGCCTGGGCTCGGACCGAATACGGTCAGCAGGATATTGAAGGTCCGGCGTGAAGGCAGGATCAACCGCCTGTGGGACGTGGGGATAAAGGGCAAGAGGCTTGAGAAGGTCAAAGGGTATGTTGTTTTTGAATAATAAAAAATGAAGCTGTAATTTAAATAACAGCTTTTCAGAGACAGAATCCTGATATAATTAGAGAATAGAAATTTGATTCAGTAAAAATCAGAGGTGAAAATATGAGAAAAATTGTTTTGCTTATCACTATCGGTTTAATTGCAGCATCAGTGCCTTTTTTAATGCTTTCCTGCAGCGGCGGTGGCGGGTCGATAGGGGGCGGAGGAGGCGGGTCTTCCAGTGGATCTTCTAACGGCAGTGTAGCTTTGTTTATTACGGACAGCCCGGATGAAGATTTCAAACAGGTCACCCTGACAATTAATAAGGTGCAGCTTGTGCATATGGGATCAGGCGCTTCGTGCGACGTTCTGACAGCGCCGGTGACTGCGGATATAACAGACCTTTCCACTGTCCTTCAACTCGTAGACGTTGAGCCTTGTCCTGCAAGAAGCTACAACAGGATCGAGATTGAATTAGATGAACAAGTTGTATTGACCGATCTGGGCGATACGACTGCTGATTGTAATTTGGCCTCGTACAAAGACGATGATAATAAGCCGAATGTCCTTCAATGCAACGGGAATACCTGTTCTATAAATATCAGCGGCGCAGTGAATGTCTTGTCAAAACAAAATCACAATCTTGCCCTTGATTTTGATCTTAAGGAATTTGAGGTCAGTGACTTCAATCAACCGTTTTGTACCGTGACCATGAAGGTCTCTCCCCTTAATGCCTCTGATTTTGACCAAAGACACGATGACGGTTGCAAAGAGGGAATCGTAGGCTTAATATCAGACCTGGACAATGTCCTGAAGAGTTTTACATTGACTACGGAAGGCGGGACCTTTACTGTGACATATGATGGCGTAACTTCAGAGAACATTGATTCCCTCCTTGACCTTGCTCTAACAGACCAGCTTAAAGTCAAGGTTGAGGCGGCGGCCATTGATCTCAATGCCCTCACAATTGAGGCTTCTTCCATCCTTATCAAGGTGGACGGGGCTGTATCGGACCTGGATACAGCTGCCAAAACTTTTACGTTGACCTATCAGACAGGCAAGTCTGTGACAGTTGACTATCTGACGGCTAATGTCGAAGGGACATTGTCAAATAGTTCATCTGTTGAAGTGAAGCTGAATGCCTTTGACGGGGTCAAGTACCTGGCAACAGAGGTTGAAGTAGATTAATAAAACACTGGTGACTGAGGACGGTAGATGAAAGTCCTGCTCGTTCAGCCGCCGGTCAGGGACTTCTATGATACGGATATCCGGCTTCAGCCTATCGGGCTGTGCTATATCAAAAGCGCCCTCAGGGAACACCTTCCTGAAGTAGAAACGCTGATACGAGATTATCACGCCGGTCATGGCCGTAAGACTGTTCCCATCCCGGAGGAGCTTTCATACCTGAAGGAGTACTATCCGGTCGCGGACAAGTCCCCGTTTTCAACCTTTCATCAGTATTACCACTTCGGCAAGTCCTTTGATGAAATAGAGGCGGAGATCAACGATATTGCCCCTGACCTTGTCGGGATATCATCCCTCTTCACACCATATTACCGCGAAGCCCTTGAAATCGCTGAACGTGTAAAGAATCGCCTCAACGTGCCTGTCGTCATGGGCGGGCCGCATGTTTCGGAAGTTCCACATGAGGTCCTTACGCTGCCATCTGTCGATTATGTCATCCTCGGAGAAGGCGAGAGACCAATGGTGGAGTTTGTCCGCTTTTTACTGGGGCAAGTGAAGGTTGAAGACGTCCCTAATCTTGGCTACAAGAGAGACAACAGGCTGCATTTTAACCCTGTTATGGAAAACTATCCCATAGAAGAACTAACGATTCCGGATTTAGGCGGTCTTTCGGAAGGGCCATATCAACTTGCCGGGAAGCCACTGGCATTTATGATCACCTCCCGTGGTTGTCCTCACAGGTGTTCTTTCTGCTCGGTGCATACTACGTTCGGCAATAACTACCGGCGACGTCCGGTTGAAGACGTAATTGAAGAAATTAAACAGCGCCACAGAGAAGGGCGGCGGGTCATTGACTTTGAGGATGACAACCTCACCTTCTATAAGGATGAATTTAAGGAGCTGTGCAGGCGGCTTATTGAATTATTCCCGGAGAGGCAGATGGAGTTTGTCGCGATGAACGGCATCAGCTACATGAGTCTCGATAATGAGCTTCTTGAGCTGATGTCGCAGGCAGGATTTACACATTTAAATCTGGCGCTCGTAAGTTCGGACAAGAGTGTCCATGAGACCACGAAGCGGCCGTATTCTCTCAATGCTTACGCCAAGGTCGTCGGCAAATCGTTTCAACTTGGTCTTAAAATTGTCTCCTATCAGATTCTCGGTCTTCCGGATGAAAGCCTGCCGGGGATGGTCCGGACACTTGCATTTAATTCCCGGCTGCCGGTGCTGCTCGGCGCGTCTCCATTTTATCTGACTCCTAAATCACCTATAGCAATTGGAATGGATCTGACGGGGGAGGATTATATAAAGGCAAGGCTTACGGCAATGGCGTCGGATTCTGACCTGTTCACCCGTGATGATATATACACGTTATTTATTACAACGAGGACCATTAATTTCCTTAAAGGTCTTGATATAGATGATGACGCGGATATAAATGAAATATTGAATAAGTCCTGGCCGGACAAACGGGTAAACATAGGCATTGAATTGCTGAGGGACATCGGTCGGAAAGGTGTTTTGTTCTTCTATACTTCAAAGGGCAAGATCCAAAACAAGAAGTTTAAAACAGAACTCTTCCGGCATGTCATCAGGGAAGCCGGGCATATTACATGTCAAAACGGAAGGCGTATTGATGTGGGAAGTTTTTTCAGCGCCTGAGTTGATGCGCTGTGTGCAGGAGTTAAAGATGATGGTAGGCTTTTAATGTTCCTGTTATGTAATAAATAGTTCCATGTAAAGCATTCTGTAAAAAATGCTGTCCCGCCAAAGTGATAATGTCCTAAATAAGCAAAGTAGAAATGTCCTAAAGGAAGGTATGATGTTCTCTTATGCAAGGAGGAGATCATGCCGGAAAGGTACATTATCAAAATGAGTATAAGGGAGTTGAAGAGGCTGA
>JACRQA010000108.1 GCA_016222915.1 Nitrospirota bacterium | reverse complement strand
TAAACTGATCTGTATCGGCGAACCTATAAGGGACAGGACCCTCTCCCTTTTAAAAATGGGGCAGTACCTGGAGGACGAATGGGGCGCCAAGGTGTATTCCACATATGCCTCTTCCGAGACAATAACGACATTTTGTGAATGTACCGCTCAGAAGGGTGGACATCTCCACCCTGAACTGGCTATTGTAGAGATTGTCGATGATGAGGGCAGGCCTCTGCCTCCCGGTGAAACAGGAGAAGTGGTCGTTACAACCCTCTCCGTGGAAGGAATGCCATTGCTCAGGTTCAGGACCGGTGACGTAAGTTTTCTGGCAGACGGGCCATGCGAGTGCGGGAGATATTCTCACCGTCTCGGGCCTATACTTGGAAGGAAGAAACAGATGATAAAATACCGAGGGACCACACTCTATCCCCAGGCTGTTTATGCGGTGCTGGATGAAATCCCCGAGGTCAGTGAATACTGTGTTACCGTGCGGAGTGATTTTGACCTCTCTGATGTCCTGAGCGTGCATATCTCGGTCACGAATGGTTCATCCCCTGCCGGGATTGTTGAAAGGCTTCAGGCAAGGCTGAGGGTAAGTCCCGAGGTCGTAATTTCGACTGAAGAAGAAATCAGGAAGCAGATGTCGACCGGCCAGTCCCGGAAAATTAACCGCTTTATAGACAGGAGAAACAATTAAATGATGAGATGTCAGAAACGCATTTACGGAGCGGAATTCTCCAGGAAGGAAATAGAGGAGACATCAAGGAGCAGCAGGCTGTTGTCCATGGAGATCGAATTCAACCGCAACTGCAATTTCAACTGTATCTACTGTTATGTCCAGAACGATGCCAACGGCAGAAGAGAACTGACAAGAGAAGAGGCCATGGATGTTATTACACAGGCCGGGGACCTTGGCGCAAGGAAGATGATCGTTCTCGGAGGCGAGCCTATGCTCTATCCGCACATAATGGAAATGGTCGGGTTCATGAAAGAGCGCGGCATGGAAATAGAGATTTTTACGAACGGGACAAATATTACCACTGAAACGGCCAGGGCGCTGTCTGACTATGGGGTCACCGTTGTGCTGAAGATGAATTCAGCGGATGAGAAGCTCCAGGACATCCTTTCAGGAAAGAAGGGCGCCTATAAACACATACAGCAGGCGTTTAATAATCTGAAAGAGGCGGGATATCCATTTACCAGTCCGATGGGGGTCAGCACTATTATTTGCAGGCAGAATATAAATGAGCTTGTCCACATGTGGCAGTGGCTCAGGGACCAGAAGATCGACCCCTACTTTGAAATAATCACGCCTCAGGGCAAGGCAAGGGAAAACGGCATGCTCGAGATTGAATCCGGCATGGCCAGAGAGTTATTTGAACAGATCGCAAAGATCGACCGGGAAAAATACGGCAACACATGGGAGCCTCAGCCCCCCCTCGTAGGCGGTCAGTGTCTCAGACACCAGTTTTCATGCGCTGTTAATGCTTACGGTGACGTCCTGCCATGCATAGGCGTAACAGTGCCGGTAGGCAACATAAGGGAGGACCGTCTTGCAAATATACTTAAAGACAGTGAGGTAATTGAGGAGCTGAGAAACTATAAGAAGTCTATCAAGGGGCCATGCGGGACATGCGAAAAGAAGGATGAATGCTATGGCTGCCGGGGCGCGGCATTCCAGATGACGGGAGATTATCTGGCCTCCGACCCCACGTGCTGGAAGAACGCTGAAAGACAGGCCGACATCGTCACCCTGCCTGTTGGGATTGAAAAGCTCGTCCCTCATGGAGAGCCCATGCGTGTCGTGGACCGGCTGCTTGAGGTCCGGGAAAGGAAGTCTCTTTCAGAGCTTGAAATTTCGGAAGACTCAATATTTATAGGTGAAGACGGGAAGCTCAACGAGGTATCGTACCCTGAAATATTTTCACAGGCCATAGCCGCCCATGACGGCTTTAAAAACCTCGGCAACGGGGGGCACGGAACAGAGGGGCTTTTGCTTGGCGTTAAAAACCTGGAGATACTGGACAGCGCGGGCGTCGGCGACAAGCTGCACGTGTCTGTATACAAGGCCGCCAAATACGGGGGCTTCGGTATTATCAAGGGTGAGATTTTCAAAGGAGGAAACCTCATTGCCAGGGGAGAGATAAAGGTCTGGCATAAAGATAAAGACAATGGAGCTGCTTCCGGAATTGCGGAGATGAAGTAATATGGTATTACCACCCCTTAACCCCTGCTTAAGGCACCTACTGTTGGTCCTAAAATAGGAGGGGAGCTGATGAGATTCCGGTCAAGCCGAAGTGACAGATAATATTGCTTTCCGACAGAACGTCTGATAACTCATTACAATCGATATGAAAATCTATAAGATAGCCTTCTCTTTATGCCTTGCTTTATTATCAGTTTTTATTGCAACCATCCTTCATGCCTCAGGTGAAATAGTAAAGGCCGGGGCAACGGCTGCGATTGAAGAAGGAAAGCAGTCTGCCGACATGCGTGACCTGCTGATTCAGATGGAGAAGCAGTCATCTGACTTTAACAGCCTTAAAACAGATTTTACCCAGGAAAAGGACCTGGCTGTTTTCCGGAACAAGATAATCATAAAGGGAAGGATCTACCTGCAAAAGCCCCGGACCGTGGCCTGGCATGTGGATGAGCCGCTCAAATACTCCGTGCTGATTACTGACAAGCTTATCCGCCAATGGGACGAAGACACAAACCAGGTGCAGGAAATACCGTTATCAAAGAACCCCATGTTCCGAGTGGTGATAGACCAGCTTACCGCGTGGTTTTCCGGGCGGTATGTCCAGCTTCTGGACGATTACACCGTGTCCTCGAAAAAAACAAATCCACTTGAGATCGAATTCATCCCCCGTGAAACCGGTAATATGAAAAAGATCATCAAGGCGATCACCGTCACGTTCCGCGAGGACCGGAAGTATCTGCAGAAGGTACAATTCGATGAAGTAAGCGGAGACAGCACAACCATCACATTTAAGAACACCATATTTAACGCCCCGATAGACAGCGCCGATCTTGAGGTCAAGGGACGTGTTTGATAAATACGCAGGCCGTTTATATGATTACACGGCAAGAAACAGACGGCCCGTGCTGTTTATTCTCATACTCCTGATTTTTGCCAGCCTTGCGGCCCTTTATTTTGTCGAATTTGAAAGCAGCATGGACAATATCCTGCCTGATAATGAAGTCATAAGCAGGAGCATGGAGTTTTTCCGCAGCTCCAATCTTGCCGGTAAGGTCGTGATATCTCTTGAGCTGACTTCCCCGGATAAAGACATAGACGACCTTATACTTGAGACTGACATGCTGGCCGGGAAACTGGATAAGGACCTTTTCCCTGAAGTAACTTACGGCATACCGGATTCCGCGTTTGCCGGGGATATGGATGCTATGTTTGAAAATCTGCCGGAGATGGTCTCTGATCAAGAGCTCTCCCTGATAGACGGGTGGATAAACCAGGAGTACGTCTCCCGAAAGCTTAGTGACTCTTACATGCAGTTGTTAAAGCCCCAGGGCCTGTTCCTGAATTCAATGCTCCGCTCCGACCCCTTGGGCATAAAGATGCTGCAGCTCAATAAATTAAAGGCGCTTTCGGCTTCCACCGGGTATGACGTGGATATAAAAGACGGGCATTTTGTCAGCAGGGACGGCAGGCATGCAATGTTGATTGCAAAATCAGCGGTTTCCGTAACAGACTCTGCGGGCTCAAAAAAAATGCTTGTCTCACTTCAAAAGAACATCGAAACACTTCCCGCCTACATCCGGGCGGACATCATCTGCGGGCACGCGCACACAGTCAGCAATGAGAAGCTGATAAAAAGGGACATTGTCTTTATCAGCATTGTCGCTGCAATTGCGATGCTGCTGTTGTATGGCTTTGTAATTAGGGACATCAGCGCGGTCACGATATTCATGATACCGGTTGTGGCGATCCTGTTTTCAGTTGACCTGTCATATCTGCTTCTTGGAAAGCTATCATACTGGGTGATCGGCCTGGGTTCCACAGTAGCCGGGATAGCCACTGATTACGGGACGCACGTTTATTTTGCCGCGCAGGGAAAGGGCGACGCCGCTCCCTTTGTGAAACACGTGATAAAGCCTGTCAGCTTCGGGGCGTTGACGCCGATAGAGATATTCCTCGCCTTCTCTTTTTTTGGTTTTAAGGGTTACAGCCAGCTCGCGGTTGTCACTATCATAAGCGTTGTCCTGTCGACTTTTATTTCCATATACATACTGCCCCATCTCATGTTAAAACCGGGAAGCAAAGTTTCTTTTGCGGACCGGTTAGCTGTTAAGCTTGAGCAGGGAAATTATTCAAATGGGTTGAATGTCCTGTTCTGGCTTTTTCTGACAATCGCACTGGCTTATTTTGCTGTCCACGTTGAGTTTGAGAGAGATATCAGAAACATAGATGGGACCGAAAAAGAGATAATAAATGCAGAGAAGAATTTTCAGGAAATATGGGGCGGAGAGAAAACACCGGCCGTGCTTGTAATTAATGCAAAAAATTACGAAGAGGCGCTTGAGATAAATGAAAAGATCTACAGCGACGCGGTGCAAACTGTCGGGGCGGAAAATTTTACAAGCGTCGCCCCCTTACTGCTGTCTGAAAAGACAAGAGACGAAAATGCAGGGCGCTGGAACAAATTCTGGTCTGAAGAAAGGGAACAAAAACTTGCCGGCCTCCTTTCGCAGGAGGGGAAGAAGTTTGGTTTCTCTGAAAACGCCTTTGATCCGTTTTTTGCAGGCCTTAAAGTTGCAGATAAAAAAAATCCCCCCTCGCCCCCCTTTGCTAAAGGGGGGAACATTCCCTATGCCCGTCTAAATAGCGGGGAAGTAAGTCCCCCTTTGAAAAAGGAGGATGTAGGGGGATTGTTAAATAACCCCTCCAGTCTATTCGAGCGCTTTGTTCAGAAGACGGACAACGGTTATCGCCTGATGTCCTTTTTCCCTGACACTCCGGATTATGTACATTCAATGAATGAAATAAGTGCGAAACATCCAGGCACATACCTGGTCTCTGCCACTGTCCTTTCCGATACCCTCTCTAAGGTTGTGTCCTCTGATTTAAAGCTGATGACCCTGCTCGCGTCGATAAGCGTAATCGTAATGACGTATATGTGTTTTCTGAATATCAAAGAGACACTGATAGCTCTTATGCCCCCGCTGACCAGTATTATCTGGCTTTTCGGAATGATGACCATCTTCGGGCTTAAAATCAATGCGGCCAACATGATTGCCGGGGTGCTGGCCATAGGGCTGTCTTCGGATTACGGGATTTTCATGACCTATCGCAGCAGGGACAAAATAAATACCGGCACTATAATGGCAATCGCCCTTTGTACCGTGACCACGCTGATCGGCGCAGGGGTACTGGTCTTTGCAAAGCACCCGGCCCTGTCTTCAGTCGGCATGACCATGGTCATCGCGGTAGGCGCGGGCTTTTTCTCCTCTGTGATGGTAGTGCCCAAGCTTTATGATCTAACGGTAAATGTGGGAAAAGGGAAGGCGCAGTGATTAATAGGGGCTGCGACATAAAAGATGGTGACAGCAGTTATTCCCCTCTTTGGCAAAGAGGGGTTAGGGGAGATTTTTTAAATAAATTGAATTGCCTTATCGGGAAAATCCCCCCACGCCCCCCTTTTCCAAAGGGGGGATATCTAACGGCAATCCTTATTGTTCTTGCTTGCCTTCATGGCTGCGCTGTCATACCGTTTCAGAAGACCTCACATGTCCCCATGGACTCCGCAGACCCGCAGGCCCTCCTGGAAGCCTTCAGGCATAAATCGCCCGAAAGCTTTCAGGTCATGAATACAATTGTCTTTGAGTATAACTGGAATAAATTCTCCGGGATAGGTTATATATATGTCGATACCGCAGAGAAGGCGTTCAAGGTTGTCTGCATGAATCCTATGGGCGTGAAATTGTTTGAACTGTCCGGAGATAAAGACGGCATTGTCCCGCACTTTGTTCTTGAACAGTTTTCAATGCAAGGCAATTTCGCCGCTACAGTAGGAGAGGACATCAGGCGGATCTATTTTGAGCTGCTCCCTTCACCGTCGGCACGCATTAAAAAGAAAAAATATGAGATCAAATTCACCGAGCCTGCCGGAGCAGGGACTATGGAATATATATTTGCCGGCGCCGGAGGGTATCTGGTCGAAAAAAAATATTACGAGGAGAACAGTCTGAACTGGGGTATTTCCTATTATGAATACCAGGAGCGGGATGGCAGGATTTATCCCCGGGGGATTATACTAAATAACTACAAATACGGCTACAGTCTTACTGTGAAACTGAAGGATGTCCGGACTTGAAAAACATGAAGAAGGCAATTGAACAGTGCATGAGCGGCTTTGAAGTAAAAGACAGCGGAGAGCTGAGCGCCGCTTTTATATTCCCCGATGGCTTTATCGGTTTTCAGGGACATTTCCCGGAGAACAAGATATTGCCCGGCATCTGTCAGATACAGTGTGCAGTCTCCATGCTTGAAAAATGGCAGGGGAAGAGGGCCGTACTGAAAGAAATAGTTTCGGCAAAATTTTTCTCCCCGGTCCTTCCGTTAGAGGAACTGATATGCAAGGCCGGCAGCACTGAGGACGGCAACGGGACTGTTGTTCTGAAGGCCTCCTTCAGCAGGGACGGGAAGAAGGTGTCTGAGATGAAATTGAGAGTGCAGTTTTGAATAATCAAATATTAAATCCGGTGAAGGTAGCGTAGGGGCATGGCGCGCCATGCCCCTACATGCCTGATATGGATAATTTAATGCAACTATTGGATGAGAGCATATGAAGCAGAAGAATAAAAATTATTTCGAGCGTATCGAGGGAGCACCGGCGCCTTTAGTTGTTGAGGTCAAGCGGACGGTGCGTTTCAGTGAGGTCGACCCCCTTGCCATTGTCTGGCACGGCAGATATCCTTCTTATTTTGAGGAGGGATCTGAGGAGATGGGAAGGCTTTGCGGAATGACGTACAGGGATTTCTATGAGGCCGGGTTGCGCGCCCCAATTGCTAAACTGCATATTGATTACTTTAAACCGCTTCAGCTGGCAGAAGAGTTTACCATTCGTACTGCTTTAATATGGGATGACGCCTCACGGCTGAATACGGAATATTACCTGTTAAAGGATGATGGAAGCATCGCGACAAGCGGATACACGGTACAGGTCTTTACTTATGCGGAATCAGGTGAAGTATGCATCGTTTCCCCGAATATTCTTCTGAAGTGCCGTGAACGATGGAAGGCAGGAGAGTTTAATCAAGGCAGATGAAAACAGTGGATATACAAGACGAGACCTCTTTTCCCAAAGACGAAAAGGCAGTCGTTGTTTCCTGCGACATGATAACCGCGTACGGTCATGGCATAGACGTGTGTTGGGACGGGATAATGTCCGGCAGGACAGCTGTTGCAGATATAGAGAGGTTTAGCACCTGGGCATTCCAGTCCGGGTCTGCGGCCATTGTTGACGGCCTGAAATATCTCGGGGATGATTCTCTTGTCCTTCAAATGTTTAATGAAATATTCAATAGGAATTCTGAAGTGGCCCCGAAGGATTCAGCTTTGATACTTGCATCAACAAAGGGTGAGATAGACCTGCTTGAAAAAAACCTTCTCAGCGGAGAGGGAGATGCCTTAGGATGCAATCTGGATAACCTGCTTCAAAAGGTCAAAAGGCTTGCAGGCATCAATGGCGAGGTGATAGTTGTTTCCGCTGCCTGCGCTTCCGCGTCAGCCGCTATAGCAAGGGCTGCCGCCATGATCAGAAGCGGACAAAAAGACTGTGTGCTGGTGGCTGCATGCGACAGTGTCACTGAATTTGTTTATGCCGGGTTTTCTTCATTAATGGCGCTGGATAAATTTCCTGCCCGGCCTTTTGACAAGAGCAGGAGCGGTCTTAGCCTTGGAGAAGCCGCCGGCTTTGTTCTCTTAATGAGCGCTTCAAGGGCAGCGAAAGAAGGAAGGAAGGTCCTGGGTGAAGTACGAGGCTGGGGATTAAGCGATGATGCAAACCACATGACAGGACCGTCACGCACCGGCGACGGGTTGTCCCTGGCTATAACAAAGGCATTGAAGTCTGCGGGCGCTGATGAAGAGGACATTGGTTTTATTTCCGCTCATGGCACCGGCACATTATATAACGATGCAATGGAAATCAAATCCTTCAAGTCTGTATTCAATAAAGACAAGCCGGTTTATTCAATAAAGGGCGGCTTGGGCCACACTATGGGAGCGGCAGGCCTTGTGGAGATGATTATCGCGCTGAGGGCGTTAAAAGAAAAGACAGTCCCTCCGACCGTTAATTTCAAAGATGCCGACGATGACGCACAGGGCTGGGCTTCCGGAAGCCAGCGCCCTGTGGAGGAGAACAAATGCGCACTATTGACCAATGCAGGCTTTAGCGGTATAAACGCGGCATTGGTCCTGGCATAAAAATATTTGAATCATGATTTCTATAATCGGCATAGGATGGATCAGCGGAGAAGAATACGGCTGTATTCTCAAAGAGACAGAGGAGTCTTATAACGACAGTGTCTT
>JACRQA010000137.1 GCA_016222915.1 Nitrospirota bacterium | reverse complement strand
GGGTACTCGGCGGGAAAGAAGCGATACTCAGGATGGAGCAGACCGCCTATGACCTTGTATTTACGGACTTGAAAATGCCGGAAGTTGACGGTATAACTCTCATCAGATGGATCAAACAGAAGCGGCCCGAAACCGGCATAGTAATCATTACCGGTTACCCTTCTCAGGACACGATCAAAGACGCACTTGAAGTGGGTATAATCGATTATGTGCCGAAGCCTTTTACTCCGGCTGTACTGCTGGATGTTACACAGAGGGCGGTAGAATGGATACGCAGGAAGGCCCCTGTCGAGAAAAAGGAAAAAGATGGAGAATTCCCTCCATCAATGCTTCAGGAAATAGACAGGGTGATAAAACAGTATAAGAATAAACCCGGCAGCTCAATCCCCGTGCTGCAGCGCTGTCAGCAGATAGTTGGATATCTCCCCCCGGAGATACAGAAATATATAGCAAAAGGGCTAAATCTCACGCCCGCGCAGATACACAGCATCGTCTCCTTTTACTCCTTTTTTACGATGAAACCGAGGGGCGACCACAATATCAGGATATGTCTCGGCACCGCCTGCTATGTAAAGAGGGTCGAAGAATCCCTGAACAAGATCAAGGCTGAGTTGAAAATAGAAGTCGGCGACGTTACCCCGGACAAGAAATTCTCTCTTGAAACCGTCCGCTGTCTCGGGGCCTGCGGACTGGCGCCGGTCATGGTAATAGACGAAGAAACATTCGGAGCGGTAAATCCGAAGAAGGTAATGGAGATTATAGAGGGGTATGCATAAAACATGAGGGACAAAGTGGCAGAGGCACAGAGGCACAAAGTAATTGGGAAGACGCTAAAACTTTGTGCCTCTGTGCCTCTGTGCCTCTGTGCCTCCTTATTAAGGAGAAAGAAATGGCAAGATTAACATTAGATGATTTAAAAAAGATAAAAGAAAAACAAAAAGCCACATTCACTCTGCGCGAGGGCGGTTACAGGGCAAAGGTCACCGTTCATATGGGTACATGCGGAATCGCAGCCGGAGCACGGGATGTAATGACGGCTTTAATGGATGAGATTGCCCAGGCAAAGGTCGAAGACGTAATCACTACAACGTCCGGGTGCGCCGGCCTGTGCGCCCGCGAACCCATGGTGACGGTAGAGATAATGAATAAGCCGCCTGTAAAATACGGCGACCTGACAGACGCCAAGATCAGAGAAATCTTCAAAGAGCATATAATGGGCGGAAACCCGGTGGACAAGTATGCGCTGGTTGTCGGGAGCGAGACAACGTATTAGTCTATAAATAACAATGATCAAATACCAAAGTCCAAATAAATTCCAATTATGCAAATTACAACCATCAAATGTATGGAGGGTGTGGTCATTGTGATTTGGAGTTTATTTGTCATTTGGTTTTTGAAATTTGAAAATTATAAATATCTCATATAGAGGGAATTGAAATGGAAAAATATCGTGCCAATTTACTGATGTGTGCAGGGACCGGTTGCGTTGCGAGCGGCACTCCGAAGGTCAGAGACGCCCTGAAGGCTGAGCTTGAGAAGAGAGGATTGGCGGATGAAATAAAGATCGTCCTTACCGGCTGTAACGGGTTCTGCGCAGAAGGCCCTGTCATGCTGGTCTATCCCGAGGAGATCTTCTATCAGAAACTGACCGTTGAAGATATTCCAAAACTGGTTGAAGAGCATTTTCTCAAGGGCAGGCCCTATGAGAAGCTGATGTTCAAAGACGTTGAGAAGAAGCATGCAATCCCCCTGATGAACGACATCCCCTTCTTTAAACATCAGGTATTGAGGGTCCTAAGGAACAAAGGGATGATCGATCCCGACAGTCTTGATGAATACATTGCGCGTGACGGGTATCTGGCAGCTGCCAAGGCACTGAAAGAGATGACCCCTCAGGACATTATAAAGACCATTAAAGACTCGGGACTGAGAGGCCGCGGCGGCGCGGGTTTCCCGACAGGACTTAAATGGGAATTCGCATCGAAGTCCGTGGCGGACCAGAAGTTTATGTTGTGCAACGGTGACGAAGGAGACCCCGGCGCCTTTATGGACAGGTCGGTCATGGAGGCTGATCCTCATTCCGTAATAGAAGGAATGATAATCGGCGCAAAGGCCATAGGCGCAAGCAAAGGCGTTATTTACGTGAGGGCGGAATATCCCCTTGCCGTACAGCGTCTCCAGCGGGCCATTGACATATGTAATGAATCGGGACTGCTTGGAGAAAATATTTTTGACAGCGGTTTCAGCTTTGATCTTGAAATATATCTCGGCGCAGGCGCATTTGTCTGCGGCGAGGAAACCGCGCTGATGCGCTCCATTGAAGGGCAGCGCGGCATGCCGAGACCGAGGCCCCCCTTCCCTGCCCACAAAGGGCTGTGGGACAAACCATCGGTATTGAATAACGTAGAAACTCTCGCGCAGATTGCCCCTGTCGTTCTGCACGGAGCTGAGTGGTACAGGACATTAGGCACGGAAAAGAGCTCCGGGACCAAGGTATTTGCGATTACCGGCGATATCAAAAACGTCGGACTGGTCGAGGTGCCGATGGGCATACCGCTGAGGACCATAATATATGACATCGGCGGGGGAATGAAAAACAAAAAGAAGAAGTTTAAGTCAGTGCAGATGGGTGGACCGTCAGGAGGCTGTATCCCCGAACAATTATTAGACATCCCCGTCACATATGAAGACGTTGTCAAGACCGGCGCGATCATGGGCTCAGGCGGCATGGTCGTCATGGATGAAGACACCTGCATGGTAAGCACGGCGAAATTCTTCCTGGAATTCACCGCCGACGAATCCTGCGGGAAATGCACCCCGTGCAGGGTCGGTACAAAGGTAATGCTCGACATGCTTACCGACATCACGGAGGGCCGCGGAAAAGACGGCGACATAGAAACACTGCAGGACCTCAGCAAAGACATTATCGGGACGTCGCTGTGCGGGCTTGGACAGACAGCGCCCAACCCTGTCCTTTCAACCATAAGATATTTCAAACATGAATATGAATCACACATCAAAGACCACTGGTGCCAGGCGGGAATATGCAGCAGCCTCTGCTCATTCCATATAGTGGAAGAGCTCTGCAAAGGATGCGGCGCATGCCTGAGGGGCTGTCCTCAGCAGGCAGTTGTGGGAGAAAAGAAACAACCCCACAGGATCATCCAGGAGCTTTGTATACAATGCAGGACATGCTATGACGCCTGCAAGTTCGGATCAATAACGATAAAACCTGCCATCCGACAAGAAAAGGCAGCGCTGGCGGCAAAGGATGAGGGGGAGAAATAATGATAAAGCTAACTATAAACGGCAAACCGGTTACAGCGCAGCCCGGAGATACAATCCTTAAAGCGGCATTGAGCCACAAAATATATATACCCAACCTGTGCTATGACAAAAGACTGAGGCCCTATGGCGGCTGCAGGCTGTGTATCGTTGAAGTGGAAGGACAGGCCAGGCTTTTCGCTGCTTGTTCATCGCCTGCTGAAGAGGGGATGGTCATCACTACCGACACCCCAAAGCTCAGGAAACTGCGGCAGACCGTAATAGAACTTCTT